>NZ_JBEXGL010000030.1:0-62725 GCF_040607315.1 Micromonospora sp. NPDC005305 | reverse complement strand
TGACCCGCCGCATCACCCGCGGCCGACCAGCCCGACGGCAGGCAAAGCGCACCTTCATCTGGACCTGATCAAGTCCCTCTCAAACACGCTCTAAGCGCGGGTCCGCCGCGGGCGGCTAGGTAGTGATGGTGCAACTCCAGCAGCAGGTCGTGGGGGACCGGGTCGCTCAGTCCGGCTCGACGGCAGTCGACGGCAGCAGCCACAAGCGCCGCTCCGCGGGCGTGGGTACCTGGTGCCCACGCGTTACGCCAGTCGCTCAGAAGTTCGGGACCTGCGGCGAGGCTCTCCGCGACGCCGAACGTCTTCGCGTGCTTCAGCGCGAGTGCTATTCGTGGATCCTTCTCAGCATAGGACGCCGCAAGCTTGAGTTCTTCCTGTGACCACAACCTGTCCAGCGGGATGATGCAGGCACCGCGCAAAATGTCTCGGCTGGCTCGCCAGAAAGCGCGGCCTTGGTCATCGAGAGAATCTTCCGCTCGCGAAGTGAAGCGTTCGTATTCGGGGGTGCGTAGTGTCGCAACGATGGTGGTGTGCCCTCGCGTTGATGTCGTGACGCTGGCTACCATCGCCAAGGTCAGGCCGCCTGGTCCCATGAACCTCTCGAGGTCGTCAAGCCATAGGACGCAGCGACGCGAATGAGTTACTTGAGCCGCGACTGCGGGAAGCGATTCTCGTCCTGACGGAACGGCAAGCAGATGGTCCGGACATTCCGCCCGGATCGCTTCGAATGCCGCCCGAGATTTCCCTGCGGTCGACTCACCCACGACAACGATGAGCGGTTCTCGGTGTATTGCTTCCCTGAGCGCCTTATCGATGTCTCGCGGGATGTAGGAGGTAACATCAGCGAGGGTCCCTTGCGAATTTTCGGAGCGGGGCTCAGCCGGATGGACGCCAAGCACGATTGGGTTCGTGACGTCGCCAACCCTCGGAAGTCTTCCGGTCCGATCTTGCACAGCAATGCGGTCAGGAAGTTCTCGCCGGAGCGTGCGTTGGCGGTCAATCCATTTACTTGCGCGACCGGCCGCGACTCCGGATACGGCTGCGATGCCTCCGCCTGTCAATGCCGCAAGCGGCGCGGACAACCACACTGATGCAAGTGCCGTGCCACCGACACCTGCGGCTCCGCCTATAGCCAAAGCAAGCCAAGCGCCCAGCAGGCGCCATGATTGTCGCACGAAAGAGACCTCTCCTGCGGAGAAAGTGGATCATGACCAGCAGGCCACCGGCCTAGATCGCCTTCCGTCATCACGCTGGAACTGATCGTCTCACGGCAATGCCACCGGCGACACGTTCAGGACTATCCGAGTACGTGTATGTCCGGCTCGCAGGGGGAAGTGACTCTGCGCCGTCCGGCGGTGATGCCGGTACGTGACCGTCGGCTCTCGCGGGTTGCCCTGATCCCTCGTCGGCGGCTTCCAACTATCAGTACGCCGGCGAATACGTCGGTCATGTGGAACACCCCCGAAGCGCGGGGGAGCGGGGCACTGACCAGGACATCGCCCGCACGCAGACCGGATCACCCGCGGTTGCGCGGCGAGCAGTTGAGCGGCGACAGGATTGCCATCTGACTGCGGGATCACCTCCGCGTGCACGGGAGCAGGCTTCGTGACTGGGCCTGATCGGGTTGGAGAACCAGTCCCGTCGTCCTCAAGGGTGTGCATCAGGCGTCGGCGGAGATGGAGGCGTTGGTGTATGAGCTGCGCCGGCATCATCCGGGGTGGGAGGTCCGTCGCGACCCTATTCCTCCTCGCTGGGACGGGGAAGGGCTCCAAACACAGCTACTCGTCCACCACTGCGGGCCGCGGTTGATCCGCCGACGCCCCTCCAGCGTTCTGACGGGGCAGGTTGCGGAGCTCTTCGGGCTCTGGAAACACGCGTTGGGCATGCGGAACGCCCAACTCCAAGCGAACTTCGACGTACAGCGCCAACAATCTGTCCTCAAGCTGTTGAAGAGGAGGACGATGCTTCTCATCAGCTCTCAGCGGTAGGCCCGTTACCTGCCGCCATAGTCCAATGGCATACCGTAGTGCGTATCGCGCCTCCTCTTGAGCCTTCATTGAGTCGGTACTTAGTCTGATTCGCTCATACTGAGCTCTCGCCTCGGCATGTGCTTCGCTCATGCGCGCTTCCCAGCCATGGTCGGACGCTGTAAGGTGATGATCAATGCAGAGTTGCCGCATACGCGTGACAGCAGCAGCGAAAGCTGCGCAGGCAGACCTCAAAGACTCGCGACGCTCCCGCCGATCCCCTTGCCTCGACCTACTGAAATCGGTGACAAGCGTGCCAAGGATGCCGAGCGCGGTGCCGGCCAGGGTGAACAGCGCCTCTCTCACAACCTAATCAAACACGGCAGAGTCAAGTCCAAGGGCAGCGAGAGCCATCCCAGCTTCGTTTGATCACTGACGAGCACCTGCCCCATGCTGCGGGAGCTAGATCCGGAACATGCGTGGAATGATCAAGGGCAACGCTGGCATACGTTGGGTTGCCTTAGAAACAAGTGGCCTTGTGGAGCAGGCGCTACACCATTCCTAGACCGTGTGTCGCAGGTTCGAGCCCCGGTCTGGGGCACCAGGTCGCACCCATAATCGTCAACTATGTGGCCCGCCGCTCCTCGCCGGTGCCGGTGCCCGGCGGGGGAGTGCCGCGGTCCTGCTCCCGCCACTGGCCGGCGGTGTCGGCGCGCAGCAGGCGATCAACCATCTCCAGGGCCTGTGGCTCCGAGTCGAACTCCCAGCGCAGTACCTTTCCGGACTCCGTGTCCCCGGACCGGGCCATCACCGTCCAGCGCGTCTCGCGGACCAGCCACACGTCGCGCCGGGTCAGGCGCCCCCAGACGCCGTTCCACCACCGCCGTACCACTTCCTGCACCCCGCGATCGTACATACGTTCGATCAGGCGTGGGGATCGGATGGCGAGTGGCCTCGCGCGCCCGTTGCGAAGGGTTACTCGCAGCGGTCCTCCGCGCCCCGGCCGTAGGGCTCGCAGCAGTCCGGGCGGTGCCGGTGCACCCGAAGATCACGCCCGTTGCGGCGGGCGAGCTCCGGCGTGATCTCGTACAAGCAGGCCCGCCACACGACCGTCTCCCCTCCGCCGGACACCACCTCGCCGTCACCCGGCCCGCCGCGCAGCAGCACCTCCACCTCTCCGACCGTAGGTGATCGGCAAGAGCCGGGCACGAGCTCGACCGATCACCCCCGCCGCCTTGGACGGGGTCGAGAAGGAGCGGGTCCCCGCAGCGTGACGTTCACGCTGCGGGGACCGGATGTCGCTGGCCTGCTGCCGGGGCTGCTCCACCTGCACGCGTAATGCGCGGGCTCCAGGAACACGGCAGGCGGGTGCCGGAGGACGTTAGCGTCGTCGGCTTCGACGACGTGCCGGAGGCTGCGTACTTCATGCCAGCGCTGACCAAGGTGCGACCCCACTTCGACGCGGTCGCGCGGGCCAGTTTCGAGCTGCTGGTCGCGCAGCTCGGATCCGATGACGGCGGCGTGCTGCACCGGGCCGTCATGCCGACCCTCATCAGCCGGGCCAGTGTCGCGGCACCGCCACGCTGACCGGAGATCTCAAGCAGGTTCTGTCGGCATCCGATCTTGAGCCCGTCGTGTGGGCGTGATCCGCGCTGAACCCCGCAGGATCGGGTAGCAGGGCCAGCCGGGTGGCGGCATGGCGGCGCTGCCGCCAGCTGCGGCGGCGGGACGCCAGTGCTCGGCGACAAGTTCGCCAGCGCTTATCTCTGATGGGTGCCCGCTGGTAGATGTCTATCTTCCGTCAGGTGGTTGCACCCGGTAGTTGCCTACGTGCATCCTGTTGGGCTGGGCGAACCCGAGGAGGCACAGTGTCGGACCCCGTGTCCCCGACGAGTCCTACCGTCAAACGACTGACCCAAGGCCTCGTGACACACCTACTCACGCAGGTCAAGAGTCAAGGTCAGACAGATCTCGAACGAGCGGTACCAGATCGTGAGGGATCTCAAAGCCGCTCGCTTGTACGTAGCTGAATGCCGGATCATAGACGGCCTTTAGGACGTCCAGGGTGCCCTCGCCCGCGATACCTTCGTCCCGGAGCTCCTGTGCGATGCGGTTGGCTGGGCGGGTGAAGCCACGCAGCATCCGGCCCTCGTTGTATCGGCCGATTTCGTAGACGTTCTCGCGGCTGACGAACCCATTGTGCTCGGCTGCGAAGCGGATCGCCATCGCCTGGACGGGTGCCTGGAGGTCGAGTCTGGCTAGGAGTTCCTGGACGGCTTCTTGTGTCCACCCCGTCAAGAAGAGGACCCGGTCAACACGCTCTACATCCTGAACGGACTCCTCCTGAACATCAACGCGAAGAACATCGCGCGCGTGTAGGAGCAGACTCTCTGGTCGCAGCATGAACAGCCGCACCCCGACATGGTGGCGCAGTTCCTCTACCAACTCGGGGCGGGGGCCTCTCGACTGACCTCGATCTCTGCGCCACCAATCGTCTTTGACATCGCCCGTTACCAGAAGCACGTCATGCTTGCGATGGCCTGCTTCGTCGAGAAGCTGTCTCCAGACCAAGTAGTCGCCAGCGGCCAACTCGTCCGTCTTGTTCTTGTCCTTGAATCCGGGAGGAATGCCTGCGCCGATCCGCCGCAAGGCTTCCTCGATCGCCTCAGTTCGAGCCTTGGCGGTCATCGGGCTGCCTACTCGGCCCTTGAGCACCGGTTCCAGCGCTTGGATGACAGGGTCGTTGTTCGTGTTCAGGGCTTGACCGAGCGCCTCCTCGGCAACGAACCCTTTGATGGCCTCCGTGACGGTGTTGAACGCGAGATCAAGGTGCTCCTGTAGTTCGACGCGTCGTTCCGCCGACAGCGCGACCCGGTTGGCCCACGTCCGCAAAACGTTGATCGACTGCTGAAGATGGTCGCCTAGCGCTTCGACGGTGTTGTCGCCGGTCTCCTGTAGGTCTCGAAGGGCTGACTCCCGGTTACGCCAGAACTCGACCAAGACCTGGTGGGGGACCCACAGGCGATCTTCCAGCCTGTTGAGCACCGCAACAAGGTCGGTCCGGGTCTGTGCGTTATACCGATACAGGTTCAGCAGGACGTTGGTGTCCAGCACGACCAATCCCTGCGTGAGCAGCAATCGGTAATCATCATCCGTCGGTGTTCGGTATCCCTCGAACCCGTCGTAGATGCCGCGTGTTTCGGTCGCCGACGCCGTGGTTGTCACGGCGGCATTATTGCGCACTACCGGGATTCATGGCGTCCCGTACGTTGCGGATGCCGCCCGGCTGGGCACGGCTCATCGGCGCGGGCACCGCAGCGTCGGCTGCTCATGTCCCAGCCAGCGCAGGACGGTTCGTGGCGCCGTCGACGGTGCGGGTATCGCCCGCTACCTCCGTTTGCCAGCGCGCTTGGTGTTAGCGACCCCGGTCCCAAGGAGGCAGGGCGTCCTGACAACGGCTCCCACTCATGTGCTGCAACCGGACCCGACCTCGACAGGGTCGGCCCACTTCCCTCATCCGGGGCACCCGTGGTCAGACCAGCAGTGGCAATCAGGCGTACGAGGCCGGACCCTCAGAGCCGCACTCAACGCCACCCACCGGGACCAACCGGGATGCTCATGCAACCCCAGAACCACCGGGCTGATCAAGCACCGGAGTCCCTTACATGAGCTGAGGCGACGCTGGCGCCGAGGAAAGCTCGGATACCCACACCACATCCGCCGGAGTTCCGTCAGCGCCCGACAGGGCGGACCTTCAGTCCGGGTCCGGCATCAGCTCGGCGATCCACCGGCGCTGTTCAGCGAGTTGCTTCTCGTCGACGTCGATGCCGAAATGGAGCCGCTCGTCCATCAGCACGGCGCCAGTACGTCGGTCGACCACCCGGACATGCAGGATGCCGTCCACGTCGTACCGGTACGTGATGTCCAGCGTAGCCTCCGCCCGGCGTCTCTGCTCCGGCAGCCTGATCTGCCACGTCGTGAGCGCGACGTTGTCCTCGTGACCGATCGGCATTTCTGGGTCGCCCTCGATCACCGTGACGGCGACGGATTCCTGGTAGTCAGTAACCGGTATGCACGGCTCTGTGGAACTCGCCGGGTACTTGGTATTCCGGCCGATGACCTCGGCGAACGTCGGTCCGCCGGTACCCGGATCGCGGAGGACAAGGCCCAGGGCATGCTCGGTGCCGACAAAAAAGTTCAGATCGGTGATCTCGCCCCGCAGTATCCCGGCCGCGACAGCCGCGCCCTCGGCAACCGCCGTCATCGGATCCACCGCCTCGTCCGGCTCAACGCCGACGACGCCGGCCACGAACCGCCGCACCGCAGGGATCTGCGAGCTGCCGCCCACCATCACGAGGTGGTCAATCGGGCCCGGGCTTTCGCTCAGGCAGGTCTCGAGCGGGCCTCGGGTGCGCTCGATGAGGGGCCGGATGGCCGTCTCGAGGTGCCTCCGTGTGATGCGGGCGAAGCGGCCGGTCGGCAGCGCCACCTCGGTGGCGGCCTGCTTCGAAAGTTGAATCTTGGCGAGCTCCAGGTTGAGCCGGAACTGCCCCCGTTGTGGTGGCTTCCAGTCGGCCGAGCCGGGCAGTTGCGGCCGGAGCCACGCGAGGAACGCCGCGTCGAGGTCCAGGCCGCCGAGTCGTTGCACTCCCTTGGACGCCTGCTCGATAAAAGTGCCTTCGACGGCCTGCAGTACCGTCACGTCAAGCGTTCCCCCGCCCCAGTCGAAGACCAGGATCCTCTCGTCCAGCCCGATCTTCCGCGCATGCGCCATAGCAGCTGCCGTGGGCTCGTTGATCAGAGCCAGCACCTCGATGCCCGCCATAGCGGCGGCCATCTTGGTCCGCACTCTCGCACGACCCCGGCTGTTCGCGGGGACCGTCACCACCGCCTGGTCCAGGGGTAGGCCGGTCTCCGCAGAGGCGCGCTCCCGGATGCGCCGGAAGAAGAGCGCCGCCACCTCCTCCACGCGTAGGTGCCGCCCATCGACCTCGACGCTGTCATCGGTCGCAAAGAGACGCTTCACTGCCTCGACTCGGCCCTGGCTCCGCAGCTTCATCGGCCATCCAAACGCGGGCCTGCCGTTCTCGAAACCGATCACCGAGGGCAGCACACGGCTGAGCCCGTGGTCCGCCCAGGCCGTCGGGAGGCGGCGTTCGAGCGGGACCGTGACCGTGCCCTCGGCCGTGGTCCGGGCCAGGACGCTGTTCGTGGTGCCGAAGTCGATACCGAACGAAGCGGTCATTCCGGGCCTCCCAATCATGGAGTGGGTGGTGTGGTACGGGCGGAGCGGTATCCCAGAAGCTGCCGCAGGCGCTCCCGGGCGGCGGCGATTCGGACCTGGTTCAAGGCATCGACGAACGCTGCGTCGCCGATCGGGCAGGGTTCACCGGGAGGGGCGAAGACCCCGGAGCCGTCGACCGAGCCGGCCTCCGGGTCTGCGGGCAGGCGGTAAAGGCTCACCTCCGCGTCAGGCTGTCGCGGCCCCTGGTCGATGCGCTGCAGCGCCCAGGTGAGATCCACCTTCCGGGTCTCGGCCTCGGCGGCGTCGGCCGGGAGCGACTTCATGCGGCGGGCGAAAGCCTTGTTCGCCTCGGCACGTCCGGTACCGAACGGGATACCGAGGATCAGATACGGGTTGCGCGATTCCATGGGGTGCTCCCGTCTAGGCGACGTGCCGCAGCATGGGCGGGAGCTGCCTCCGGCACTCGTCGACGAACGAATTCAGCCAGCGGACGACCTCGGCCCGCACAGGGAGTTCACGAGTCAGACGGAGATACCGCTCGCACCGCTCGACGTGGGCGCGCAGCGTCCTGACGAGGCCGCGGCGTTCGGTCATGTTCGGCTGGTTCTCCTGCCATGTCACCCCGGCCGAGCGTTCCAACTCTCGCCACCTCTTCACCATGCCGTTGAAGAACTCGATGGCTGCGTTGCCGACCGCGACCGTCGCCTCCTCCACCCGATCGCCGAGGAGTTCGTTGATCGCCCGCAGCTCGGCTGGGTCGAGTTCGCCCCGTCGCCGCCGGTAGGTCGTCACGGCGGTGACCAGGGCGTGTTCGGCGACCGACGGGCTCTGCTGGGCAGGTGACCATTCGGTCTGTGTGATAATGCGAACCGCCGCGCGAGCGCCGAACCGTATCCGGCCCGGGAGGTCCAGCACCTCATGACGGATCAGTTCCTCGACAGCGGGCAGAGCATCGACGGACGCGGCAGGTTCCTCCGCGAGGATTTCGTCGATCGTCGCCGCGAGCCAGTCTCGCTCCGCATCCGCCCAGTCGGGCCGGGCCGGCAGTGTCCACAGCGTGCCGAGCTCTATGGCGGTCTGGGCCAGGGTGGTGGTGGACCGCTGCTCCTCCAGCGCCGCCCGGGACCGGTAGTAGCGCGCGGTGAGCGCCTGGACCTGTCCGCTGCTTGTCACGGTGGTCCGTAGCAGCCAGGAGCCATCGTGCTGCAGTGCCAGCAGGAGCAGCCGCCGGTGCAGCCCGTCGTCGTCGATCGGGCCCGTCAGCGTTGCCCGGATCATGGCACCTAGCGTCGCGGGGAGCTCTATGCGCCGCCCGTATGCCTGCCACAGGTCCAGCGCCCGCTGGACCGCCGACCGCCGAAGGTGATCGGCGCGCGCCAGTTGCATTGTCCGGGCCAGGTACGGCAGGGCGGCGAGGTAGCTGCTCTCCTCGGCGATGAGTGCCGCGTTGACGGCCAGATCGGCGACGGGACGGATCGTCAGAGCTCGGTCCAACAATTGCAGCGCCTCCTCGCCGCGTCCAAGCCGCCAGTGGGCGTACGCGGCCAGGTTGAGTGCCTCGGCGCGCGTGCGCGGGTCGTGCGCGTCTCGTGCCACCGTCCGTCCGGTCTCAGCCGCCTCCGCCCACCGGCCGGCCTGCAGGTCCGGGTAAAGCCCGCACAGGTCAAGCCACAGCCCGAACTGGGGATGCCTCTGCCGGACGTCGGCGGCGACCGTCACCTTGCCGAGCATGGCGTTGCGCCACAGGCGTGGCCAGGTGGTCGGATCGGCTGCCACCGGCTCCGGCGCCGACCGGCGTCCCGCGAAGTCGATCGCAACAGCATCGGTCAGCCGGATGACGGCGCGCGCGTCGAGGCGAAGGTCTTCCTCGCGCAACCGGCCGGTGTCCACGTATTCCCGCAACGCGCGGTAATGGCGGACCGCCTCGTCGCCGTCTGGCAATCCGGCTAGCCTCGCGGTGTCACCCGCGAGGTATGCGCGGCGGGCCGCCTCCGCGGCGAAACCGGCCCCGATGAGCGTCTCGTCGTCCACCTGCTCAGGCGCGAGCCGGCAGCGCAAATGCGTGGCCGCCGCTGCTGGCAGGCCCGGCGGCACCTCGGTGAGCGCCCCGGCGGTGATGAGCCGATCCAGTAGCGGAACCGGAAGCAGGCCCAGGATCTGAGCCGGGACCGCCGAAGGCACACCGGCCAGTCCTTCGCGATACGCGGCGAGCGCTCGGGCGTACGGCCCGTCGGCGGGGGCCAGCCCAACTGCCTCGCAATAGCGGGCCGCGACCTCCACGACGTCCGTTGCAGCCGGGTCGAGCGCCGTGACCAGCGCCATGGCGTCGAGCGACCGTGAAACGAGGGGCGTCAGCAGGGCTACCGCGTTCGCCGCGCAGTCCGGGTCCCGCTCCAGGTCCGGGAACCGGCTCAGCAGCAGGCCCACGCGAGGGACGTACCGTGTGGGCGGAAGGATACGCAACTGTTTCAGGGCAGCCGGCACATCGCCTGCCACTGCGGCGATGTGCGCCCGGTACCAGGCGATTTCCGTGTCGGACAGATCCAGGCCGGCGGGTAGGGGACGACCGAGGGTGATCAAATCGATCGCCGCGGCTCGCCGAGCGCCCAAGGTGGTGGTAGCCAGCCGTAGCGCGGCGGCGGCGACCGCCTCCGGGGACCAGCGCGCTTTCGCGACAGCCGCGCAGCCGAGCGCGGCCCAGAGCCGGCCGGCGGCGCTGCGCACCCCGGCCGACGCGGATTCGACGGACGGAAGCCGGTCGAACTGCTCGGCAGGGACCGCCACGGTGGCCTCGCCGTGTTCCAGTACGAGGACGTCGTCGTTTCGCTCGCCCACTGCGATGGCCAGCCGGGTGATCAGTCGCTTGCGGACCACCACGCGTCCGATCCGCTCTGGGCCGTCGTCGGGTGGATCGAGCGGCGTGCCGCAGACGGAACACACCTGGTTCGCGGTCGGGTCGCTGCCGCAGCTGCGACACCAGCGGGTTCGGTCGTCAGCCATCGCGCCGATGCCAGCCGCTCTCTGCGCGGAACACCCAGCTGCCGATGACCGTGCCGTCCACCAGCCGCTCGGTCTCGGCCGGTGGAGGATCCTCCGGTGCATGCGGCCCCTTGGTGCCGCGGGGCCCCGTCGATCCTCTCGGCGCCTCCGGCCCGCCGGGCCTTGGAGGCAGATCGTTCGGCACGGCTCGATTCCGACGGAGTGCCTCGTACCACTCCCGCAGAGTCGGGCGGTCGCCCGGCTGCTCCGCCAACGAGCGCACCAGCAGCCGCGCGGCCCGCTCATGGCCCGCCCGGCGAAGGACTCGTGTGGCGGCGGCAGGGTCACGGTTGACCGCCCGTCCCTTGCCGTAGTCGAGGATCCGGACCACGAGCAGGCCGAACTTGTAGACGTCCGTGCTCTTGCTCTGCGCGACGATGGCATCGGGATGGACGGTGCCGTACGACTCGCGGTGGCGGCGTGCGGCGGCCAGTGCCTCGGGCGGCTCCCAGCGCGGCGTGTGCGGCTGGCTGCCGAACGGCGAGCGGCTCCCGGTGAGACGCGCGCTGTCCGCGTCGTAGGCCAGTACCGCGGGCCGGACCGGGTCCGGGTCGTAGACCAGGTTGCGGCCGGAGATGTCGCCGATCACCACCTCCGCGTAGTGCATCAGGGCGTATGTCGCCGCGATGCAACCGATCAGTCGTACCCGTACCTCTTGGGTCACCGGTGCGACGCCGATCCGCTCCATTGTTTCCACGTCGCCGAAGAGCTTCTCCGCCTCTCGCGGCACCGACATGACTCCGCCGGACCGCGGCGTGACACGTTGGAAGAAGCGCTGTGGAATCAACGGCATTACGATGCCGGTGGCAGCCCCGTGGTCGTCGACGACGAGGCGTACCGGCCAGATGACCCTTTCGTCCCACCGGGCCCGCTGGGCCGGCGCGAGCCGGCTGCGCACCCCAACCATCGCCTGCAGGCCGGGTGCCAGACCCGGTCCGGCCCGCGCGCGGGTCTTCGGCGAGTACTCCTTATACGCCAGACCCTGCGGCGCCTCGACGCCGAGGCTTTCCGGCCGCAGGTCGGGCAGCCCATACACCGCAGCGGTGCCGCCCCGGCCGATGAATTCGAGACTGCCCAGCGTGCGGCGTCGGATCACCAGTTCGTCGGTCATGGCCGCTGCACCCAGATCGCCACAGCCGTCCGGTCGTCCGTGAACGACTTGCGGTAGAACCCAACGTGCTGGGCGAACGAGAGGATGTCCGGCGGCTGCCGCCACATCGTCGCCAGGAAGCGGCCGACTACACCACCGCCGGATCCGAGTGGATCACCGAGGCCATCGGTGATCACGACCAGGGCCTGACCCGGCTGCAGAATCCGAGCCTGCGGCGCGGCCCGGACAGGCCCGGGCAGTGGGCTGACCGCAGTGGTGGCTATCTCGACGCCGTCGTTCTTAACCGCGCTCAGCGGCTCCCACTCGTTGCCGTGCAGCAGAAGCGCGGCGGAGTCGCCAGCGACGGCCGCTACCACGGCTGGGTGACCGCCATCGGCTGCCGCGGCTGCGCCGACTGCGAACACCACGGCGGTGGACGACATGACCTTGCGCGCGCTGGCATCGTCCCAGCTGCTTTCCAGTTCCGCCAGGCCGGCCGCGTCACCTGCGCGGTCCAGGCCCTGGCGTACGGCGGTCTTGGCCGCCCGTCGCAGCGCGGCGTTCGCCGCTTGGACGATCTGCGACCAGGGCAGCGCCGCGGCGACCTCCGGCCACCGGGACACGAGCTCGGCCCAGGCCTCTGGTCCCCGGTCAAGATTGAGGCCGGTCAGGCCACGAGCGAGGCGCACGGTGGTCTCCTGGCAGACGATGTCGGCAGCCTCGTGCGACAGCTTGCCCTCGGATACGCCGTCGGCGACGCAGCCAACCAGCCACCGGCGGTCCGGGGTGGGTCGCACCAGATATGCGTCCTGTCGCGGTGTGCCCACCTCCTGATGACCGAGGCCGCGCTGGCTGCTGGCCCGATACGTGAGCCCGCCCAGCCGGCCGCCGTCCACGATGGTGTCCGGCCGGGTGCCGGCCCGGCCCGCGGCCGGCATTGCGATGACCTCCGCCTGCCGGCCGGCATCCTCGATCACCCATCGACCGTTGTCGTGCAGGTACCATCCCGGCGGACCACCGACTCGAGTAGACAAGCCGTGCTCGGCGTCGACATCAGATCCAGTCATCGAGGTCCTCGTCGTCCGGCGGAACGAATCCACCGCTCTCGCCGACCTCGCTCACCGAGGCGGCGGAGGCGACGATGCTGCCCAGCAAGGCCTCGGCCGCCCTGGTGATGGCGGTCTTCGGGTCGGCGCCGGCCCGGGCCACGTAGCTGCGCATGGACTTGTTGCCGGTCTTGGGAAACACCCACGGGTCGAGCGCCTCCTTCGTGGCATTCCCCACCCCGAACAACAGGATGTTGGGCCGCGCCTGGAATCGCGGGTCCGTCAACTCCTCGTACGCCGTCTTCAGCTCGTGATCGTCGTCGGTCGGCTCCCCGTCGGTGATGATGAAGACCGCAGGCCGGTAGACCCGGAAGTTGTCACTGCGCAGCTGGGTGACGTCCTTTTCGATCTCCTGACGGAGCAGGCGGAACGCGGCTGCGTACGAGGTGCGGCCGCGGGCGGTGAATTTCGGCAGCGTCGGCACGTTCCGCAAGTCGCCCAAGCGGAGTACGACGCGGGCATCGTCCGAGAAATCGATCGCGCCGAAGCGGACGATGTCCGCGAGCATTGGACTGCTGTCGATCGCGTCGGCGACCTTGGGCAGAATCTCGTTGGCGCTGTAGATCGCCCCGGTCACCTCCATCGACTGTGATACATCGACCACCACATAGAACGCCAGCACCAGGGTGCGGTTATCCTCGGTGGCGCGCCTGTCGTCGGCCATCGTGCTCCCTTCCGGTTCGGACCTGGACCCTGCGAGGGCGAAGAAGGAGGATGGGCAGCGTGCTGAGCGTCGACGAGCCGGGCCGGGCACTGCGCCGACTGCTCCAAACCGACCCGACCTTCGCCGCCGAGCCTCGGCGACTGAGCCGCGGACTGCTCGACCTCTTGCCACACGACGACCGGGCGGTGCGCCTGCTGGCAGTCGGCGCCGAACTCGGGGTGCCGAACCTGCTCGCGCACGGCGAACCGGATGCCGCCCGGCGGGTGTTGTCCGAGCAGGCGGGGCTACGACCTGACATCGCCGACTGGGTCGTCGCCGTGTGGCGCACGGCGACGGCCGACGAGGTCCGGCCGGCGGCGGGGTCGGGCGGCGTGGTGCGGCTGGCTGCGTGGCCGAACGGCGTCCTGATGGTGGTATCCCGGACTGCCCGCGGCATCTTCGCAGCGGCGGTCGGCCGGACCGGCCCGACACCCTGGCAAAAGCTGGCGACCCCATTGAACGACGGGATCAGCGACGTCGCGGTGACGAGGAACGGTGAGCGGGCCGTGGTCGTCTGGCCGGGGGCGCAGGGCGCGCACGCCGCGGAGGTCCACTGCCGCCAGGACGTCGTCACCGCGGACACCCCGAGGCTGGTGGTCGCGGCACGCGACGGCTTTGCCCTACGCGGCCCAATCACGGCGCTGACGATCGACGACAGCCTCCACCACCTGGTGTGGTCGGTGGACGGACACCGATTGCGCCGCAGCACCTGGCGCGCCTGGCCGGCCGACGACCCGGACGACGACCTGCCGACGTGCGGCGCACCTGGAGAGAAGGCAACGCGGCTCGATGTCGGCCGAGCCTCCGACGATGTCGCCTGGCTTGCGGCGGCCACCGACCGCGGCCGGATTCTGGTGACGCGTTGGGACATCGCCCGCGACGACATCGCCTCCTGGATATCCGTCGCGGTGCCGGGTGAGGTGGTCACGGTAGCAGTCGCCGGGTCCCGGGTGTTCGCCGGAATGGTGACCGGGGAGGTGGTGGCCGTCCGGGCGGACGCCGTCTTCGCCCGCCGGGGGTGGGACGCGGTCACGGTGCGCGCTCCGGGGACGCGGGCAGACTTCCTTGCTGCGGCGATCGTCGGCGACGAGACCTGGCTGGCGATGGGCGGCGTGGACACGGTGCTCACGCAAGTCGCGCCGTCCGGGCAGCGACCCGGCCGGTCCTGGTCACTGGGAACCCCCTGACCCGGCCCACGCGCGCCGGGCCGCTTCGATGACTGAACGCGCCACCCGCCCCGCGATTCCGGTCCGCATCGGGTGCAGCGTCGCGGCGAGAGCGGCGAACGCGAGGTGGTCC
Source organism: Micromonospora sp. NPDC005305 (assembly GCF_040607315.1). Taxonomy (NCBI): domain Bacteria; kingdom Bacillati; phylum Actinomycetota; class Actinomycetes; order Micromonosporales; family Micromonosporaceae; genus Micromonospora; species Micromonospora sp. NPDC005305. The sequence goes on along the minus strand of NZ_JBEXGL010000030.1, from coordinate 48,276 downwards.
TCTCCCAGCGGCGCGACCACGTGCAGGTCGCTGTCGAGTGGTTCACGGGCCGCCAGCACCTGCTGGTCGCGGTCGGTTGGCAGCCCGTGGGCGACGACCAGTGTCACCGGCCGGCCCGTCGTGATGCCGTCCGAGCGCAGCTGCCGAAGATCGTGGCTGACCACGCGGACCAGCATCCGCAGGCCGGCCGCGAGCGAGCTCAGCCCGCCCGCAGGCATCCGCGGAATCATGGTGAGGTCGCGCGCGCCGATCAGCGGCACCTGCAGCGTGGCATCGTCGCCGTAGCTGGCGAGACATATCCGGGTGTCCAGTCCCTGGTCTTCCGCCAGCCGTACGAGGTGCGGCAACGCGAGGTGCAGGCCCTCGTGGAAGCCGTCTCGGACCGTCGAGCCGGATGTGTCGGCCAGCACGTAGACCGGTCCGGTCACGGCTGCAGGCCCAGTGCCTGCCGCACCTTGTCGATGCTCTCGACCATGGCGGTCAGCGCGCCGGCCCCGGTGGCCAGGGTGGTCAGGAGCTCGCGGACGCGTTCCCGGCGCACCGGTTGGCGCTGCAGCTCCGCTCGCAGCTCGGCCAGGGCGGCCTCGATCTCCTGAACCGTTGCGACATTCTGCTGGACGCGCTGCGAGAGCGCTTCGAGCGCCGGCGACCACGACCCGTGGTAGGCGACCTGGTTGCCGTCTCCGACCACGATGTTCTGACCACTGATGCTGCCTGTCTGGAAGTGGCTCACGGTCGCCCCCTTCGTTGTCAGCTGCCTGCTGCGCCCTTGCCGTCCCCGTTTTCGTCGTCGTCCTCGTCCTCGGCGCTGCTCCATCCCATGGCGAGGTCATTGAAGATCGTGTTGTCGCCGATCACCACGTTCCGACCCTTGATATCGCCGATCTTGTAGGTCTGATGGAAAATTCGTGTCTGCTGCCGCTCCAGGTCCGAGGTGTCGATGCCGTGGTCTTTCACGTACTTGACGATCACCTTGAGGATCTGGGTGCGCAGCGTCTGGACGACCATCTCCTCGTCCTCGTACGCGAACAGCCACTCCCGCTGCTTGGCGGCCACCGCGGCCCGGATGCTGCCGGACGCGCCATAGTTGAAGGTGGACAGCTTGCGGATCAACCGTCGTTGCCGGGTCGGCCGCATGGCGATGAACCAGCGCCAGCGTGCCATCAGGAGCAGTGTGCCGGGCGCGCAGCGGGCCAGCCGCAGGCTGATCGGCACGGCGTAACGGACCGCTTGGCCAACCCGACCGAGCCAGGTCACCGGGATCTTGTTCGCCGATGCGACCACGGGGTGAAGCGGCAACAGTACGTACGCGTAGAACTCCACGAACAGATCGGTACCGAACTCGACCGCCCGGACGAAGACGGTGACCACAAGCTCGCCGGCCCAGGAGTCTTTTTCGATGCAGAGGTACGTGCGGGCCGTTTCGGACGCGTTCTGGATCGCTTTGCGGATCTCGCTGCGATCGACGCTGGACGTCGGCGGCTGCTCCGGTTGCGGCAGCAGCCCCTGCACCCTGGTGGCGTAGTTGCCGGCCACGAACAGGCGATTGTGCACCTTGACGTCGGGTATCCCGGCCTGACGAATGGTCACCGAGAGCGCCTTCTGCAGCTCTTCCGCGCTGACCGGCAGGATCGTGCGTACGTTGCCCTTGGCGTCCGTGCCTGCCTTCGTCGTGTCGACCTGCACTTTCCACCGGTTCAGCAGCTTGCCCGCGCCCACGAACGGAATCCCGTGGCCGAAAACGATGACGTTCGCACCGGCGCGCGCCTGCAGGCGCTCTTCCAGGTCCTTGTCGAGCATCGGTGCGGAGGTGCCCGGGCCGTGGGGATCAGAGAGCATGCGGCTGGCTCTGGTGCGCGATACGTAGAGGTGCCATCCGGTCAGTACGAAGATGAGGAATGCACCGCCGGCGATGATGATCACCGCGGTAAGCAAAATGCCGGCGGAGAGGCCGCCGAGTGCGAAGACGATCGGGACCGCGGCCACGACGAGCAGCACGTCGAGCGTGGCGAGCAGGATAACCAGGGCGCGGTGCCGCCGCGATGCCATCGTGTGCCGCGCCAGCGCCACGAAGTCGACGCCGTACGCCGGTGGGATGGCGCACAGACCGGGGCGGATGAGCACGGTGTAGACGTAGCGGGCGAACGACGGCTCGAGCCAGGCGTACGCGCAGAGGAGGCGATCAACCCCCGACGCGCGCGCAGCGGCCATGGTCCGCGGCGGCGTGGTGCTCACGCCCACGGCCGTGCCGAGCTTGTGCCGGGTCGACGTATCGCCATGGCTGATTCAAACGCCGCCAACGGAAGCTTGTAAAGATCTGACGGCGCATTCTGTGTCGGATCTATTACAGCGCGTCTGGGTAGCGGACCGGGCTCACCAGAGATGAGCGCAAGCAGCCGATGTCGCACACCGGCGCGCGGCCCGGTAATAGGTGCTCTCCTCGGCATGCGTCCGTCTGCCAGCCAGGAGTATTCCTATTCTCTGGAGACCAATCTCAGCGGCCCGGCCCTGACGAGGGCTTCATGCTCGGTGACCTCTTCGGCGCGTCCGAAGAGGTCACCAAGCGGCTAGATTTGGTTGAGCACGAACCCCCACGTTTCGGCTGCCGCTGAGGTGAGGTCGGCCCGTACGCCGATTCCAGGACTGCGCAGTGGTGGCGGAGCGATGAGGCGTGAACGGTTCCGACGGTGCTCCCGTTCGCGCCCCCGAGAACCCTGTCCTGACGCTCACAAGCAGTGACAACAAGCGACCAAAGATTGCCCCATCTGTGCAGGTAACAACCACTTCCGGCGAGCACGACCACGCTCGCGGTGGCTAGGGCAGTGCAAGGGGTCGCGGTTCAAAATTTAGTGTCCGACATAGCTCAGAGGGCACACCTCTCCGGCCGACTTGCGTTCTCGCCGTCGCTGAGTGACCCAACCGCGGATGAAGCGGCCGGCGAGTCGCCCGTTGCGACCTGCTTGTGTCGGATGGTCAGCGCGGCGGGAGCGCCTTGCCGTCCCGCGCCCACATCAGGCTGCCGTCGGGCCAGACGGCAGCCAGCTCGTCCTCGGCGTGCAGCCGGCCCTGCGCGTTGATCCGCAGGACGGTGGGGCGTTCACTCATGACGGCAACGTCGGTCAGCGGCCACCAGGGCCCGGCTGCCAGGGCCACCTCCCGGCATCCTTCCCAGGCGGCACCTGGCCTGGTGCCCAGAACCTCTTGGTACGTGTCGATGGCGGCCAGCAGGAGCCAGTCGGGGTAGTAGTTCCAGGCTGGCTCGAAGAACCAGTCACGGGGATTCAGGCAGTAGCGAACGACGGCACGTCCTTCGTCGTCCTGGTCCACGATGCTGCTTTCGGCGTCCCAGAACCAGGCCGGCTGCATGGTGTAGCTGGCGGTGAGGTTGCCGTCGATGGTTGCCCAGATCGGGCCATGCACGAGGTCGTACACCCGCCGCACCGTGTGCAGCACCGGTTCGAGGGTTCGACGCTCCGGTTCGGTGACGGGGTTGCAGCGGTACGGGTGCTCCATAAGGTCGTAACGGCTTCGACGCCGTCGTAGCGCTGCTCACCGTAGTAACCGGTCCACTCCATAAAGTGGTGGAAGTCCCCGAAGGCGTTGAACCGATCGAGCTCGCTGGTCTGCTCCCAGATCGGCGCCCGCGCCACAGCCAGGGACCGGTTGAGGTTGTCGCGCCGCACCGAGGTGACCAGCGACGTGTGTCCGTCTTCGAGGAGGCGTCGCAGTTGTTCGACAGCGGACAGGGGAGAGGGGCACCAGAGGAAGCGGGACGGCTCGCGCTGCCCGGCCGCCTGGTAAGCGAGCCGGGCCGCCGCCTCGGCCCGCGCATGGTCGGCGGGATCGCAGGACAAGGCGGCCTGCGTCCACCTGTCCGCTACGGTTTGTGCATGCTCTGTCATCGGGTAGATGGCTGGCTTCATGGCCTCCTCCAATAGGGGCTGCCGATTGACGTCTGTCTATTGATGGTGCGGTAGTTGGTCAAGTCGTGGTTGGTCAGGCGCGAGGGGGCGCCGGAGTTCGTCCACCGCGGGGCACCGCGCTGCGGTGGCCCGTCACCGCCAAATCTGCGGACCCTGGTGCGTGGCTGTGAGTAATTCACGGGTGACGTGAAGGTGATCCTCGTGTTTGACTAAGATCTATGCGAGCGGGGCAGGCGCGGCTGGCGATCGACTGCGGAAGCGCCAGCACCAGCGCCGTGGTGGCATGGCCGGACGGCGGATGGGCGCCGCTGCTGTTCGACGGGGAACCCGAGCTGCCCAGCGCAGTTCTTCTGTCCCCAGACGGGGCGGCGTTGACGGGCCACCAGGCGTGGCAGGCGGCCGCTACTGTCCCTGATCGGTTCATCCCCTCCCCGCGGCAGCCTCCTGACCAGCGGTTGAACGTCGCCGGCACGGACGTCGATCCCCTCGATTTGGTCGCGGCGACCCTGCGTCGAGTCGCTCAGGAGGCGCAGCAGGTGGCCGCTTCCGACATTGAGGATGTGCGGCTGGTCGTGCCAGCAGGGTGGGGCCCGAGGCGGCGGACGTGGATGCGTCACGCGGCGCACCGCGGAGGCCTGTCCCAACCCACGCTGATCGAGGCGCCGGTGGCGGTCGCCGGGCACCTCCTTGCCACGGGCGTGCAGCTGCCAGTCGGATCGTTCATCGCGGTCTGTGACGTCGGCGCGGGGGCGGAGGTCAGCGTCCTGCGACGCGGCCCGGCCGGTTTCGAGGTCCTCGCCACCCTGGCCGACACGGCCGCCGGCGGCACGGCGATCGACGACGCCCTCGCCGCCCTGCTCGCCGGCACCAGCCCTGACCAACGTGACGGCGAACGGTGGGCGCTCATGGCCAGCGTCCGTACCGGCAAGCACGCCCTGGCCGACCATGTCGCGGTCACGATTCCGCAGCCGCAGGGTTCAGCCATCGTGCTGAATACGGGCCTGCTGGAACAGGCCGCTCACCCGATCCTGCACCGCGCCGCCCAACTGACGACCGATGCGATCGCGGCCGCGGAGATCAGGGCCGAAGACCTCGCAGGCGTCTACTGCGTCGGCGGTGTCGCCCGGATGCCGCTACTGGAAAAGGTGCTCACCGAAACCGCAGGGATCACCCCCACCGTGGTCCCCGATCCTGCGCTGGCGGCGGCCCGCGGGGCAGCGGAAGCCGGCGCCGCCGACGCCACCGCCGGGCAGCAGGTGGGGGAGGAGCCGGTGCCGCCGGTGCGGCGGGCGGTCGCGATCGCCGTACCCGGCTTCGCCTCGCTCGCGTTGATCTCCCAGTTCCTGCTCACCCCCGAGTGGAACGGCAGCCTCATGTACAAGTGGGCGCTGCTCAACTGGGGTGAACTCGCCGTGGCAGCCGTCTTCGCCGTGATCGCCAGCCTTGGCGCCGGCACGGTCCTCGCCTCCGCCATCACCGCCCGCACCAGCCGCACACCCGGCCCGTCTGCCAGCCCTGGCTCGCAGACCGGCACCGGGATCCTGGCGTCGGCATCCCTCGGCGTCGCCGTCGCCGGAATGTATGCCGTCCTCGGCAGCCTCTACATCGGCGACCCCGTCGGCGGATTCCTCCGCTGGACGCTCCTGCCGATCGCCCCGATCGTCGCCGCTGCCGCCGTGATGGCGCTCGTCGCCGCCAGACAATGGCGCACCCCACCCGGCGGTTGGTCGAAGCTGCTCGCGTTCCCCACCGGATCGGTGATCACCGCAGGGCTCGGCATGGCGCTGATCCAGTACTCCCTGACCGCCGATCGCTGGCCGAACATGGTCCTGTGGATCGACCTCGCCGGACGCGTCGGCGGCCTGCTCCTCGGCATCGGCGCGGTCATGGCGGTCGTGTCCCAGCCGATTCTGCGGCTGATCCTCGGCGCGCCACTAGCCGTCATCACCGCCGCGCTGGTCAGTTGGCCCGCCTCCGGAATCCTCGGGGTGATCTACGCGATCGCCGTGGCCGGGTGGTGGCTGCGCCAGCTGTGGACCCGCCTCCTGCGCCAACAAGCCCCACCGCCTCGTCGGCCGGCCCGATGACCCGACGACCCACAGCCTGCGACCAGGTCACCGGGTGGGAGTGCGGGGGATGAGGTGGCCCCGGCGGGTGGTGTCAGCCGCCTTCGTCTTGACCATGCTGGTTGTACCGCCGGGGCTGTTGACCACACTCGCCGGGCCGCCGCTGCCCACGTCGCCCACCGGGGCGCAGATGCGGAGCTGGATCGCCGATCCGCTGAACCAGCACACCCTCACGGCCGGGCTCACCGCCCTCGCCTGGCTGGTGTGGCTGGGCCTGGCCTGCACCGTCGCGGCCACCGCCGCCCGCCGGGCACGAGCCCGCGCCCGATGGCTGCGCCACCTACCGCTGCCCACACCCTGGCAGGCCGCGGCCACCACCGTGGCTGGCGCCGCCGCCCTCAACACCGCCCACCTCCCCACCGTGGACACACCGATCCCGCCGGTCTCAGCCTCCACCGGCACCCTCCACCCGCACGACGGCGCAGCCGACACGCAGGCCGGCGATGGGGTCACCGTGCCCGGGGGCTGGCTACCCGACACCACCGCCCAACAGGTCGCCGCCGCGGCAGCCCTGGTGTGGCTGCGCCGCCGCCGGGCCTACCAACCCGGACAACCCTCACCCGACGACTCGGACCTGGCGCCGCTACCAACCACCGTCACCGCCGTCCGCACAGCCCTCACCGACGCAGACACTCAGCAGCCGCCCGTCACACCCGCCACCGCGGCACTGCCAGCCCTGCCGACGCCCTGCGTCGCCCTCACCGGAGACGGCGCCGCTGACGCAGCCCGCGGCATCCTGCTCACCCGACTGCTCGCCGCCATGCGAGACCCACAAGACACGACCCGCCTGCTCATCACCCACACCGCTCTCACCACCCTCCTGCCCGACATCTCCACGGACACAGCGATCCCCGGCCTGCGCGTCGTCGACACCGTCGACGATGCGGCCGCGCTGCTTGCCTCCCTCATCAAGGCACCTCCCGCGCCCGGTGGGGGAGCGGGCCTTCCGGAGCTGCTGCTGCTCACCGACCCGCCGAATGCTCCGACGGCCGCCCAACTCGCGACCCTGCAACACGTGGGCGCGACCGTCGTGATGCTCGGCGCCGGACCGCCCGTGACCACCTGGAGCATCGACCGCGACGGCCACAGCCGCGACGAGCACACCGGGCGGACAGGACCTCGGCTCTGCGTCCTCAACCGCACCGCCGCGACGGACCTGCTCGCCGTCATCGCCCACCCCGCTCGCGAACGGCAGGACTCCGTCGGCGAACCGGCTCCGCCGCGGCGGCAGCCAGCGGAGACTGGCCACGCCCGGATTCCCCGCCAAGCAGGCAGTGACCGTCGGGCGGCAGTGCCTGACATCCCAGCGGTCACGAACCCCCGTCTTCAGGTGCGGGTGCTCGGCCGGCTCGCTCTCCTCGCCAGCGGGGAGCCCGTCACGATCCGCCGCAGCGCCGCCCTGCAAGTGCTGGTGCTCCTCGCCGTCCATCCCCAGGGCGCCACCACCACAGACCTCGTCCAGGCGATCTGGCCCGGGTTGCCCGCCCACACGGTCACCGGCCGCCTCTACACCACCCTCAGCGACCTACGGGCCGCCATCCGCACCGCCACCGGCGTCACTGTCCTCCGACACACCGACGACCGCTACCACCTGAACCCCGATCGAGTCGACGTCGACCTGTGGCGGCTGCACGCCGCCGCCCACCACGCCGCCACCGCCCTGAGCGACCCCGCACCCGCCTGGCAAACGGTGATCGACACCTACACCGGTGACCTCGCCGCCGGTCACACCTGGGCCTGGATCGACCCGCCGCGCGAGGCCACCCGCCGGCTCGTCCTCGACGCCTACGCCAGCGCCGCGGCGGCCCAGACCGATCCACACCACCGGCTGCGGCTCCTGCAGGACGCCATCCGCGTCGACCCCTACAACCAGACGCTGCACCAACTCGCTGCCGACCAGCTGAGCGCGCTGGGCGACGCCGACGCCGCTGCCCAGCTCCTGGACGGCTACCAGAGGCGGCTGCAACTCGCTGGCATTGCCGCCAGCGACCAACCCGCGCCCACCTCGCGCTGACCCAGCCGCTCACCCCATCAGCAGCATTGATCTGCCCGTGCGGCCACGTGTCAGGAGCTGTTGCGGGGCGGCGCTGACCTGCGGGTGTGAGGTCGTGTGAGGTCGTGTCAGGTTCTGTAAGCCCTCATCACCGCCCATCACCGCCACGGCGGCCATAGCGTCACGGCACCGTCCATCCCCACGCACCGGCAGCACCCCGCCTGCCAGCGCGGGCCACGAGGGGAGGCCAGGTGACGTTCCCAACAGCACGCGCAGCAGCCACCACCACGGTCGTCCTGTCCACAACAGCCGTGCCGGTGATCCTTGCTGCCACCGGCACATGGACCCCGCAGCTACCTTCACCGGCCACCGCTCGGCAGTGGATCGCCCAACCGATGAGCACCGGCTTCGTCATCGTCCTCGCCGAAGCCGGAGCAGTGGCGCTGTGGCTGCTCCTGGCCACCGCCATCCTCACCCACGCCTATGCCGCGCTGGCACGCCGGCTGCGCTGGACGACGACCCTCCGCCTTCCCGGCCCGCTCCAGGGCCTCACCGCGGCGCTGCTCGGCGCCACCGCCGTCACCACCGCCACGGGCGCCACCGCACACGCCAACCCCGCCACCGACACGAGCAACAGCGCAATGCCCGCCGCCGAACCGACCACCACCACGTCCACGTCCCACCACCAGGCCAGCCCGGATCCACGACCAGCCGCGCAGACACCCACCTACACCGTGCGCCGCGGAGACAGCCTCTGCCGTATCGCCGCACGCACCCTCGGCGACGCCGACCGCTGGCCGGAAATCTTCGCCCTCAACCGCGGCACCCACTTCACCCACGTCGGCGGCACCCTGCGCGACCCGAACGTCATCTACCCCGGCTGGACCCTCGACCTGCCGGCAGACGCCGACCCACCCCCCACGGCACGCCCGCCTGCTAACACAGCACCACCGAAGGGCGGCAATCCCGACGAGCATGGGGCGCCGGACTCCGACCCGCGACCGTCACGTCCGGCGCCAGCGCACACCGAACACCCGCCCGCCCCGCAACCCGCCGCCACCACGAACCCCCACGGAAACGCCGCCCAACCCAGCTCAACAGGCAACGCGATCAGCCCAAGGGCAGACACCAGCCGCCCGGCCGAGAAGCCTTCCCCAGGCGTGTCGCTTCCCACCGGCAGCTGGGTCGACCTCGGCCTGGCCGGCGCCATCGTCGCCGCCGTCGCGCTGGTCTGGGCCCACCGCCGACGCCGCTACGTCCCCCGCACACCCTCGAACCGGCCTCGCCTCGACGACACCACCCTGACCCCCATGCCGCCGGTCGTCGCCCAGATCCGTCGCGGGCTGCGTCGCGCCACCGCCCGCTACTCACACCTGGGCGATCCGGCACACCAGCGCGCCGCCAACCCCTACCCGGACCGGCACACCGCCAGCGGTGAACGGCACGACCGGACATCGGACCGCGACGAGGCGCACCCTGCCGTTGACAAGGCTGAAGACGAAGGCCCGAGGCCGGTCGTGCCGACACCGCACACCCTGCTGTCGCCGCCGCGGCGTTCGGCGGGACTGGGCCTCACCGGGCCCGGCGCGCACGCTGCCGCCCGCGGACTCCTCATCGCCGCCCTCGCCGCTGGCGGCGCCGAACATCCTGACGCCCGCACCGAGGTGGTCCTGCCCTCAGCCACCGCGGCGACGCTGCTCGGCCAAGCCAACGTGCCCCGTACGCCGCGGCTGACCGTCACCTCCGACCTGGACGAGGCCCTGCGGATCCTCGAAGCGCAGACGATGCACCGCACCCGGCTGCTCCAGCAGCATGACGTCGGCACCGTCGACGAGCTGCGCGCCGCCAACCCCTACGAAGAACCCGTCCCACCAGTCATGCTGCTGGCCGACCCCAGCGGCGAGCAGGCCCGGATCGCCGCCCTGCTCAACCAGGGCCCACGCCTGAACATCCACGGCGTTCTCCTCGGCCACTGGCCCCCCGGCGACACCATCACCGTCGCCACCGACGGCACCACCACCTCCGGCGACCGCGACGCCCGGCACACCACCCACCCTGACGAGATTGACCGCCTCACCGTCCTCAACCCGGCCGAGGCCCTTGACCTGCTCACCACCCTCGCGGAGTCACACACCGGGCTGCCACAGGTCCCCGCGCCCACCGAACGCCTATCCGCTGCGCGCGCCGACGCTGCCCACTCGCCCGCAGCCGAGACTCCGCCCTCTCCTGCCACCCACACCGAAGGGGCCATCACCGACCCGGCTGCTGGCGGCGAAACCCGAGCCGACAAACCCCGCAGCACCGCTGCCGTGCCAGAAGACGCGCACCAGGACAGCACCGCCGGCCCAGCATCCAGGCTCCCTGAGAATTCGCAGGCGCCAGATCAGGCAACCAGCGACAGGGGCAGCGACCCCGAGGACGGCAAGCCCGTGCGGATCCAGGTGCTGGGCGCACCCGCCGTCGTCGGCGCAGACCCCCACCGCACAACACGCGCCAAATCCCTCGAGCTGCTGGTGTACCTGGCGGTGCACGACGGCGCGGCCTCCACGGAGGCGATCCTCGACGACCTGCTGCCCGACGCCCCAACGAGCAAAGCCGCCGGCCGGCTCTACACCTACGTCTCCGGACTGCGCGCCGTCCTACGCCACGCCGGCCGATCCGCAGGACACGTCACCCACCCCGACCACCGCTACGTCCTCAACCGAGACCTGCTCGACATCGACCTGTGGCGCATGCGCACAGCCATCCGCGACGCCGCGCAGGCTACCGACCCACAAACCCGCGCCGCCGCGCTACGCCAAGCAGTCGACGCCTACACCGGTCCCCTCGCCGACGGCTGCGACTACGAATGGATCGAGCCCTACCGGGAGGCAATACGCCAGGAAGCCCTCGACGCGCACCTCGCCCTCGCCGACACCCTCACCGGGCAGCCCGTGCAGCAACTGGCCGTCCTTGACGCCGCCATCACTCACAACCCCCACCACGAAGCCCTGTACCAGGCAGCGATGCGAGCCCGCGCAGACCTCGGCGATGTCGAGGGAATCCGGATGCTGCGCCGAACCCTGGCACGCCGGCTCAACGACATCGACGCCGAACCCAGCGACGACAGCCTCACCCTCGCCGATCGACTCATCGCCGACCTTCGCCGCCACAGCAATGCCTCCGGCAACCGCCGCCCGCTCAACACGGAGGGAGGCGCCGGATGACCGCGAACACATCCAGCAGTCACAACTCACCGGACGCTCTGATTGGTGACGACGTTGACCAACTGCAGCGACTGCGGTGGGCGGTACGGGCAAGCCTCGCCCTCGGCGTCGTCGCGTCAGTGGCCGCGAACGTGCTGCACGCCCGGCCGAACCCGATAAGCCAGATCATCGCCGCGTGGCCGCCTCTGGCGCTGCTGCTCACCGTCGAGCTGATCTCCCGCGCACCCCACCACCGTCGCCTGCTCCGCGCCATCCGCCTCGCCGCGACCGCTGTCATCGCCGCCATCGCAACCTGGGTCAGCTACTGGCACCTTGTCGGCGTCGCGGCCCGCTACGGGGAGACCGAACATGGCGCGGCCTACCTCCTGCCCATCTCCGTCGACGGGCTCGTCATCGTCGCCAGCGTCAGCCTCGTCGAGATCACCGCCAGGATCCACGCCGCGACGCTCGGCACAGCCCTGGTCACACCGCCAATAGCTCCGCCACTAGCCGAACAATCACCAGCCACGACCGTCATCCGTGCGGCCCGCACCCGGGCACGGCGCGGCGACACGCTTCACGACACGGCTCACGACACGCCGCCGACACGGCCATCTGAGGCCTCGCAGCCAGGACCTGCAGACAACGACGGCGCGAGCAGCCCGGAGTTGCCGCATGCGGCCCCGGACACCAACCCAGACGACGTGCCGGTCGACACCGCCCCAGCGGTCGCCTACTGGCGGCGACGCGACCCCACGCTGCACCCGGCCGAAGTCGCCGCCCGAATCGGCAGGTCCGAACGCACCGTGCGCCGCCACTGGCCGTCTCCGGCACGCAACGGCTCCAGCGCACGTCAACCGGCACCTCGCTGACGCCCTCGCTGACACCTGTCCGCGCACGGGTCACCGTAAACACCGCCTTGAGCCCAACGCGCACAGCCTCCAGCGGACCGACGGCGATGAGGGGAGGCAAGTACCGTGCCCAACCACCAGCGGTCTTGAAGGCGCTATCACTAGCGATGCGGCGTCGCCGGCGCATCGCATCCGCTGCTCGCCGATGTGAGTGCATTGCGCTCGGAATGGCGATCGAAAGGTTGCCAACGGCTGACCCGGTATCTCCATTAGGGTCGCAGCGAATACTCAGGCGGCCAGTGGGCTGCCGGACAAGCCGGACCGGATCTTATAGGAGGCGGACGCGGCCATGTAACCACCACAGCCGTTCGCGCGAAGCGGTCGCCCGCGCAAGCGGCTAAGCCTTCCGCCCAGCGCTTCGCATCATGGGCTCGAGGGTGCCGCCGGTGATCGGTCGCGGAAGACGCGGCTGACGAGATAGCCGCATCCCGCCGCGGCGAAGAGCCCGGCCAGCCAGACGACGACCAGACCGGTGGTGGCCCAGCCGGAGCGGTGGCCTGGGACGAAGACGAGCCGCAGGGTCCAGCCGAGCGCGAGCAGGCTCGCCCCGGGGAAGCAGATGAGCATTGGCACGTACCAGTCGAAAAGGCGGTCGGGTCGGCGGTTCCGGGCGACCCACGCCGACCAGCCGAGGCCATCCGGCACTCGCGGGCTGAGCTGCTCGGATATGTACCGCGACGCCCAGCGGATGGCAGAGCGCTGTCCAATGTAGCGCCCACAGAGCAGGTAAGACGTTAGCGGGATGATTAGTAGGACGCCCAGCGGCACCGGCTTGGCCAGGCCGAGTCCGAAAAGGGCGCTCGTGAGGGTCAGCTGCAACGACAGGATCTGCTGCTGATACTTGGATCGCGAGTCGATCTCGGTCCGGAGTGCGCTGAACTCGGCGAGCGCTCCGTCGTAGCTGGGGACCGTCACGTCCGTGCACCTCCACTCCGGCCTATTTTCGGCACGGTCGGATCGGATCATGTCTGCCGGTGCGAAATCAATACGCGTTTACGGGATGGTGATCCGCGAGTCGCTGTGGGTAGCTTCGAAGTCGATCGCCGATCCAGCCCTGGACAGAACGGCACCCACCATGACGGATCTGAGAATCGGCAGCCGCCTCAACGCGACGACGTGGGCTGCGGCGCTGGCCCGCCTGGGACCCGGCCCGCTGCGAGGCAGACGTCTGCTGATCGACCTCAGCGACCTGGGCTTCGCCGACTTCGTCGCCCTCGGCCACCTGCTGGTCTTCGTCCGGGCAGCTGCGGCCGCGGGCGCCGACTGCAAGGTGCGTCTGCCCAGCGCCGACGCGCTGCCCAGCGGCACACCGGCCGATCCACTCGCGGCGCAGCGCATCGTGAAACGGCACAACTGCCGTCTCTACTTGGAACAGGCGGGCGTAGTCGAGGCGCTGGGCGAGCACCTGGACGAGCAGGTGGTCGCGGGCGGCGGCGCCACGTCGACCGACGCGGACGGCGACGTGCTCATGGCTCCGCCGACGTCCGAGAGGCCGCACCGCTACCGACGCATCATGCGCTACCAGTGGCTGCCGAGCGAGAGCCTGCGCGACATCACGCTGGTCACCCGGCCGACCGCCGCGGAACGGACGCTGCGCGAGCTGGGCCTGCGGCCCGAGACAGCCGCCGCAGTGACCCGCGGCATCCTGCTCGAGCTGCTCGAGAACGCCGAACGGCACTCCGGGGCGAGCGAGGTGCTGATCGGCGGGGTGATCGTCGACCCCGAGACCTACGGGCAGCGGGCGACCGACTTCGACCCGTCGCTGGAAGGCTTCGCCCAGCACGCCGCGGCGACGCGCAGCCCGATGATCCGGCTAGTCGTGGCGGACACCGGCCGAGGCATCGACGGGGGCGTAAGCGTGGCCGACACGCGTACCGGAGCGCAGGACGCGGCCCGCGGGATGTGGAAGGTCGCCCGAGTGGTCCGCGCCTTCCAGGGCGCCCTGCTGTTGAGCAGCCAGGGGCAGGCAAGCGGCTACGTCTACAGGGGCAATACCGAGAAAATCGCCGGCCGGGGGCCCGCGATTGTGCCCGGCACCCTCATCGAGTGCGACATCCTCGCCGACCCGGGCGACTCCGCGCTTGCGGAGGCTGGCGAGTTGCGGACGCCGACGGCGGACTCGGACGGCGAGACGGCGGCGACGAGCTGTCTGGCGGTCACGCTCTACTCGCCCCTGGGGCTGAACGAGAACGGCCGTGACGACATCCGCAGCAACCTGGCGAAAAACCCACATCTCGTCGTGGCGGTGAACGCGCCGGACGAGGGTCGCGGCGCCCACGACGTCGAGATCGGCCGCGCCGCCTTCCAGGTAATCGACATCGTGGCGGGCTTCCGCGGCGACCGGGCCGCCATCCTGGCGTTCCCGAGCGTCAACCGCCCGCTCATGGCGGTGGCGATGGAATACGTCAACGCCGAGTATGACGACCGCGTCGCCGCCGGTCAGGAGGTACCCCCGCCCGTCCTCGTGCTGGCGCCGGGCAACCGGCATTACTGGGCGGGCGGCACGCCGGCGCAGCGACACGTGCTGAGCCGGATGTCCACGGCAGGCGAGCCGCTGCCGCTGACGGAGCTCACCGCCGACGAGATGTCCGCCGTGGACGACCTAGCCCGGCACACGGCGCTGGTCGTGGCCGACGGCGAGCGGGTCCGGCTGCGGGCGTCACCTCGAAGCGCTGTGCGAGCCATGGCGACCTGGGTCGGCGACCGGATCGCCGCCGTGATCGGGGACGCGCCCGAGAATATCGGCGAGGGCACGGCGGCCGGCGGGAACGTGCGCCGCGGGCGGTTCCTGACGCCCAGCCTGCGCCGGACCAGCCGCTGGTTCAACCTCGACGGCGTGCTGTCCGAGCTGGAGCTGCGGGCGCTCGTCGGCGTCACCCTCGCCGCCCGCGCCGAGGACTGCCTGCCGTCGTCCGCCGAGGATGTGCCGCTGGTCGTGCTGCGGCTTCCCCACACGCCGACGGAGGTCGCCGCCGCCGTGGCCCGCACGCTGACCGCGCAAGGCGCCTACTACGACTTCCTGCGCGACGTCCCCCACACCGACGAGCGGCCGCGGGTGCTGCTCGTCACCGACGTGGTCTCCAGCGGCAACTCGGTAGCCGGCGTCGTGGCCGAGGTGCTCGACCTGGGCATGGATCCGGTCGCCGTCGCGACCGTCGTCGACGCGCGGGCGCCCGGCGAACCCGGCGTCGACCTGCCGCTGGCGTCGCTCGCCGTGGTGGACGTCGGCCTCCCCGCGGACGACGACGGCCCGGCGCAGCCGATCGACCCCGTGCTGCGCAGCCCCGAGCACGGCAGCCAGCCGCTCCCGGTGCCGGTCATCAACCAAGACCTGTACGTCGAGACGATGCAGCGCAACGCCGCGGCCCGGCTCGGGCACATCGAGCGCCCGGCCGACCGGCACTACACCGCCTACGTCGACCCGACGCTGCTGTTCCGCGAGCGAGACTGGACCGACGCGGTGTTCGGCCGCCTGGTCAGCGAGATCAGACGGCGCCACCGTGAGGCCTTCGGTAAGGCGTCGGCCAGGGTGACGATCCTTTTTCCCGAAGGCACGGCGGACGATCTGACCGTCACCGCTGACCAGATGAAGCAGGCGCTGCCGGCGGCCATGCGGGCGGAGGCGGTCTCGGTGCCCCGGGCGGCACACACCGCGAACTGGCAGCTGCCCGGATCGGCGGCGCTGCCGACGGTAGAGCACGCGCTCATCCTCGACTCCGGTGCCAGCAGCGGCCGGACGGTGCAGCAGCTGGTCGGGCTGGCGGCTGACAAGGGCGCCGTCACAATCACCGTGGTTCTGCTGGTCAGCGGGCTCAGCGACAGCGACGCGGTGAACCTGCAGCGCATCGCCAGGGTCCGCCGCGCGGAGGAGTCCTCGCCTCAGGAACGGGCCGCGGTGAGGATCTACTACGTGGCCCAGACCGCCATGAGCAATCTGCGCAGCGGCCACTGCGGCATCTGCGCGCTGCGCCGCCGGTACGCGGAGCTGACGCTCTACGCGCCCGTGCCCGAGTTGCTCGCCAACCACCGGGAGTGGCTGCTGAACCTGCTGGAGACCCGCACCAAGCAGCAGCTGTTCGAGGAGCAGGCGGCCGACCTGTTCGGCGCCGACGTGACCCAGCGCGAATGCGTGGCCTATCTGAGCTGGCGGCTGCGCCTGCGCGACGCCGACGTCAACACCAGGCGCCGCGCCCGGGTGGTGGAGCGGCTCGAAGAGGCGGCCGGCAACCGGGAGTACCGCGACGCGCTGATCCGGCTGCTGGTCGCCGAGCCGCAGTGGCTGTCGTCGGCGCCGCTGTCGTTTCCCCGCTGCCGTGCCCTGATCGTGGACATGACGGCGGCGATGCTCGTGGGCGAGGCCGCGCTGCTGATCGAGGCGCGCCTGCGGGTGCAAGCGGTCATCCTGCTCGCCCGGGCCGCACCCGAGCGGTTCTCCGCCGAACTGGTCCGGATCCTGCGTACCAACCGTGACGAGGGGCTCGTCGTCCCGCAGGTCATGCTGGAGGTCCTGCAGCTGATGGCCGCGCCGCGCACCGGCGCACCGTTTCCCCGGTTGCGCGTGGCGCGGCAGCTCACGGACGCCCTGGGCCGCCTCCTAGACGACCTCCGCGACAAAAACGAGGCGCCGGGCATCCGGTCCAGCTACGTCAGCGTGCCGCTAGTCCGCTACCTGCTTTCGCACACGCGGCGGCCGCTGTACGCGCCGCCGGCCGGCAAGCAGGAGGCCTGGTCGCAGATCAGGCACGAGATCTCCTACGCGGCGCACGACTTCTCCACCCCGATGTGGCTGGCGAAGTCGACCGTAGAGTTCGTCATCGCCACCGGCTGGCTGCCGCGCAACCACGAGGCGATCGGGGAGGCCTGGAGCCACTGCCAAAACTTCCTGCTCGGTGTGATCCTGCCGAACGCGGCGATGCTGCGGGACATCCTGGTCAGTCACAGCGCAGTGCGCGACCTGTCCCAGGAGGAGATTCCGCTGTGGGAGCGAACCCTCTCGGAGGACGGGCCGAAGTTCATCGACGAGACCACGGTGCGCGTCGACAACTTCGTAAGAAAGATCAAGTCCGGTATGGTCCCCGGCAAGGAAGAGGCCGCTATCCTGCTCCCCGACCTCCTGTGGTGGCTGCGGTTCGCGCTCGACGGTGACAAGTCCGTACTGCGCAAATTCGTCGCGCGCGGCCCGGTCGACGCGCTGCCGACGGTACGGGAGTTCTTCGGGGAACGGGGCGACGTACTCGATGACGGGCTGCTGCCGGCCGAGCAGCGCGGAGCCTTCCGTGTCTTCTGTACCGATCGGCTGCTCCAGCAGGTGCTGCTGGATATCCGGCACAACGCACGCACGACCCACCGGGTGGCCGACGTGCCGCAGGAATTCCGGGTAGAACTCGACTACCGGCAGGACCGCCTGGTGATCACGGTCCGCAATACCGGCAGCGCGCCGCAGTCCGGCGGCAGCGGAAAAGGCCTGGAAACGTTGCGGCACCGACTCGAGCGCTTCGGCGGAACGCTGTACGAGGCCGAGTTCGAGCGGCCGTGGACCTATGCGGTGACGGTGGAGCTCGACCGATGGAGGATGCCGACATGAAAACCCTCGCGCGCGGGCTGGTCGTCGACGACAAGCCGGCCGTGATCCGGCAGGTCCAGGACATCCTCGACTACGGCTTCTCCCAACTAGGAGAATGGGAGGTGGAGTACGAGGAGGCGAGTACCCCTGCCGAGGCGGTCAAGCTGGCGCGCGAGGTGGACTTCGACTTCGCAGTCCTCGACTTCGACCTCAACGACGAGACCTGCCTCCCCGTGGTGAAGGAGTTACGCAAACGTCGCAAGGACAACTGCTACATCCTCGTCGTGACCGGGGAATCGAAAAAAAACCCGAATTTCCTAAAACGTTCCATGGGGGCCGGTGCGGATGATGCCATTATCCGTGACAACCACCTGACCATGTCTCCAGCGTTCGAGGGCGACCGGAACGGCTGGGATGGCGAAAACCTCGCCCGCAGGATCCGCGAGCGGATGCGCGTGCAGGATCGGGAGGACGGATTCCGGATCGTCTTCGCGCCCGAGGCGGGAGTGCAATCCATGCTCCACAGCCTGGGCGACCCGCCCGGGGAATACCGCGACGCCATGAGGCGCGGCGAACTGATCGCGCGCACCCTGATCGTCAAGTGCCTCGGGACCGACGACGACACCGGCACCTCGCTGACCGTCCAGCACCTCGCTCCCGGCCGCTCCGGCGCCCACGTCTGCAAGGTCGTTCGCGTACAACCGGGCCAGCCCACAGAGTCGTTCGTCCTCAAGATCGGCCTCGATCGCGCATCCCTCGCGGCCGAGAAGGAGGCGAACAGCCTAGCGGCGCGGGCGCTGCGATCGCAGGTACTTGTCCGGCTCGACCGCGAACTGCGGTCCCACGAGCAGTCGGGCTACAGCGCGATCGCCGCCGAGCTGGCAAAAGACGCGGTCACGCTCAAGGACTGGCTGCAGCAGCCGGGCACCACCACCGAGCAGGCGACGAAGGTGGCCCGCGAACTGCACCGCGGCCACCTCAAAGAATTGCTGCAGCCGGGCCTGCGCGAGCGCCAGCCGGTCAGCCAGTGGCTCACGATGTCGCCGGTGCTGCACGGCCGCGTCCTCGAGGCCCTCGGCACCTACGCACAGGTGTGGCGCGACGACCGCGGCGCCGGTCAGGCCGACGCGGAGCAGATGGCCTCCCTGCTACGCGACTTCGTGGACACGGGCGCGCTGCCCGGCGTCGCGCCGAAGCGCCTCGGCGAGCAGGTGCTGCACGCCGGCGGTTTCGGCGACCTGCACTCCGGCAACGTCCTGGTGCAGTCCGTCGGCGAGCCCCATCCCCTGCTGATCGACGCCTCCCAGTACGGCCTCCACCACTGGGCGACCGACACGACCCGCCTGCTGGTCGACCTGGTCCTGCAGGTCCGCCGCCCGGGCATCGAGTCCATGCTGTGGTCGGGCCTCGCGGCCGAGGCCGGCTTCGCGACCGGCCTGTGCGACTGCACCGGAAGCCTCGAGCCCGACCCCGGCGATCCCACCGACGCCTACATTCTCAATCTGGTCACCGAGCGCGCCACGTACCTGTGCCTCGACGACCTGGAGCCGCGCAGGGCGGACTGGCACTGGCAATGGCACGTCGCCCTGGCCCGCGAATTCCTGCGCCAGGGGTCACGCCCGGGCCTGCTGCCGACCCGGGCCGTCCTCGCGCTGACCGCGGCCGCCCGCCACCTGCAGCAGGCGGCCGAAACCTTGGCCGACTGATAGCGGTCCGGACGGCATCTACGCTCGTCGCCGTGGCGAGGCCGGTAGACGACGATCTCAATATTTCACTGACGTGGCGTCAGAACTGACGCGGTAGGGCCAGCCACCATGTGATCGTGTTGTCGGGCGGCCCGCGGTGCGCAGACATCCGCTCGCTGCGCCGATCGCTCGCCCGAGGACGCCACCGACAAGGTTTGGAAAGCAGCGCTGAGAACCGCAGAGGAAAGTCTCTCTCCTACCGGACGCTCGGCCGTGGAGTCCTGCAGATCGAGAGCAACGGGAGGACCCCAAGACGAAGGTGGCCGCTGACGGGGTCAGGACGGCTCAAATGAAGCCTGTCGAGGCATACCGAGCCCGAGACTCAGTGGTCCAGACCCACCGGGGAGGCCATGTGGCTGACGCTCGGCCCCACTCAGTCATGCTCTTCGCGTTCCTCGTCGTCCCCGCGCCGGCGGAGCGTTCGCTCGGCGATCCGGCTGGAGAGCTTGCCCGTCGCCCATTTGGCGCGGCCGAGGGTCTCGTCGCCGAGGCGCCTGGCGGCACCGACGCCGTCTGCTCCCGTCTCGAGCGCCTTGTCCCTCGCCTCCTTGGCCGCGTCCGTCCATCGTCTCGCCTCGGATGACTGTCGATCGCCCTCGATCCCGAGCCGCCCGTGGAACTCGACGATGGCGGTCGAGACATGGTTGCTCGACTTCACCACAGCCGGGGAGTCCATCGGATTCAGCAGCACCTTGGCGTTGGCTCGGCCCGCGGCCACGTCCATGCGGGCCAGCAGGCGCTCGGTGCACCGGGAGATGAGTTCGAGCCGGTTCTGCCGGGTAGCCCTCAGCCCGAGGCGATGCCCGTCCAACTCTCCCGGCGACGCGTCCAGCACCCGGTCGAGTTCGAGCACGGCGATCGCGTCCTGCAGCTGGAAGCAGCGAGCCAGGACAGCGAGCCACTCCTGTGCCTTGGACTCTGCTTCCTTGGCCGCCTTGGCGAGATCACCGATCGTGGTCTTGCGCTCCAGCTTCTCCGCGAGCGCGTCGAGTTGACGCAACGCGTACGCCTGGGTCTCTGCGATCGTCGCCGGCGCGCCCTGCACCTTCGACCATGTGACTTCGTCGACCCGGCCCCGCTGCTCGCGGATGGTCATGGACTCCTCGATGACGAAGCCGACTCCGATCATGCGGGCCAGCACGGCGTCCTTCTGGGCGCGGAGCACATCGTCGACCTTTTCGTCGATCGTGGCGAGATAGTCGGTGATCTCTTTCATGCTCTGTTGCATCGCAAGCTGCGCCATGATCCCAGCAGCACCGGCCAGTAGTGCCGGGTTACCCGCGATCGCGCCAGGCCCCTTCGAGGAGATCTGGAGCCATTTCTTGATCGAGCCCGGCTGCCCCAGCATCGCATGGTGCACGCCCGGAGTCTTGCTTTGCATCAGCCCGTACTTGTGGACAGCCTGCGCGGACTCCTTGGTCAGCTGCACCCAGCGACCCGAGTTGGCGGCAATCTCGGAACCCGCCTGTGCCGCGGCCGCCCCGGCACTGAGGACAGATCCGAGCCGGTGCAGTCCGAGGTCCCTCGACAGCAATCCCTCGGAGACGAGGAAACGTTCGACAGCCGTCGGATGTCCGATGACCGCCAGTCCATCGCCGTCACTGATCAGCTGAATCTCGTTATCCATTATCGGCTCCTGACGTACGTGCAAGGGAAACAGCTCCGAACAGTTGAGGGGGTAGCGCGGGCTGGCGCGTCGAGACCGGGTAGGTGTCGAAGGCCTCTGGCCTGTCAGGGTTTGACGACGGCGTCCTCGGCGAAGGTGAACAGCCCGGCGGCGATTGTGATTGCCTTCAGCTTCGTGCCGTTGGGCACCTCGAAGTAGACGTTCGCCTTCACCGAGTTGCCGGGGTTGATCATGTCGAGGAAGCCCTTGGTGTCGTCGTGGCCGTAGATGGCGCCCTCTCCGTCGACGTCGTACTCGCGGCCGGAGGCGTCCTGGCGGTGATGGTCCCGACGGCATGGAACACCTGGCCGGGCTGCGGCGGGAACTGTCGGGCGGGGACCTGCGGGAACTGGGCGGTCGGCGGCATCGGCTGCTGGCCGGGCTGGTTCTGGGCAGGGTCATAGCAGGTGGTCATGGGTGTGGAGGTCTCCCAGGCTGCATGGCGCGCTGCCCCGTATCGAGCGCGCTACCCCCAACGCTCTCACAGCGTCTCCGCAGGTGCCTCCCCCGGAAGTCCTGACCCAGTCGCCGGTTGCCTGGGGCAACATCTGATTTGGCCGGTCCACCGCCCGACGATGAGCCAGCCGCCCGGTCGCGCTCCGGCAGTGTCATCCCAGAGCGGGTCGGCCTCGTCGTCGAGCAGCAGCGACACGTCGTGTCCCGGCAGGTCTAGCCCCGGGCGCACGTACAAAGCCCGGTGGAGCCATCGCCGATGCGCGAAGGCGGTGTTCTCACTTCGATCGCAGCCACCACGGTCGGCTCACCTGCACCTAGCGCAGTCAGCGCGTCAGTGGCGGCGGTCGCACGCGTTCCAGGTGGAGACCTGGTGCTGCGCGTGGCCGCCACGTCAACGGCGGGAGTCGGTGCGACACTGGCCGCATGACACGCGAGGCACCGAGCGAAGCCGAGCATGAGCATGGTTGGTACGGCTACGAGGTGGGATCGTTTCAGCGGGCATCGTTCCTGCAACGAGTGCAGCTGCGCTGGTGGCGCATCCGGTACTGGCGCAAGTACCGACGCGCCCACCAGGCCGCACTGGAACGGTTTGCCGCCCGGCAACGCGAACGGGAACAGCTGAGCTGAGCAGGGCCGCCCGCCTAATCGGTCAATCTGACCGGCTCGGAGACGGGCTGCCGGTACTGGTAGACCTCGACGTCATCAATCCTGTCGACGAGGTCGTAGACGTGCTCCACTGCGGGCGCCGCGACATCGCTCGCCCCGACGTAAGAGCCAGTCTGAGGCAGCTTGACCACCGCTGGCGGGCTGCCGTCGGCGGCGACCTCCACAGGCATCAGTCTCCCGTCGACCGGCCCACCGCGAAACCACGCCTCTACTGCCACCATCCGGCCATGATGACGCCCGGCGCCTCGCTGTGGCGACACCCCCGTCAGAAGCAAAGTCCTCCCTGGGCTGAGGGCGGATCGGCTGCGCTGTGGTGCAATCCGAGCACCAAGCGCTGAAGGCCGGCCTGCTCACCCCACTACGCCTGGCGATGCGGCAGGGGTCAGTTACGACATTGGTGGTTCCAGCGGACCACTAGCCGCGGCGGGCCTTGCACCGGCAGACGATAGTCCCGGGCGGCAGGCGAAGCGGGCCTCGTACTTCACGGCGGTCAACTCCCTGCCGCGGGTCTGTGCTCGGCTGATTGTGGCGGGTCGACCTCGACGAAGCCAAAGAGCCGTTCCATCAGTTGCAGCGATTGGGTGCGGTAGCGGTCTGCGAAGCCCCGACAGATTGCCGGCTTGGCCTCTGGCTTACCGCCGTGCGGCAATGTCTGATGGCAGACGATGAACGTTTCGCGCTGGAGGGCTTCGGTAACGAGGGCGCGCAGCCGGCCGGGGGCGAGGTGCATCCGGTTGCCGGGGGCAAAGATGCAGGTGTCGCACTGCCGTGACAACAGCCGTGACTTGCCGAGGACCGCGTCGCCGACGCTGATTTCAGCGTCGTCGTCGCACTTGATGTCGGGTTCAAGAACGGGTTCCATGAGGCTTCCTTTCGCATGGTCGCAGCGGCGCTGCCAGTGACCGGCGCCCCGTTGCAGACCGAACTGAGGTTGAGGTGCCGAAGCGGATGCGCGATGGGGCCGTGACGGACCGGGATCTCCCCGGGAGTGCCGAGCCGCCTGCTCGAGGGCTGAGGAGAGCCAGCGCTGACCGTGCCAGGCACAGACCCCGTGGGTCCGGCTACCGGTTGACCGGTACGTCAGCCCGTGCAGGGTCGTCGGGCGCCAGTAGCGCCGGACCGAGTGGGCTGCTCCGCTGTCGGTCAGGCGGCGCGCGGTGAGGCATCCGGCTGCGTGCGCGCGGGCCGGAACCACCCGGCGAACCGGGCGGTCGGTACGGGCACTCGGGCGCTGCCGTGTGTGGACGGGGCAGGTCGGGTCGCGGCCTGGCAGGCGCGCTGGGCGTCCCGTGCCGGCGGGCACGGGTATAGGTAGCCGCCGCAACGCAGGTTGGCGCAGCGACGTGGCTGGTCGGGATGGGGTTGGTGGGCGGCGGCGACGTCGGTGGCGAGCAGCCACAGCAGGACGTCGTTGACGGTGCGCGGCACGGCGTGGCGGTGCGGCATCTGCACGGCTTGTTGCCTCCTTCGACGGGTTTGGTTCGTGGGTCCGCCGCCCCTGGCCAGCGGTGTGGGGTGTCGCTGTCGGGTTCGCCAGGGGCGGCGGCCGGATGCAGTGACGCTGGACTTTCCCCATAGATCAAGTCGTGTTCACACGGCGAGGGCTTCGGTGCCGTTGGTTCGTCGGCCGGTGGTTGAGGAAGCAGCTCGGTGCGGCGGGTTGTCGTGCTGGAAAGTCACCGAGATAGTGGTCGTAGTGCGCGGCGCACAGGCGCGGCCCTGTTCAGCTCGGCGCCGTCGTGCCTGTGCGCGGTGGTGTGCTCGTGTGCGGCGAAGCAGCAGGTGCCGCGGGTACAGAACGGCGACCGTGTGTGCGGAGCCGAGCGACGACCAGGCCTCGGACCGTGGCGCTCACCTCAGCTCGGCCGGTTCGTCGGCGGCCGAGTCCACATCGCCGGGGTCGGCGCCGTGAAAATCGGACAGTTTCGAGGACGTGCGGCGCCCAGGTGGGGCTGGGCTCCCGTCGTCTCGCGGGCTTGTGTCTGCACCCGTAGGCCGTGCCGGCGAGGGCGTGTTGCGCCGGGGGTTTCGGGTGGTCACTGTCATCTGCCACCGAGTGGGCTTGAACGGGCGCGACGACGATGAATCACGGGACGGGCCGGTGCGTGCTCAGGAGTCGCCGTTGTTCGGGTGACCGTCGCCGACGGAGGTGTTTATGGATGGGCCATGGAAGTTGACGACGTACTTCGGGCCTTTCGTTTCTGGCTGTTGGGGATCGGCGGGATCCTTGATGAAGGTCTGGACCAGCAGGTCCTTCAGCACGGGAACGGTGGAGCTACCGGGCACGTCCGGGTTGAGGATGGAGAAGTGGTCGCCGGGCAGCGACCCGACCCTCTGGAACGCTCCCTGACCCGACGCGCGCGGTACCACGTTGTCGGAGCTGCCGGAGAACGCGTGCAGTGGGATGCGTACGTGGTGCATGACAGTGCGGCGTGTGTCGGCGACGTCCGCGCTGAGAGTCTGCAGGTCGCGCGCCTGTGGGTGACGTCCGAAGCCCGCGGCGCGGCGGATCGAGCGCAGGTATTCGGATCCCTCGTTCGGGCACGCGAGCATGACGATCAATTCGATCCGGGCGAGGTCGGACTCGCGCTTCTCGTGCACCATCCATGCGAGGTACCGCTGCAGGATGAGTCCGCCCTGGCTGTGCGTGACGACGGCGAGCGGTCCGGCCGAAAGCTGATGGTCGATGTAGCTGGCCAGGTCCTGGGCGATGTCGTTCTGGTCGGGGATCCGGGTGGGCAGTAGGGGCAGCGACAGCTTGGGTGACCGGTAACCGAAACGCTTGATGCGGAGGGGCGCCAGGTCGACGTCCGCATCGAGTCGTGAGGCTATCCGGTCCCAGGTGGCCGGCGACGACCAAAATCCGTGGATGAACAGCAGGGTAGCGTCACGCATCGATGTCCCTCAGTAGTCTTGTGCTTGATCAGAAGAGGGCTGGTCCGCTAGGGCCCCGGTATTCGCCCCGGCGGCCTGGGCTCTTCGGCAAGTAGGGCTCGCCCAACCACTCGCGCTCCGGCCGTTTCCGTTCGAAGTCGGTTTTGGGTATGTCGGCGACGACGTTAAAGAGGTTCACCTGGACGAAGTCCTCGCCGACCATCGCTCCGTCGACGTGGACGAGGCTCATCCGCGGGTAGGGCTCCAGGATGAGCGCCTGCAGGCGACCGTTGACGAAGTCCACGGGCAGTTCCTGTACGGCCTCGTTGACGACCTTCAGCAGCGACTCCGTATCCGTGGTCGCGTGGGCCGGGCAGATCAGCTCTGCGACCGCCCGAGCCAGCTTCACGTTGTTGGCCAGCAGGTCCTGGGCCTTGGGAAGGCAAGACGTCACGTACGTGAAACGATTGGTCTGCCGTTGGTTGTCGCCGACCTTGACGTCGACGTTGAAGCCCAGCAGGGCGGCGAGGAAGCTGGTCGATCGCTTGGCCCCTGGGTCGTTGACGCTCAGGCGGGCCGGATGCCACGACACGAACCAGCCGGGATGCGCAAGCACGTTGATCAGCCTGGCGCGGCGGCTTTCGTCGCCCGGGTTCATGGTGACCTCGGCGATAGCCCTCCGAACTTCCGTACGAGCGAGGACCCGCTCGAGATCGAACTCGGCGTCCTGCACCGTGATGTCGAAGCGGTTGATCTGCTCGTTGCCATCGCCGATCATTACGCCGCGCACGTCGCTCAGGTTGACCTCGTACGAACTACGGGCCGGCGGCGCCTCGGTGGTCAGGCGGGCAAACGTAAGGGACGAGTGATCGGCGGAGAAGCGGAACGGCCGGGCCAGCCTGTGGGTGCCGACCTCCGGCCGGTCCATGGCGAGCAGGACCGACTCGCGCAGGTCGTAGTGCACAATGGTGTGCACGGAGAAGATCAGGTGAAAGTCCGGGTGGCTCAGGGCCTCGCTCATCGCCTCCCGTTCGTAGGGGTCGTCCTCGTACGACACCCGGTACAGCGGGACCGGCAGATCGAACCTCTCCACTGGCAGGCCGGACCACAGCTGATGCCATTGAGCGGGCTTGAGGACGAGGCCGGCGGCGGCGACCTCGTCCTCGTTGACGGGCTGGGACCGCCACATCTCGCAGACGCTGTGCGTCGAGCAGTCGATTGTTCTGACCAGAACCAGTCGTCGGAAGGCACCGCCCCACCAGAAAAGACGCACCCGCACGCGGCCCATGTCGGCTCTCATAAGAACTCCCGTCGCCGATTTCTCACTCTAAGGCGTCATACGGCTACTCAACCAGGGGTGCGCGGGGCCGGGCTGTGGGGTCGTGGTCGCCGTGGTCGGTCGAGGACGGTTTACGGATTGAACGCGTGGTGATCAGCAGGCTTTCAGGGCCCGGAGTGGACCTATCGGCCTCGACAAACCACGGCCACGCCGAATGACGCCAATGCACGTCATCTCGTTGTCAGCAGCAGCCGCAGCATCGCCAGCGCATTCGTTAAGCCGAGGTAGGCCACTCGAAGCAGCACGACCAGCCTGGGCGCTGATGGGGCAAGATCTTGCTCATAGCGAGTGAGAGTCGCATGTCGGGGACATCTTCAAGGGCCAACTACTCGGCACGCCTCGCCGCTCGGGCGTCGCGCCCGGCACCCAGCACGGCGACAGCCTGAGCTGGCAGGCGAACCAGGTCTCAGAATTCGGCTGGGCAATTCCCTGCCGTGGGTCTGGCCTGGCTCTGTGCGGCGGGTCGACCTCGACAAGCCGAAGAAGATGCGCTTCTTGATCGCCTCGGTGCAGCGGGCCGTGGCCCTCACCTCAGCTCGGCCGGTTCGTCGGCGGCCGGGTCCACATCGCCGGGGTCGGCGCCGTCGCGCTCGCTGCCGTCCCACTCGAACCGCGCTCCCACCTCCGCGGCGGTGAGGGCAGTTTCGACGGCTGCTTCGGCGGTGTCGAAGGCGTCCTCACGGCCGGTAGCGGTGACCTCGAGGAGGACGGACAAGGTGAGGCGGACCTGCCAGCGGCGGGGCAGTGCTGGCAGGTCCAGCGCGCTCAGCACCCGGTCTGCAGCGTCGGCGTCGATGTCGTGGGTACTGGCGGCCTCGCGCAGGGATCGCCACACCTCGCGGCGGAAGTGGGCCAGTGCGTACGCATCGGCGGCGGGCGGCTGGGCCTGCGGCGGGGTGTGCTGGTGGTGAAGGTGAGCGTGGATCTGGGCGGTGGTGTGGGTGAGCCATCCCAGTGGTGCGGGTTGGCCCGGGTGGAACATGTTCCAGGCGTCGAGTAGGACGGATTCCAGGGTCGGTGGTGACGTCGTCGTCTCGGGTGTGGTCATCGCAGGTTGCTCCTCGAGAACGGAGACGGTCCCGCCGCCCTGGCGGGCGGCGGGACCGTCGGCTGGTGTCAGGACTGGTGGCGGATCCGGGTGACCCGGACCTCGTAGGTGTCGGTGCGCACGGTCAGGTGCAGCCACGGGTAGCCGGCGGCTGCGGCGGTGCGCAGGGTGGTGATCAGCGGGGTGGGCTGGTCGGTGAGGTGCAGGTGCTCGGCGAAGTCGTCGCCGCCGAGATCCGGGTCGCGGCGGTGGCCGTCGGTGCCGGGGTTCCAACCGTTGGCGTAGACGACGAGGCTGCTGCCGGGTCGGTTCGGATCCTCGAGGCGCGGCAGGCCGCTGGACATCAGGTAGACGCCGTGGTCGTGAACCCACACCAGCGCGCCGGGGCAGGCGATGCCATCTTCGTGCTCGGTGAACGAGGGCGCCTGGTCGGTGGTGGCGACGGCGTGTTCAGCCAGCCGTAGCGTCTGGGTCAGGTCGAAGTAGAGGTGCAGGGCCATGGCGGTAGCGCCCCTTTCTGGGCGTGGGTGTGGTCGGGCAAGGCACCGGCGCGCGACGTCGGTCAGCGGGCGGTGGTGGTGCTGGTCCTCGGCCTGCCGATCGCGGCCACTTGGTGAACGGCGCCGTGGCGCGTCGTCAGGGCCTCGCGTCGCGGCCGGTCTGCCTGTTGCGCGCTGCGGTGCTGGGATTGGGAATCGATACCGGGTCAGTGCACGCGTGGATGAGGGACTCACAGGCGCGGTGAAGAGCTGTGGTGGCCTTGTCGTGGCGGGCGAGGGCGGTGGTTAGCGCCTCCCCGACGCGGTCGAGCCGTTCCCGCAGCGATGGGCGTGTGCCGCGGTGCGTGCGGGTGGCGGCGAGCGCGTTGGTGGCGTCGGTCAGGACGGCGATCTGCGCGCTGGTAGCGGCGATGGTGCCCGCTGCGGCGAGCAGCGCGCACACCTCGTCCGGGTGGTGGGCGCACACGTCGGCGAGCTGTTCCGGCTCGAAGGCATAGCCGTGGTCGTGCAGGAGCCGGGACACGGCGTCGAGGAATGGCAGCATCGGCGTTTTTCCCGGCGGTCAGAACGGGGGCTGGTCGATGTGGGGCCAGCCATCCAGCACGGACGGGGGAAGCCCGGCGCGTAGCGCTTGGTCGATCACCTGCGCGAGGCTGTAGTCGGGGTCGGCGGCGAGGGCACGGTCCACGGCGACGGACGCCAGGGCGCCTTCGCCGCATCGCCAGGCGGTGAAGGCGAGCAGGCTGGCCGGCGCCGCCGCGAGGGGCGGGTGGGCGCGGCGGGTGATGTCGGTCCACATGGGCACCTGCCAGTCGTCGCTGACCTGCCAGGCGGCGTCGCGGATCACCGGGTCGGTGAGCAGCACGGTCAGCCAGGCCAGCTCGTCATCGCTGAGGACCTGCTCGTCGCGGTAGCGGGCGAACGCGGCGGTCACCGCGTCGACGCCGGCGCGGACCAGGCCGTCGTGTCCGGCCGCGGCGAGCAGCGCGCGGCGGCGGGCGCGGGCCTGGACGGTGGCGCGGGTAAGGGCGATGCGGGCGGCCCCGCTGGTGGGGGCGATGCTGGCGACGAGCGCCGCCCGATCGGGCAGGGCTCGGCAGCCGGCGACGATGGCGTGCATCGTGACGTCGCTGCGGTGGGGGTCGAAGGGCGTCCCGTCGGTGGGGCAGCAGGCGGGGTCCTGGCAGAGGTAGGAGTAGTAGCGGCCGTCGGTGACCCGCAGGGCGTCGAGGATGTCGAGGCCCGCGGCGGTGAGGCGTGGGGTCATGGCGTCCATGACCGGGGTGACGGCGGTCGCGGGCCCGTAGCCGATCACGATGACGCGAGTGGCGGCGGCGTGGCGCAGCAGGCGGACCTGCGACCGGGCCATTCCCTCGATCCAGGCGGCGACCTGGGAGGGTTCGGGAAGGTCGGCGCGGCCTGCGACGACGACTCGGGTGCCGGCGACGCCGACGGTGACGAAACTGTCGGTGGGGTGAAAGCCCAGCAAGTACGGCACTGCGGTGAGCAGGTCGGCCGGTGAGCCGACCAGCAGCCGGTTGAACTCGGTCATGGTTTCTCCTGTCGTTCGGTGAGGTGGAGTCGGGCAGGGTCGATCGGCCGTTCCGGGGGCGCGCGAATGTCGCGCCGGTATCCGGCAACGGCGATGGAGGTGCGGGACGGGATCCGCGGGCCTGCTGGCCAGCCGGTGAGGTGTGGCGGCGCCCGCGGCCCTGTGGGCGGCGCGGTTCGGCCCGTCCGGTGTGGGGCCGCCGGAAGGTGTCAGGCGCGCTCGAGGGCGCTGACCGCGGCGTTGGCGATGTGCCCGATGGCCTGCACGGGGTCGGCCACGGTGAGGGTGGTGGTGTCGGTGAAGGTGTGCCCGGGCAGGTCGGCGGGGCGCAGCCACAGCACGGCGCAGCCGGTCCGGTGCAAGGTGGTGATCAGCCGTTGGGCGGGTGCGATGTCGGGTAGGTCGCCGTCGGAGACGACGGTGAGCATCCGCAGCCGGCCAGGCTGGCGCAGCTGCAGCAGCTCGTCGGCGAGTTTCACCGCGTCGGTGAACGCCGCGCTGCCGCCGTCGGCCCGCAGCTCGAGGACCTGCTGGGGGTGCTGGCGGGGTGGGACGAGCAGGGTGACGTCGCTGCCGAAGGCGATGGTGGCGGTGACCGCCTGATTGGCGCGGGCGGCGTGGGCGAGGATCCACCCGGCCGACGACATCGGTGCCGCCCAGGGGTGCATGGAGAAGGATGCGTCGACGATGACCCCGAGGTACAGGGTCGGCTTCGGCGGCGGCACCTGAGCGCGGCGCTGCCACGGGGTAGCCGTCGGCACGGCGCCGGCGGCGATCTGCGCCTTCGCGGTGATGGCGTGGCGGGTGCGCAGCCGTCCCGGCGGGGCGAGGCTGGGCCGGGTGTCGGGTTCCGGCTGGTGGGTGCGGGCCCGCCGTAGCCGGGCGGCGAGGGCGCGGGCGGCGGCGCGTTCGGCGTCGGTGGGGTCCCGCAGCGACCAGGTGGTGGGCGCGGAGAACCGAGCGTTGAGCTGCTGCGCCCGATACTGCGCGGGAGTGAGCCCTGCGGTGTGGGCGAGGTAGTCCGCCAGTGCCTGGGCAAGCACACCGGCGAACACGCCCGCATCGACGGTGGGAGTGTCCGATTGGCGGCGGGGGTCGATGCCGAGGATCCGGCACCACCGCCACGCCAGGCCGATCATCGCCTCGGCGTCGGTGTCGCCGACGGTGTGGGCGTCGCGCCACACGTCGCGCAGCTGCAGCAGCCTTCGGCGGCCGAGGATGGCGGTGACGGCGGCGCGGACACCTTTGATGTCTTTGGCGGTGAGGATGCGGGCGTCGACCCGGGCCAGGAGCAGGCCGGCGAGCTGGCCTGCGTGCCACAGGTCGTCGACGGGGGCGTCAGCGGGGCTGACCAGGGTGGTGACGGTGTGGCGCAGCCACCGCCGGTCTGCCCGGCGGCGGGCGCGGTGCCGGTTCTCGATGCGGGACTCCTCGAGCAGTTCGGCGACGGCGGCGACGACGGGCGGTGTGCCGGGCGGGGTGCTCCATTGGCTGTGGACGGCGTGGGCGGCTTCGTGAACGAGCAGCCCGTAGGCGGTCGGGACGAGGCGCTTGTGGCCGGCGCGGCGGGGGTTGGCGACGTCGGGGGTGCCGATGTGGGTGGCGTCGACTTCGATGCGGCCGGCCGCCGGGTAGAAGCAGGCCGGTGCGCCGCCGCCGGCGCCGGGGGCGACGGTGACGGTCAGATCGGTCCGGCCGGTCAGGACCGGGACATGCCGTGTCCAGGCGTCGCTCCACTCCCGCCAAGCCGGGTCGCCGCCAGTGGGCGGGGTCGGGCTGGGCTGCAGGTGGTGTGGTTGAGGCATCAGTACTCCTTCCAGGGGATTAGCGCTGCTTGCCGAGGGTCAGCGGGGTGATCTCGGTGCCGAAGTGCTGCCGCAGCGCGGCGAGAACCTGCTCCCGGTCCTCCTCAGGTGCGCGGCCGGCGAGGTTGGCGGCCGCGGCGGGCAGGCCGAGGGTTTTGCGGACGCGGGCGAAGCCGAGCAGCTCCCGTAGTTGCGGCGCCCAGCTGACCCGCCCGGAGGCCAGATCACCGTTGAGTGCGACGGCGGCGGCCACGGCGGGGGAGGGGACGCCGAGGTGGCGGGCGAGGTCCCAGTCGGTGGTGACCTCGATGTGCACGTCGAACCGGGAGGCGAGCGCTTCGGTGAGGATCGCGCCGTGCACCCCCGGGTTGTGGCCGGCGATGACGTAGAAGCCGTCGGCGGCGTCGACGCGTTCGTTGCGGTAGCCGGGAATGGTGATGACCCGCCGTCCGTCCATCGCCGGGTAGAGCACCGCGAGGACCTTCGGCGGAATGAGGGTCGCGTCGTCGACCAGCAACGCCCGCCCCTCGCGCATAGCCGTCACGAGGGGCCCGTAGACGAACTCGAAACCGCCGTCGGGCAGCGGGATGAAGTTGCCGAGGAAGTCCTCCACGACGGTGTCGCCGGTGCCGGCGACGGTGAGCAGGTCCGGGAAGGCGGCCTCGACCAGGGCGGTCTTGCCGGTGCCGGGCGGGCCGTAGAGCAGCACCGGTATACGCTTTTCGCGTAGCCGGCGCAGTACGTCCACATCGGTCGCCCCCGCGAGCTTGCGCGGGAAATACAGGTCCCCGTTGGGGCGTGTGACCGGCTGCCGCCGACCCGCCCCGCGACGTCCTTGGCGGGGTGTACGCGGGGCGGGCGGTGGCAAAGTCCCGGCGGCGTCGACACCGGCCTGCGTGATCTGGAACCGGTGCGGGCCCGTGGTGTGGGTGGCATACCCGGCCGCCGCCATCTTCTTCAACGCCTCAAACACCGCCCCGGTGGACGGGGCGGCGATCGCCGCGGTGAGTTCGCCGACCTTGAACACCTGATCGGGGTGGGCGGCGAGGTGAGCGGCGACTTGCCGGTAGAGGTAGCCGGGCCGGCGGCCGTCGGCTGGCTGCGGGGTGGGGTCGCTGGGGTCGGGTGAGGTTGCAGGGTCCATGCGAGTCCTCCTGTCATAGGGGCCCGCGCACCCGTCTCCGGGTGCGCGGGCAGCTGGTGCGGTATTCGCGCGGCGGAGACGGGCAGGTACTGGAACAGCCCCTGGCAGGGGCCGATCAGCAACTCCGTGAGGTGCTCAAAGGGCAGCCCAGGAAGGGCTGCCGGGGTGGTGGTGTCGCCGCCACCGGCGGTGGGCGACGACAAGGAACGCACCCAATCCCGGATCGATCAAGTCGATCCGGTGGTGAGGGACTACCTGCGGCGGAGGGTGACCTCGTCGCGGGGGCGGCGGGCGATGCTCACCGTCAGGCCGAAGACGCTGCCGTCGGACAGCTCCAGCCACACGCCACGGTCGAGGGTCATGACGCCGGCGTCGCGGTAG
Organism: Micromonospora sp. NPDC005305; assembly: GCF_040607315.1. Classification (NCBI taxonomy): domain Bacteria; kingdom Bacillati; phylum Actinomycetota; class Actinomycetes; order Micromonosporales; family Micromonosporaceae; genus Micromonospora; species Micromonospora sp. NPDC005305. The sequence continues at coordinate 15,399 of NZ_JBEXGL010000030.1, read as the reverse complement.
ACGCGGGCGGAGGTGACGGTCACCGGGGTGCCGTCGTCGTGGGTGAGCAGGGGCAGGTCGGCCTCGTCGCAGAGCTGATCCAGGTCGGCGCTGGTCAGCAAGCTCCGGACGAGGGCCTGGAGGATCTCCTCGTGGGCGTACTCGCCGAACTCGTCGGCAGGGTCATCGAACATGTTGGTGCTCCTCGTTGTCGGTCGTGTCGCTTCATGTCGTCCGGCCGTCTGGCAGCCACGGAACGCTTGTGTGGTGGTGAGCGCGTCTCGGTATGCCGCCGCCGTGGGGGCGTCTGCCGCAGATCGAATCGGCTGGCGCAGCGGTGTGGTGAGGTGATGAGGTACCGGGGTGACGAGCTGGAAGGGCCGATGGCGCAAGAGGAAGCAGACGAGCCGGGCGCTGCCGACGTGGGAGCTCGGCGAGGGTTCGCAGGTCCTGCGGGCTGACCCGCGTGACGCGCTCGTGTCGGCCTCCATCGGGCCTGCCGGTGAGCTGGTAGCGCTGTGGTCGACATCCGAGGACGAGGCGGCCCTGCGGTCGGTCACCACCCAACCCGGCTGGGCGACATTCCCCGACCCGACGGCGGCCCGACCCGTGACCGCCCGAGTGACCAGGCAGGCGGGGGACACCGTCGACGTGACCGAGTTGCCCGGGTTGACGCTGGCCCACCCTTCGGTCCAGCCCCTGCCCGACGGGCGGGTACTGGTGGTCGGAGCCCGCTGCCGGTGGCGCAAGGACGGCCCGGACCGCAACGCCATGATCTACGGCAGCGACGGACGCATCGAGGCGCAGGCGACCCTCGGTGACGGCATCGAACACGTCTTCACCACCACCGCTGGAGAGGTATGGGTGGGCTACTTCGACGAAGGCGTCTACGGCAACTACGGCTGGGGCGACCCCAACTCGGCGCCGCCGATGGGCAACACGGGCCTGGTGCGCTTCTCACCGCAGCTCGAGCCGGCGTGGCGATTCCCGTCCCACACGGACAACCAATGGGGTGCCATCGACGACTGCTATGCAGTCAATGTCACCGACGAATCGGTGTGGACCTGCTACTACAGCGACTTCCCGATCGTGCAGATCCGTGATGACTCTGTCGCCGGCTGGCGCAATCCGTTCTTCGGGGCGAAGGCCTTGGCGGTCAGCGGCACCCGGGTCGGACTGCTCGGCGGGTACGGACCGCAGCAGGACCGCCTCGTTGTGGGTGAACTTGCTGGCCAGGCGATGCGAGTCGTCGGTGAGTACCGGCTGGTGCTGCCCGGCGCAGCCCCGCTCCCACCGCAGGTGACCGCGATCGGCCGCGGCCCGGTGCTGCACCTGATCACCGCCGAGCAGTGGTACCGGCTGCACCTGGACGACCTCACCCGGGAATGAGCTGGGGAAGCCGGGTCAGGTAGCCGCCGTCGCAGGCGGGCCAGGGAGGTCGCCGGCGATCTGGTCGCAGTCGTAGGGGTGCACCGCCGTCCAGGTCCAGGCGCGGCCCATCACGGTGTACCGGCCGTGCACGTCGGCCGTGATGCGGTCGACGGCGTCCGGGTCGTCGTACACCCGGGACTCGTCGGCCACGATGACGTCGCCGTCGAACCGGAGGCGGGCCATCGACTCGTCGACCATCTGCTCCTGCCGCTCACCGATGATCCCGTCGGCGGCGAGGTGCTGCCGATAGCGGTCGCGCGCATCGTGCTGGTCGGCGACGATCGCCTCGGCCACCTCCCGGGTGCAGGTGAACACCGCCCACCCGTTCCACGTGTCGACCAGGGTCCCGACGAACCCGACCGGGATGCGCAGCTCCCCGTGCTCGTTGGGGGCCCACGCCCAGTCGCCGGCGAACACGCCCGGCCCGCCCAGGCGCACCCGGTCCGGGTACACATGGTGCAGGTCCCGGTCGTCGCCGTCGGGGTGCAGCACCACGCGGCACTGCCGGGCCGCCTCGGCTTCGGCGGCGGCGTCGTACCCGTCGCACCACGCCCACCGCGCCTGGTCACACTGCTGCGCGGTGGGCCGCTCCCATGCCGGCGCGCCAGGCGGGACATGCTCGGCGTACTGGTCGGCGTCGTCGGCCAGGGTGTACGGGTCGGCAACCGGCAGCCCGTCGATGTCCCGGCCCGCCTCGATAGCGGTGAGGATCTCCCGGGCAGCCGCGACCACGTCTCCGGTGGCCCGCCCGCCGATGGTGTCCTGCGCCCACCATGCGGCGGCGTCCCGTCCGGCGGCCTGTCCGGCGGTGCGCAGGACGTCGAGCACCCACTTCCAGCTGGTGGCGGGCAGGCGACGTACGCGGTCACCTGCGCCGAGCAGCATCGCCAGATGGGAGCCGCTGTCCCACCGCACGTCCAGCACCTGCTGGCGCGGGTCGTAGCGGCGCACCGTGCCCTCGTCGCCCGGCCGAAGCAGAGTGTGCCGGTCGCTGGTGCGCTCGAGCGCGACGCGCTCGCCCGGTTGGTAGCTCACCGTCCCCGTCAACGCTGTTGGTGATTCGGTCATGCGATGTCCCTTTCGTTCTGCTGGACAGAAGTGGTGACGCTCCGGGAACGACCAGAAGGCGCCACGGCGGAACCGCCCGGCCTCGCGGGCGGCGGGGTCGAAGCAACGAGCAGAGCGCTTGTATGCGAACCAGATCCGTTCGGCGTTCCGCAGGCATGTGCCTGGAGGTCCTCCCGCGGACGGCCGGGATAGGGTCGGGCCGTGGGTGCCCGATATGAGCAGGACCTGAGCTTGGCGCTGGAGCTCGCCGAGCGCGCCGACAGGATCAACACCCGGTTCTTCCATGCGGGCGCGGCCGTCACGGTCAAGGCCGATCGCAGCTTGGTGACGGAAGCTGATCTGACGACGGAACGGGAACTCGCCGCGGTGTTGGCCGAGCGTCGGCCGGGAGACGCGATCGCCGCGGAGGAGCTGCATGGCGAGCAGATCCAAGAGGGTCGTTGCTGGACGATCGATCCGATCGACCACACCAACAACTTTGCTCGGGGTCTGCCGCACTACGGAACATTGATCGCGCTGCTGGAAGACGCTCGCCCCGTCGTTGGTGTGGTGTCTGCGCCATCGCTGAAGCGCAGGTGGTGGGCTTCCCGCGGTGGTGGGGCTTTCGCCGACGGCCGACCTGCCCGTGTGTCAGGTGTGGATGATTTGGCCGAGGCTCACCTGAGCTTCGCCCAGTTGGAGGTGTGGAGCGGCCGCCGGCTGCTGGAGCCCCTGGTAGGGCTGGTTTCGGAAGCGCGGTGGACTTTCGGATCAGGTGGCTTCCTGGCGCAAATGGCAGTGGCGGAGGGGAAGTTGGATGTCGCCCTCGACCCCACTGGGTATGTCTGGGACCTGGCGCCGAGCCAGATCATTGTGGAAGAGGCCGGCGGCAGGTTCAGCGACGTGGGCGGCTGTGCCGACCCTGCCCGTGGAACTGCCATCGTGACTAACGGCCTGCTGCACGACCTCGTGCTCTCGCGGCTGAGACATGGCTAAGAACAGCCGTCATTGCAAGGGATTGTGACGGTGCCCGTCGGATCGGTGACCGGATGGTCGCGTCGCAGGTTAGGCCACGTGTGGCTGGCTGTCGCTCAGCCTGGCCGTCCACGTGGTCCTGGAAGTTGGTCGTCAGAGCGCGAGGCGGGTGTCCGGTCCCGGTTGGGCGAGCGAGCCCACTGGGTGCGACGCGGCGCACCGCGGCCAGCTGCTCGACCCACCCGGCCAAGTGGGTGATCTTGACGACGTCGCCGCCGTGCGGGGCCTGCACGATCAGCCCTTGACCGAGGTACATGCCGACGTGGCCGGGGCGGGCCGCGCTGCCGCGGCTGCCGGGGATGAACAGCAGGTCCCCGGGCCGCAGGTCCCGGTAGTCGGTGACAGGCTGGCCCGCGTCGACCTGCTCGCTCGTGGTCCGTGGCAGGGCAACGCCGGCCGCCCGATACGCCTGCTGCACCAGCGAGGAACAGTCGCACTGGCGGGCGGGAACACCGGAATGGGGTGCGGTGCAGTCCCCGCCGAAGGTGTACGGGGTGCCGAGCTGGGCCAGGGCCCAGCCGACCGCCGTCACCACCTGCGCCGAGGTACCCGGCGGCAGCGCGAACCCCGGCGGGAGCGACACCTGCTCGCTGCCGGGCTGGCCGTCGCCGCCGTCGAACAGGCACAACGGGTCGCTCATGGCCTGCTCCAGATCGGCGGCGACAGGCCCGGCTGGGGTGCCGCCGGTCAGGACGCGGACCAGGGCGATCGCGTCGTCCTCCCAGCGGACGTACGCGCCGGGATAAGCGGATCGCTGCACCGCCTGGGCGGCGTCAGTCAGCGCCATGGCCTGCCAGCCGTCGACGGCCAGCAGCGCCTGATAGAACCGCCCGGCCGCGTAGCGCGGTTCCCGCAGTTGGGCAGGTGTGCCCCAGCCCTGCGACGGGCGCTGCTGGAACAGCCCGACCGAGTCGCGGTCCCCGCCGGGAAGGTTGCGCAGGGTCGACTCCTGCATGGCAGTGGCCAGCGCGATGACCCGGCCCCGAGGCGGAACCTTCAGCTGCGCGCCGACGGCGACGATCACGGCGGCGTTGGCCACCTGGTCGCTGTTCCATCCGGCGGCCGCGGGCGGGGACACGACCATGGTTGCCTCCATGGCATGCCCGTCGACGCCGACCGCGCCGTAGCAGGCAGCCGAGGCGGTGCCGCCGCCGGTGAACAGCGCGCCGACCCCGCCCGCGCACAGCACCACCACCGTGACTACCGCGGCGGCGAGGGCGGCGAGTGCGCGGGCGCTCACCGCGGCGCTCCCGCCGCCGCTGCCGTGCCGCCAAGCTCTGCCATGCGCCGGTTCGCCGCGGCGGACCGGGGCAGGCACCCGGACAGGGGGTACCGGGCGACGCGGCTGCCGTCGTCGGTGTACACGGCCACCGTGGCGGTGTCCGGGTCAAGCAGGTAGATCCATTCGACGTCGAGGTGCCCGGCGTGACTCAACGGGAACACGGTGAGCGGTTCCAGCACGTCCACTGTCGCGTCGGCGCAGGTCGAGGCCAGGATCATGCCGACGCCCGGCACCGGGTGCTGGCCGGCGAAGGGCGAGCGGGTCGCGGCGGTGATGTCCGGGTCGAGGTACTCCCAGTCGCAGGCGAGAATCGCGGTGACCAACGCGCGAGTGTCGTAGTGGGCAGGCCCGGCCCAGATCGCGGCCAGGCTGGGCAGGATGACGCTCGGGTGGCCGTCGCAGAGCACGAAGCGGGCGCGCGCGAGGTGCGGGCGGTCGGGCTCGGTGACGCCGACGTAGCAGTGGCTGCTCACGGGACAGGACTCCTTTGAGAGGCGGATGAAATGGGGTGCGCCCGCCCGCCTTGCGGCGGGCAGGCGCATTCGGGTGGTGGGGAGGCCCGGACAGGCCTGCCGCGGCTGGCGCGGGCACTGCTGCATGTGGCGATGCCCGCCGGTATGGCCGAGCCGTCCACTTGGGACGGGTGGAACTGATGGGCCCTATCGGTCAGGGCTCGTCGTGGTCCGGGCGGGGCGGCCAGGTGGCGGGCCGCGGGCGCCAGCCGAAGATCGGGTCGGTGGTCTCGACGGATCCGCAGCGGGTGCACCGGGTGTAGGTGTCCTCGCCGTAGCCGGCCATGGACGGCACCTCGTCGGAGACGATCTGGTCGACCGCGTCGCAGACCCGGCACCGGATGGACGCGCCGTCAGGCCCGCACACGGTGAAGATCGGCTCGTCAGGGCCGGTGCCGGGCGGCAGCTGCCCGGTCATGCCGTGCCCCCCGACGCGCTCCAGTAGGGGTGACGGGCGGTGGCGGCGACCAGCGCGGCCAGGCCGGGTTGGGTGGCGGGGGTGTCGTCCGGGTCGGGGGCGTCATCGACGAGCAGCAGCGGGTGGTCCTCACCCAGGTGGTGGGTGAGTTGGTAGACGCGGCCGTCGGTGTCGACGGCGTCGATGCGCCGGACCTGCCTCGGCTGGCCGTCGACGGTGAGTATGTCGTCGTAGCAGGCGGCCCAGGCCAGCAGCCGCACGTCGGGCTGCGTCGCGCGGATCAGCCGGACGATGGCGTCGAGGGTGGCCGGGTAGGGCACGGCCGCCTTCCGCTCGTCGAGGCTGGTGGCGAGGCGGTGCAGCAGCGCGGGCAGGCCGGCCCGGTCGGTGAGCAGGTCGTCGCGGTGCAGCGGGAACTCCACGCTGCGCATCTGGCGTACCGGCGTCGGCCCGTCGGTGATGAGCGGCCGGTCGTGGATGAGCAGCAGCGTCACGGGCCGGCCCCAGCCCAGCGCGTCGGCGTCGGCGTCGACGGCCAGCAGGCATCCGGCGAGGGTGTGGACAGCGGCGAAGGACAACACAGGGGTCTCCTTGTCATCGAGCGGGAAAGGCGAGGACCCCGCAGCCGGCGGCTGCGGGGTCCTCGGCATCAGGAACGGGCCCATTGGTGGGCGGGGGACCGGTGGGCCGCGCGGGCGGCGCAGACCCGGGGCAGCCGGCCGCGGCGGTCCGGCATCGGTGACGGCCGGTGCGGATGTCGGCCGGCGACGTGCGGGCCGGGCGCCCGGTGGTCAGCGGTAGTGGCGGTCGCGGCTGCGCCGCCCAGCTGCGGCGGCTAGGGGATGGTGCTCGCACACGCCGCTACCGGAGCGCTTGGCCTGGTACATGGCCGTGTCGGCTTCGGCGAGCAGCTGTCGGGGGCTGGTGTGCCGGTTGCCGCTGTGGGTGTGGCCGACCGAGGCGGCCATCCGGAGCTCGCCGTTGACCACGCGAATGGGGGCGGCGGCGATGACCTGCCAGGCGGCGTGGGCCACGGCGGCGGTGTCGTCCCGGTCGCCGGACACGAGCAGGGCGAACTCGTCGCCGGAGAGCCGGGCCGCGATCTGCACCGGTGCGGGCAGGTTGGTCAGGAGCCGTGCGATCCGTTCGAGCAGGTCGTTGCCGGCGTCGTGGCCGAGGGTGTCGTTGACGGCCTTGAACCGGTCCAGGTCGAGCAGCACCACTCCGACCGGGGTGCGGTCGGCGAGCGCGGCACGCAGCCGGGTGAGGAACAGCCGCCGGTTGGGCAGGTCAGTGATGTCGTCGTGGGTGGCCTGGTAGCGGGCCGTCTGCAGGGCTTGCTGCTGCCGCCAGAGCAGGGCTCCGGCGAAGGCGAGGCCGGCGAGGATGCCGCCGGTGGCGGTAGCGATCGTGTTCAGGGTGGGAGACACTCGGGACGCTCCTTGTCTGTGAAGGAGCACCGGGGGCGGGCGTGAGGCGCCAACTTCGACGCCCGCCCTCGGGCTGCCGGACAGGTGGACTACTCGCCGCCGCTGCCGGGGGCGAGCTGGAAAGTGGCGGGGCGCTCGACGGTCTGCACCACCTTGCCGGCGGCGACGAGCTTGATGGCCGCGTTGGCGACCGCACCGGCGCTGGCCTTGGCCGCGCCGGTGCCGGCGTTCGCGGCGTCGATGAGCTTGCACAGCTCGCCGGTCCTGTAGGCCCGGTCGGGGTGCGCTTCGAGGATGTCCAGGACCGTCCCTCTCAGCGACCCGCCCTTCCGGCGCCCCGCCGTTGAGCGGTCCTCGCCGCGCGGGCTGTCGCCCCTGTCGGGACCGCCTGCCGGCGTCTGGCACGCCGGGTCGGTTGCCTTGCCCGCAACGTTGCCGGCGGTGGGCTCCCCGGCCTCCGGTACTTCCGGCTCGAGCTCCTGCTGGGAGGCAGGAGAGCTGTCGGGCGGGCCGGTGGTGTCGACGGTGGCCGGCGGGTCGGCGTCACCGGGCTGAAGCTGCGCCTCGGCGGCGTCAAGCTGCGCAACCTCGGGTTCGGCGGCCGGTGCGGGTGCGTCGGCCGCAGCTGGCGGCGGGGTAGCGGTGGTGGCGGTGGCGGCGCGGCCGGCGTCGGTGAGCCGCCACAGGGTGCGGCCGTCGACGGTGCGGACTCGCTCGGCCTGCCCGGAGCCTTCCCAAGCGCGCAGCTTCGGCGTGGTGGTGGAGTAGCCGAGTCCGGCGTGCTTGGCGACTTCGGCGGCGGTGGCTTGGCCGAGTTCGGCTAGCGCCGCGAGGACCTGGATCGCGCTGTGCGCGGGAGGGCTTTCCGTGTGCATGTCGGTCATGCCAGTTGTCCTTTCATCGTTCGATTCGGGGTCGGGGGTCCGCGCACTGATCCACGCTTCGAAGGCGGCGCTGATCAAGTGCATGGACCGCATCTCGGGACAGGCCAGAAGCCTGGTTCGGCGCAGCCGGGCATCACGTGGCCGGATCCGGCGAAAGCGAGGCGTTGGCGGTGTATGGCGCCAAGGCCGCCAGCTGGTGGGAGGCGACGATGGTTCTTGCGCGCATGGCGCTCGCGGTGAGCGCGACTTGCCGCCGAGCCCGCACCAGCTCAGCGTGTGTGGATCGGCTCGTGGCTCGCGGTCGAGATGGCCCGTCGGCGTTACTCAGGGCAGCGGCGGCGTGACGGCCGTTGGTATCTTCTGCGGCATGAGTGGGGGCCGGGGCGCTGGAAGCCGCAACAAGCGGCGGCAGGTCAGCGACGAGGAACGGGCCGCGGCGGTGGAGGACTACCGGGAGTCGGTCGCCCGGTTGCAGCACACCGCCTACCGGAACCTGCGGCAGTGGATCGCCTACGCCACCGTCTTCGTCGCGGTCATCGCCACCTGGATGCTGTTCATCGGCCAGGTCACCCCGGCGAGCTTCCCGTGGTACGCCGTGTCGGTCCTCAGCGGCGCGTTCGGCCTGGCCACCTATTTCGTCCGGGAACCGCGCCCGCGGCTCTACGTGCTCGCAGTCGCCGTCGTCCTGGCCGTGGTGGGCGTGACCGGCATGTTCCTCACCGACTAGGGCGCACAGATGACGCTGTCAGTCGCGCCGGAAGCGCTGGTCGGCTTCGCTCGCCAGGTCGATCGCGCCGCCGACGACGTGTGGGAGATCCGCGCCTACCTCAACTGTCACGCCGACGTCGCAACGGGAGGCGAGCTGATCAAAATCGCCAAGGAGGCGCACCAACACGCGGTGGAGGTCCTCAACAGCACCCTGAACCGGCTCGCGTGCCTCCTGGAGAACTCCGCGCCCGAGCTGCGGGCCGCCGCCGGCTACTACCGCACGACCGACCTGGCCAACGCCGACCGCCTCGACCGCTGTCTCCCACCGGCGGTCGACCGCTGCGTCACCGCGTTGGAGCTGGAACTGGCGAACAACCCCTGCACTCCGGCGAACTTCGTGGACGTCCGGGACGTCCGCGGCCACCTCGACACCCCGGGCGACCCGGACAAGCCCGCGAACCCGCTGGGGTGGATGGACTACCTCAGCCCCGCGAGCTGGCTCAACGAGGTCTTCCACCACGTGTTCGGCTTCGACCCCATCGGCAGGATCCAAAGCCAGGTCTCCGGCGACTGGGAAGCCCTGGCCACCATGGCACCCGTCATCCACAACATCGGCGGCGCCCTGCACGACCTGGCCTACAACGTCCAGTCCGGCAGCAGCACCCTGCGCCCCCTCTGGCACGGCATCGCCGGCGACGGAGCCTTCCGCTACTTCACCACCACCGCCAACGCCACCGCCGACCTCCACACCCCCATGTCCGCCATCAGCAAGGCATACCGCGAGATGGCCGATGCCGTGTGGTCCGCCGGTGAATCCCTTGGCGGTGTCGTCAAAGGCCTCATCGACGCCGCCATCATCGCCGGCGTCTCCGCTGCCGCCGGCACCGTCACCGCCGAAACCGGTGTCGGCGCGCTCGTCGGCTACGGCGTCGCTGCCGCCGAAGTCGCCAACATGTTCCGGATCTGGGCGGAAGCGACAAAGCTTTGCCAACAGATCGCCGCCGCCGTCCTCGTCTTCCGCGCCGCCCTCACCCGCGAACTCAGCGACCTCGACACCGTCGCCCTACCGGCACTCCCTGACGGCGGCCGCTACGACCACCCCCTTGCCGGGGCAACGGCGTGAACGCCATGGACGACATCACCGGCGCCGACGAGCAGCGCGGCCAAGCCCTGCGCCAGCTCGTGGAACAACTCGCCCGCAGCAACAACCCGCTGCTGCGCGAGATGGCCACCGCAGTCCAAGACGGCCAACTCACCCTCCGCCAGGCAGCCACCAGCAACACCTACGGCACGGAGCTGACCGCGTCCTTCCAGACCTTCTGGACCGCATACCAGGAGATGACCCCGGAGGAGCGCGACGACCTGGCGGCCCGCTCTTGACCGGCAGGACGACGCCTCGCTTACAGGTTCTGTGCGCCGCGTCCGCACCCGTCCATTAGCGGCTGCCCGCTCGGAGCTTCGTCCGTGCCGGCGGTAGGTAGCCTCGACGCTTCCGCTGCCTCTTGGCGCCTCGGCGTCGCCCGGCTTCCGAAACCGCTCCGACACCTCCGAAGCGGCACCCCGCGAGCTAGTGCGGCGGTGGCAGGGCAGGCAAGGGAGGTCCTGCCAGCGCGCCACACGTTTTCGGCGCGGAGCACAGTCGGTGTGTTGTGACGGAGCGCCTGTGGATCGCATGTGGAAGAGGAAAGAGTGGCCTGTCGCCGGTCTCGGCTCAAAGAGAGCCCCGCGCCCGGGAGCTGGCGGGGCCCGCCGGTCGCCTCCAGGCGGTCCATCGGCCGGCGCGCAGCCACCGCGCCTGGCGGCGGGTGACGCGCCGGCCGGAGTCGTGGCAGGTCAGAGGTGATGCGAGATCGGTTCGACTGGGCCGGCCCGGGGGAGTGGCAGCGGTCCGCAGCTCGATAGCCGGATGCGGCCGACAGCGGCAGCGTCAGACAATGAGCGGCGGAGTTCCTGAGGTGACAGTGGGGTCGGCGGCCTGTCTCGTACTAAAGGGCGATGGCGAGCAGCCGCTGATGTGGGCCGAGGGAATCAAGGTGGGCCAGGGCCTGCTCCAGGTAGGTGATGCGGTGAGCGAGGGCATCGCTGGCCGGGGCGAGCTTGCGGCCATCGGCGGTGAGCATCGCATCACCGGCGACGGCACTCGCGGCGCGGTAGTGCTGGTAGGCGACCTCGCCCGCCTGGTACATCTCCAGCTCCCCGACGGAGGGTTGCCCGGGACCGAGGGTGGCGGCGTGCAGACGCATGGCCTGTACGCGGGGCTGGGCATGGAAGTCCGCGACCGCGGACTCAAGGGGGTAGCGGTCGGGGTCGGTGAGGTGGCGGGTTTCGAACATCGGCCAAGGGGTGGCCGCTCTCGTGCCATGCACGACCCGCTGCCAGACCTGGTGGCGGATGCCGGCGCCCACGGCGGCCGCGTGGCGCATGCCAGCCAGGTCGAGCAGCCGCACCGGTCCGCCCGCGCACGGCGCGGGGCGGCCCTTGCGCAGCTCGATCATGAGGTGGTGCTGCCAGAGCCGCAGCTGCGGCGCCGCCCAGAACAGCGCCGTGAGGGTGCCGGTGACACCGAAGTGTGTGTCGAGGTGGTGGCTCGTGAGCGCCGCGGCGGGCAACTTCTCGGGCAGACAGATCACCATCGTGGCGACGCTCGGGGCCGGCGTGACGGTCGGGCGCGACGCGGTGGCGGCCGCTCGGGAGGCGGCCGGTCGGGGCCCTGACGGCGGAGCGGCCGTCGTGGCGGTCGGTCGTGCGGGGACGGCGGGCACCCGGCTGCCGTGGCGGGTCAGCGGAGTGCCGTTGACAGGGGACATGCGTGATCCTCCTTTGATGGGCTTGCGCGTGGGCGCACAGGAGTGACCGGCCCACGGGGCGCGGGTCGGTTTCAGGCGGACGGGAAGACGCAGTGGTGCGAGTTGCTGGTCGTCCTCGAGGGGGTCGCCGCGCGGGATGTGTGCCGACCGGCCGAAGCGGGTGGGCATCGGATACCGCAGGGGTGCGGCGGGGATCCCTGAGATGGGACCGAACCGGGATGCAGCGAAATGTGGGGTGGTGTGGCCGATACGGTAGCTGCCCGATCTGTCAGCGCCCGTTGCCCCCGCCGTGGCCGGGAAGTGGTGCTGACCTGCGGTGTCAGCCGGCGTCACGGCCGCGCCGCGAGGGTTGCCGGATGCCTGTCAGATCAGGTGGTTCTGACAGGCGACCGGCGGCGGTGGCAGATGCACGTCGCCGGCCGGGCACCAGCGTCGGTGAAGAAGCCCGGCGTTGGCCAGGGCCACGGCAGGGCTTGCGAGGCGGTCTGTGACCACCACCGGCAGCGGGCGGCAAAGCTGGGTTGTCGGCTATCAGCGCGATGAGATGTTCGGGGTCGCCTGCGACACGGTCCGCTAACTAAACTCGTGCAGCTGAGCTGGCGCTGAGAAGTACCTGACCGCGGGGGAGACGATCCTGTGACTGACGTCGAGAACATCACCCTGGAGGCGGAACTCCCCAACGAAGAGGCCGAGCGTGAGATCGCGAAGGCTGTCAGCGCACGGCACGCGATCGCCCGCAAGTACGTGATGAGGGTGCGGAAGCGGAACCCCCACGCGACTCCCGCCCAGGTAATCACGATGCTCGAGCGGCACTACGTCGCTGCGATCACCATCGCCGGGGGGATCGTCACTGCCGGCTCGATTGCCGCTGCCGTCGGTATCGCCCTGATCCCGGGCGGTGGCGCCGCCACGGCTGCCAAGACTGTGAGCGCCCAGGCGGCGAAGAAGGCTAGCAAGGTCGCGGCGAAGAAGGCCGGCAAGGAGGCGGCGAAAGCGCTCGCGAAAGGCGCGGCGCTCAGCGCCGCGAAGACAGGCGCCGAAAAGGTCGCCGGACTCCTGCCAGCTGGTGATGAGCAACTCCAGTTCGAGATCACCGCGATCTTCGCTCTCGCGATCGCCGACATTCACGGTATGGATCTCGACCGGGACCAGGCCCACGCTCTCGTCTACGGCCTGTCCAACGAACGCGTCAGTCAGAAGCAGATCGCAGCCATGGCAACCGACCTCGCGAGCGCGTCGACGGACGGCAACGTCGGCATCGGCCACAGCATCGCCTCCGGCCGCAAAGACTGGTCGCATTGGGCCAACACCCTTGCGGACACCCTTCCAGGAGGCGCCGCACAAGACCTGGTCCGGACTGTGCAGACCGGTCGGTTGGAGACCGTGCGCTCCGGCTTGAACGGCAGGCAGCAGGCAGCGATCGAGTACGGCGTCGGCGCCGTTGCTGGCGGTGTCGCTCGGTTCGCCTTTGGTCGCGACGTCGTCGAGGCGGCGAGAACGGCATTTGCCGAGGCGCCATCGGAGTTCCCCGCCCACCTCGCAGTGCCGATCAATGTCACGGCGGAAGAAGAAGAGGATGAGCCGAACCGGGCGCTCGTGGCGCTCGAGGACGCAGCCAAAGCTACGGGCAATTGGGTGGCGAACGCAGCCGGCACCGTAACCCGACCCTTCCGAAGCGTCGACCTCGATGGCGATGGAGTCCCTGACGAGCCTCAGGCGTTAACCGCAGTGAAGGGAGTCGGTGGGGCGATCGCCGGTGCGGCCGGGACCGTCGGCGCGGGGGTCACCTCCCTGTTCAAGCCGATGAAGCGGGGCAAGCATGCCGCGGGTGAGCCGCGGCGAGAGATCGGGGCGGCCGAGGCGTCAGACGGCCAGTGAGGTGATCTCAACGAAGACCGCCGTCCGGTGCCCGCGACACGCGCTAGTGCGCCCCATGTCTGGCGGTGCTTGAAGAGGCGTCGCCTCGGTCGGGGTACGGCATGGAGTGCAGAGCTGCACACGGGCGAATGCGAGTAGCCGGACCGAACTCGCCCGGCCCTCGGTGTGACGTTTAGCGGCCTATGGTGGGGCGATGTCCGTGCAGTGGTCGTTGACCGTCGACTGCGCGCGCCCGCGCGAACTGGCTGCGTTCTGGTGCCTCGCGCTGGGGTACGTCCTGGCCGCCCCACCGGAAGGGTTCGCCACCTGGGAGGAATGGCAGACCCATTTCAAGATTCCTGAGGACGAGTGGGACGACGGCGCCTTCATCGAGGACCCGGACGGCTTCCGGCCCGCTGTTTCGTTCCTGAAGGTGCCGGAGCCGAAGGTAGTCAAGAACCGCATGCACTTCGACATCCACGTCGGCGGCGGCCGGCAAGAGCCGTTCGAGGTGCGCTGGCCGCGGGTCCAGGCGGTGGTCGACAAGCTGGTAGCGGCGGGCGGGGCCGTGCTCCGGGTGGACGAACCGGACGGTACGCCTGATCACGTGACGATGGCCGACCCAGAGGGCAACGAGTTCGACGTCCTTTAAGCTCGTTCCGCCGGCTGCCCGGCCCCGGTGGCGCATCGAATGCTCTGTCTCACCCGGCTACGCCTACAGGACCAAGGCGGCGGAGTCAGCCGGTCAGAACGGGCGCTAACAGGTCCAGCAGGGCGTCATGATGGCGTCCGGTGCTGAGCAGGGCAGTTCCGTCTCCGGTAAGTAGGGGGCCACCGTGAAGGTCGGTCGCCCTTCCGCCAGCCTCCTCAAGAATCAGCGGTAGCGGTGCGAGGTCCTCGTATCCCATCTCAGGGCCCGCGATCACCATCGCGTCTACCAGGCCGGTGAGCAGACCGCCGATACCGCCCAGGTGGCCGGCGATGCGTGTATGGCGATGCAGCGTGAGTAGCAGATCAGCGGGCCAGCCAGCCGGATTGACGAGCTCCACCCGGGCGGCGGCCAGGTTGGGGTTGTCCCGCAGCACCGGTCGGAGATCCCTGCCGCCGATGCGCAAACGGCACCCGCAGTCACGACCTGCATAGATCAGTTGGCGGGCCACGGGCTGGTTGATCACGGCAAGGGCTGGCCCGTGCTCGTCCTCAAGCGCAAGGTTGGTGCCGAAGACGGGGATGCGATACGCGAAGTACTTGGTGCCATCGATCGGATCGATGACCCACCGCCGGCCGGAGGTGCCTGCCGTCGCACCGGTCTCCTCGCCGTAGATCTCGTCAGCCGGAAAGCGTGCCGCCAACTCGCCACGGATCATCGTCTCGACGGCCAGGTCAGCATCCGTGACCTCAGTACCGTCCGGCTTGATCGCCAGCGCGAAATCAGCCGCGAAAAACCTCTCGGCGGCGAGCGCGCCCGCGCGCTCTGAGAGCTCGATCGCAAACTCCAACGTCGTTCGATCGAGCCGGGGCGCATTCACCCGTACAGACTAGTCACAGCGCTCGTGCGACTTGATCAACCAACAACTGGGTGACACCCATCGTCCCAAGAACGGCACCCGGAACCATGGGCCTATTTGGCGTCGGCCCCGACGTCGCCGCCCAGCTGCTCACTACCACCGCCGGCGACAACCCCGACCGCCTGCACTCCGAAGCCGCCCTCGCCCACCTCGGCGGCGCAACCCTCATTCCGGCCAGCTCTGGACCGGTCCGCCGCCACCGCCTCCACCGAGGGAGGCGACCGCGGCGCCAGTCACGCCCTGCACACCATCGCTCTGTGCCGCATACGCCAGGACGAGCGAACACGCGCTTAGCCCCATCGCCGCATCACCGATGGGCTCAGCAAGCAAGAGGCAGTAGCCGAGCTGTCAATCCCCTGGATTCGTGGAGGGCTCCGTTATGCGGCCTGGGCCTCCAGGCGGGTCTCTGATCGTTCGTAGTCCATGGGTGAGCGCCAATCG
>NZ_JBEXGL010000029.1:0-63937 GCF_040607315.1 Micromonospora sp. NPDC005305 | reverse complement strand
CGATTGGCGCTCACCCATGGACTACGAACGATCAGAGACCCGCCTGGAGGCCCAGGCCGCATAACGGAGCCCTCCACGAATCCAGGGGATTGACACCATCGACTATACGCAGTCGGACTGGATCAGCCGGGTGCGTAAAGCAACCGGTGGCGGTGCCGCGCTGGTCTACGACGGGGCGGGTGGCCCACTCGGCACGGCTGCCTTGGACGCGGTGGCCAACGGCGGCCGGTTCGTCACCTACGGCACCGCCGATGGCTTCGCCGCCCCGGACCCCGAGATGGCCGCGCGCCGCGGCATACGGGTGCTCGCTCCGCTCCTGGACGGCCCACCGGACCAGGAGACCGTGCGCGAACTGTTGGGCCTGGCACTGGAACGGGCCGCGGAGGGACGCCTGCGCCCGACGATCGGCGCCACCTATCCACTGGAACGGGCCGCTGACGCCCACCGCGCACTAGCCGCGCGCGCCACGGTCGGCAAGTCCCTGTTGCTGGTAGACGGCCGAACCACCAGTTGACTTCGCGGTCGATGCTGGCGCATGGAACCAACACGCCACTGCTTCAGCGCTGGCCCTCGACTCCGGCCGCGAGGAGGCCGCTCTGACGTCTGCCCGCCATCCGCACATCGACATGAGCGGACGTCGTCGGCCGGTGAAGCGGAGCCACGGTTCTGACGCTTTCGGGCACGTCGAAGAGGTCACCGAGCATGAAGCCCTGCTCAGAGAGTTCCCTGTGGGATTCCAGTCTCATTGCTTGCGCAACTGCTGCATCCGCAGATGCTCGGCCACGAACACATCATCCTCGCACCCGCATACATGGGTAACCTTGACGTCCCGTTGCCCACCAGACCAGAGACGCGATGAGCGTCTCCGCTCCTGCTGCCACACGGCGGGCCTCAGAGCCATCTCCGCCGTGAGTCCCACACACCGTGGAGCTGGCCCGGGGCCAGGGTGCCAAGGTGCAGCGCCCTACCGGACGAGTCTCAATGGCGGTTGTCAAGGCGCGGGGCGGTTGGTGGTGTCGGGCGGGTGTCGTTGATGGTGGTTGGAGCTGGAAGCAGCGGTTGTCGCGGAGCAGGGCCCAGAGGACGTCGACGCGGCGGCGGGCGAGGGCAATCAACGCCTGCTGGTGCTTGCGTCCCTCAGCCCGTTTGCGCTGGTAGTAGTCCCGGCTTGGGCCGTTCATCCGCAAGGTGCTGAGCGAGGACATGTGGAACACGTGGCGCAGACGCCGGTTGTAACGCTGCGGCCGGCGCAGGTTGGCGACGCGCTTGCCAGAGTCCCGTGCCACCGGCGCGAGGCCTGCGTAGGCGGCGAGGTGATCAGGGCTGGCGAAGGTCGACAGGTCCCCGACCGCGACGATGAACTCCGCCGCCGCCAGTGCCCCCATGCCGGGCAGGCTGCGAATGATGCCGGCCTGTGGGTGGTCGCTGAAGGCGGCCTTGTTCGCCTTGTCGGCGTCCCGCATCCGTTGGTGCAGTTGCAGCAGATGGGTGACCAACTCACCGGCGAGTGCAGCCCCGGTGTCCTGTCTCGGCAGCGTGAGATCCTGCTCAGCCGCGGCGGCCAACGCCTGATCGCCCACTTTGACGGCGTTCACTGCCCGATGCCGGCGCAGGTGCGTCACGAGCTGCTCGCGACCGGCGGCACGGATCTGCTCGGGCGTCTGAAAGGCGCTGATCGGAATCAGCGTCGCGACGTTGGTGAAGGTTAACGCGCGTTGCAATACCGGGGAGATCCCGAGCATCAAGGTGCGCAGAATGCACGATGATTGAGTCCCAGCACATGCTTGACGGGCTGACCTAGATCATTTGGCTGAGCGTCACCGTCAGTGATCGTGTCCGTCACTGCGTCGGACGCGCTCACACCGGACGTAGCGCGGCAACGAACGTCTCCTGACTGGCCTCGATGTAGGCGAGTTCACGTTGGGTCCAGGCGAGCACTTCGGCAGAGCGTGCGCGCGGGACGGAGGCTGCCCGGTCATCGAGGATGTCCCGCCAGAACGCCTCGTTGCGATGTAAGCGCCCCCGGATCGCGGCTGGTAGGCGGCCACGGTCCGTCAGACTCAGGCCGTAGGCGTCCGCGAGGACCCGCACCTGGCGGGCCTGTTCTGTCGCGGGTGCCCGGTCGGGTCGCGACGAGATGCACCAGGCCCACGCCATGTATCCGACGTCCTCCAACGGGAGGCCGGGCGCCGCGAAGTCGAAGTCAATGAACGCCACCGGCTGGCCGTCGCGGAAGACCGTGTTGTTCGGACCGGCGTCGTGATGGCAGATCACCTCACCCCGGAGACTGGACCCCAGCTCTCGCGTGGCCTCATGCAGTTGTCGCAGCAGCGTTGCTGCCTGCCCGACCTGGTCGTCGGTGAAGTGCTGCCATCGTGGCGGAACGTGGCCGGGCACGAACGACAAAATGTCACGGCCGTGTTGATCCCACCCCAGGTGCTGGGGGCAGCCGTCGAAGCCCGTCTTGGCAAGATGAATCAGCAGCCGCGCCACGAAACGCGACGCGGGCGAGGCCGGGCGACGCACGGTGTCGCCAACTCGGACCACACCGGCCGTCAAGCGGCCCCCGACCAAGGGCCGTTCCGAGCCATTCTCGCCGCCGTGACTCATCGTGTGACCCTAACGGCACGCCAAGCCGTTGAACTGGGAGGGAAAGGTGTGCCCGGCAGGATTCAACCTGCGCCTTGGGATTAGAAGCAGATCGCGGATGGCTGATCGGGCGGCTTCGCTCCCGGTCAGCCCGTCCGTCGTTGTCGAGCAGCGTCGGCGTCAGCGGGCGGGCTTGGCTGTGCGGATGGCTGTACCTTCGCTGCATGAAGCGCGAGGAGTTGATATCGCTGCTTGCCGGCGACGGTCCAGTCAACGAAGCGTGCCGTAGGGCTCTTGAGTGGGGCGCGTCGGTCCACATCTGGGACGGATTGGTCCCCGCGAGCAACCTTGCGCCCGTGTATCGGGCGCGGGAGGCGATCACCAGGGATCGGGGCATCCCGACACTTGGTTTCGCGGCGGCGGTCGAGACGCTCCACGCTCTCGCCGAACAGCCGGTACGGCTTGGGGGCGTCAGGCAGCTCGACCCTCCGTACTACTTCCAGCTCTTCCTGTCAGCCGATGCGGGCTCAGTCCTCGCGTGCATTGGCGTGGATCAACAACATCAGGGGCGAAGGAGCGGATCTCCTCGTCGGGCAGTCGTAAGACCGTCCAGCCTCCCCGGACGGCACAGCACCCTGTGACCGCTACGGCGGCCGCGCCTAGGGTGATGCCCATGATCGTGTGGGTGTCCTCGTTTCCACGCTCGGGAAACACGTTCCTCCGCATCCTGCTGCACCGCCTATACGGTGTACGGACGTCCGTCGTATACGACGTCGACGGCGTCGCCACCCGCTTGGGCGCGTCCCTGGTCGGGTTCGAGGAGCGGCCTGCGGCAATCCGCGCGATGCGGACTGCCGAGCAGGTGCACTTCGTCAAGACGCACAGGCAGCGCGATGGCGACGTCACTGAGTCGGACCGAGCCATCTGCCTCGTCCGCGACGGCAGAGACTCGCTGGTCTCATGGGCTCGACTTAACAACGAAGAGAAAGGCCGCGAGTTCGAGACCGAGTTGAGAGCGATGATCAACCGAAAAGACACGGTCGGGACCGGGAGTTGGGGGCAGAACGTGCTTAGCTGGCTGCTGCCACCAGCAGCCCATCGGGTCATGCTCAGGTACGAGGACCTGATACGCGAGCCGAGAGCATCCGTCGAGCGGGTCATGGCGGAACTACTGCTGTCCGGGATCACGCCTCGCGTCGACGTGGGAATTCCGTCGTTCGAGGAGCTACACGCAATCGATCCGGGGTTCTTTCGGCGAGGACGGGCTGATGCCCATCTCGACGAACTGTCCGACGATCTTCATCAGCTCTTCTGGTCGCGGCCCGACAATCGCGCCGCGATGAAGCTCCTGGGCTACCGCTAGGGCACCTGCGGGGATATTGCGCAGCCGCCCGTGGACGTCCACATGTCCCATCACAGGACATGCTTGGCACTCGCGTCCCACCAGATGCTTGCCATGATGACGTTCGGTTGTTCAACGTCGGCCGATCGGCCAACCCAGTCATGCGACCGCTGGCTCGTATTGTCACGGACATGATCGGCAAGGTTTCCGCTGTCACCGCGCGCCATCGGTAGGTCGTTCTGATGCTTGGCCTGCTGGTGGCAGGCTGGAACGCTGCTGCCGTGGGCTTCGCGCCCGGCCTGGGACAGGCCCTGTTCTTCCCGCTTGTCTTCCTTGCCTTGGCGGTCTTGGCCCTGGCGATCATCGGCATGGGGATCCGGCCGGCCTGCTTCGTGGTGCTGCCGCAGATGCCGGCCTTCGCGACGGCGCCGGCATGGAAGGTGTTCCTTGCCTTGGCTTCCTCGGGCCTGCCTCGGCCAGCGTCGGCGCATTGGTCCGGTCGACCAGAGCGGGCATCGTGTCGACGCTCGACGTGGCATTCGCTGTCTCCTGGCTCGTGCTGGTGGCGCTGCTGGTTGTTGAGGCGTGGCGGGGACACGGGGTGCAGCTACGGCCTCACGGCATACGGCAGAGCTCGGTTCTCGGCTCGCTCACTGTGCCGTGGAAGGCTCTCCCGGCCGCTCGGGTCCGGCCGCGGGCCGACCGCCCCTCAGTGCTCCGGATGGCCTTCGCGAAGCCTCTGCTCGTGAGGCGGCGTGGCATTCCGTGGAGCCGAAACGCACTGCGCACGGACAACGTCGACACCGGGTTTCTCGCCACCGCGATCCGGCACTACGTCTGTCATCCCGAACACCGGCCGGCCATCGGCAGCGAGGCCGACGGGCGGCTTCTCGTCGAGCTGGCCAACCGGGACGGCGGAACGGACGAGGGCAACCGACTCTAGGCCGACCGTCAGGCATGAGCGGCGAACGGATCTGTCAAGCATGTGGTGGGACTGGACTGGGTGCTCACTCGACCGACTGTGACGCTGCGCGACGCGCCGTCAGCGGCAGATCAGTGCGGGCGCGATACCGTCCGTCGCTCATACTAGAATCGCCGGGATTCTTGCTTCCTCGTAGGCGGCGTTAGCCGAGCTCGATTTCCACCAGCGGGCTTCCGGCAATCCAGCTCTCCAAGCTTCCGGCCCAGTCCAAGGCCGGGACGATTTTGTCGAAAACGAGTGCCCGTTCGTCCGGGTCGGTCACGGGGCGCCCCCGCACCTGAAGATCCACCTCGGCCAGGTGCAGCGTGAACTCAGAATGCGCGAGCACGTTGGCGTACCAGTCGCGCGAGCCCGGGCTCCCCGTGAGCCAGTAGCGGCCACAGGCTCGATAACGCCATGTCTCGATTCTCCTCGGCTGACCGCTCCGTCGCCCGGTCGTGGTGATCTCCACAGTTCGCTGCCGCTCCAGCGCCTGCCGCGTCTCATCCGTCACCGTCATACACTCATGCTCCGACCTCAAGCGAGCTTCAGGTCAAGGCCGTAGGCGGTTGCGCGCGCTCTGCGGCAGATCCGTGCACGCGAGCGTGGACTCTACGAGGCGAGCGGTGAACTAAGGATCAGCGCTCAAGCGATGTTTCCCCTTCAGCTATCGTCGCCAGATGCCCGGTGCCCGCCCCGCCGTGACCGCCCTTGTCGCACTCACGGTCGTTGACGTCTTCCACACCATCGTCGCCCTCGCAGCGTACGAGCACCGGATCGGCGTAGTGACCCACGACGGGTCCGGCACGGTGGACATGCTCGACACCATCGTGCCGCTTCGCGAGCTGTCCGCAGCGATGTTTTGTCTGCTGTTTCTCACGCTGCTTACCGCCTGGGCCGGCGTCGCCAACTGGGTCATCCGGGCCCGGCGCACCGGACCACCGGTCGCACCCACAGAGCCAGTGGCGTGGTGGCGGATGAGCGCGATCGTCGCCGTACCCCTCAACCTGATCGCAGCCGTGCAATACCTGTCCGCCACCGCAAACGGGGGCGAGTACATGCGCACTGTCCTGGCCGAGACCACCCTGCTGCTGGTCGCCGCATCCGTGGCACTCGTGACCACCACGACCGCCGGTATCCAGGTCGTCCGGCACACCGCAGCAAACCAGCAGCACACCGCCGGTGCCCGAGCCACAACGGCTTAGTCGTCCACGTGACGCACGGTCGGCGGCAGAAGCGGATACCCTCGCTGATTTCAGATCTTGCGTTCGGCTCCTGCGCTGCCACGCCGCCGACAGGCAGGCCTCAGCCTCGAAACCGAGGATCCGGTAGGACGCCTCGAAGATTGCAGGCCGATGCGGTTCTCAGTGGGTTTCCGCCAACATGCCGGTCAGCTCCACTCCGGAACTCCTGCTCGCTCGGATCAGCGCCTTCCACGCTTTGGTATACACATGCGACGCTTCGTCGAAGGGAACCGCCGTGCGTTACGAGACCAGGTTCACCGGCCAGGTGACGATCACTCCTCCGCTGAACCAGCACGAGATCGACTACCTGCTGGCGTTCGCCGAGACCAGGCCGAACCACGCTCCACCGGCCCCTACGCCCTCGGCTACGGCGACGAGATCGAGGACGCCAGGGATCCAGACCCGAGCAAGCCCGGGTACTGGTGCAAGTGGGCGCCGACCGCCGACGGCACCGCGATCGCCTGGAACGAGCACGAGAAGTTCTACAATGCCGAATTCTGGATGGGGTACCTGGTGCACACCTTCCTGAAGCAGGACGCCACCGTCGCGCGCGAGCGGGTCGACCCGGTGCCCGGCCGGGTGTATCCGCCCGCGCTGGACACGTTCACCTTCGACCACGTCGTCGACGGCGTCATCGCGGCCGAGGGCGAGTGGCCCGACGACCGCTGGCGTATCGAGGTGCGCGCCAGCGCCGTCTACGTGGTCCGGCTGCTGACCGAACCGAACCACGCCGAGTACCCCCGCACCCACCTCGACGACTGGACCGACGGCCAACGGGCCGACTTCGCCGCGCGGACCCGGCACAATTTCGTGTACCTGGTGCGGGACGGGCGGTTGCACGAGGTGGGCCCGGCGGACGGAACGTCGTTCGACCCGATCCCGGCCGACATGGACTGAGCGCGGGCCCGGGGCGTCCGCGTGGGCAGGGCAGGGTTGCGCCGGCTGGTCAACGATGAACAGCTCGCCATGCTGCGGGTTCCGCAAGACCGCCGCCCGTTGCTCGGTGAGGACCACACTCGGATGACTCCCAGCCCGCACGGTCGGCGGCAGAAGCGGATGCCGACACGTGTCGATGTCAGCACTGCGCAAGCCGAAACCGGCCCGTGGACGGTCCGCTAACCCTCCGGCGAGTCCCATGGTGCAGTGATCGTGAAGCTGTGGTCGATCGCCCTCACCAAGGCGGTCCCTTGCCGGCCCAGGTCGGCCCGGGCAGCCCATCTGGCCAAGGCGTCCAGGAAGCCGACGAGGTCACGCTGCACGCCCATCAGCAGCTGCGGCAGCGCATGACGCGGGAGGTCGACATGAAGCCCGGCCCAGCGGCCGCGATGACGGTCCGGGCCGCCGTCCTGCCACACCCGCAGGTCCTCACCAACCGCCTCGATCTCAGGGCCCGGGTCGTGACCCAGCCATGGCGAGCCGCCAGCAAGAGCCTGCGCCCAGTCCCGCCAGTCCTCCAATCCGGCGCAACAGCCCGGCACCACGACCCTTCCGGTGCTGGGGTCGCCCACCTGCAGGCCGCCGGCGATGATTAGTAGTTCCTCGGCGAGCAGGGCGTCCACGACCTCATCGCGGCCGCTAGGAGGCAGCACCTCGATCCGAGCAGCCAGAGCGGCCACGAACAGCCCGAGCTCCTCATCGGTGCAGTCGACGTTGAGGGGCAGCCATGACCAAGGTGCGGCCTGGGCCACCGGCCATGGCGGCGCCGGGTCGTTGTCCAGCGCGGGGACTTCGACGACCGCTTGCATCGTGATCACGGCGCTATTGAACTCGATGTCATCCACGCAAACATCTGGATATCTCGCTCATCCACATCTGGCGCGACACGTGCCGACTCCATGAGTTGAGTGGCTACACCGACGCACTGATCTCGGCCCGGTCGTGCACTCCAAGGCGCCGTACCTACCGGTGCCCGTACACGATCGGTGACGGACCCGGCCGAAGCCGGCGCGCATGCTCAGCGGCAATTGAGGATGCCAAGGCCGAGCAGTAGGCGCGGGCAGGTCACGCCCCAACTGCTCCGACCGCGGCAACTGCGCTGTTCAGCAGGCCCCGCCGCAGGTCATCCCAGGGTCCCTGGGAGGTACCGCACCACCCGGGTGCTGCCCTTGCAGTCGGCTGGACAGTCCTCGTGGTAGTTCGCGGACTGCTGGGCGCCGGCAAGGAGATATGACAGCCCTACCAGGTTGCCGTCCTTGAGCAGCAGTGCCTCGGCCTCGAGTTCCTTGACGCGCCGCTGCTCGGTCAACAGCCAGCCAAGCTGCCGGTAGGAAGGGTTGTGGCCCGGCTCAGCGAGCATGTCCCGGACGAGCTGAGTCGCCTCCTCCAGGCGGCCCTGTGCCGCCAGCAGCCGCACGCGAGCGCGCTCCTCGCCGGCGTCAACGGCAGCCCGGTAGGCGGCTACCGCCTCGTCGGCGCGACCGAGCTTCTCCAACAGCGCACCCAGCGGCCATCGCGAAACACCCTCGGCGCCGATCGCTGACCGATAGGCGCGGACCGCCTCGTCCAGCTGGCCCGCCCGGGCGTACACCTTGGCCAGCCGGACGCCCGCCGCCGCGTCACCGGCCGCGATCGCCGCCCAGTACTCGGCGATCGCCTCGTCCACCCGGCCGGTCTTGCGGAACAACGCGGCGAGACGGGCACGGGCTCGTGGCTCACCCGCCTCCACCGCGGCCCGCCACCCGGCAATAGCCTCGTCGGTTCGGCCCGCATTCGCCAGCATGTCCGCGAGGCCGCCGTACGCCCGAGGCAGACCGGCCTCGATGGCAGCCCGCCAATGCGCCTCCGCCTCCTCGACGCGGCCGTTCTCCATCAACAGGTCGGTCAGGCGGTCCACATCCAGCCAGTCCCCGCCGCCGACCCGGGCTTCGAGAATGGTGATCGCCTCGTCCACCCGCCCGTGCTCGACCAGCCACTCGAGGCGATCGTCCGGATCAATCGGCTCATCGATCATGCCGGCACGATACGACCCGCTTGTGCTACGGCTGCACCCGATTTCGCACCGCCATATTCCGACTCGGCAGAGTGCACCAGGCTACGGACGTCTGGGCCCAGCCCCCGCAGGTCCACCCGAACTTGCTCATGTCCGCCGCGTAGATAGCGTTCGAGGACCACCTCGACTGATCTCCCGCAGTAGCGGCAGCAAGCCGGGGCCTTCGGCAATCGGTAGTGGAGCCAACCTGTTCGAGCACACGAAACTGGACCCCGATCGGGCGGAGCCGCCCGGCCATTGGGTGCACTGTTCTCGGCACGACAGGATGTCTACCCACATGGGCCGGCTACAGGCAGTTACGGTCGCGCCGCCGGGCGGCGCGCACGATCGGCGGCAGAAGCGGACGCTGCTAACAGAGCGGGACGGTTGCCGTGGCCGGGATATCGAGTGTGACGAGGTGGCCTTCGCCGATTGCGTGCATCAGACCGTTGTCTGCGGGGACCAGCCGGTCAATCCGCGCCGATAGCCGTATGCGGGCGCCGGCGTTGCCAGCGCGGTCGATGGTGACCAGCGAGCCGTCCGCAAAGGCGAACAGCACACCGCCGGAGACCAGGGCCGCGGCGCAGACAGCGCCGTGCGATGGCCGTACCTCGGTGACAACACCTTGGCTCAGGTCGATGACCGTGATGCCGGCGTCCTCGACGAGCCACAGCGTGTCGCCGTGGAGGATCGGCGATTGTGGGCGGAGATCACGTTCGTGGTGCCACAGCACTTGCACACCGCGCACCGAATGAAAAGTCATGACCGTGCGTCGACCGCTGAGGAAGGTGACACGGCCATCGTCGCTGACTCCGTAGCTGCCGTCGCCATCAGGGAAGACCACCGGCGCCGGCAGCGACCACTCCCTCAGGACCGCCCCGGAGGCGGCCATTACCAGTAGTTTTGGCAGACCGGTGCCCGCGATGAGCACCGCACCGGCGGCAGAGTCGTGTTCGGGCCTCCAACGAACCGGCTGCGGCCAGGCCAGTGGACCGGCTCCGGCAAACGCAGCGCCGTCGGACGGCAGGCATTTGCCGTTGGCCAGGGCCAGCCGAATCAAAGGGTGGTAACCGCGCCACCCTCCCAGCAGAACAACAGAGCCGCTGACGCTGACGTAATACCGCAGGTTCATGCCGGGCGTCGACCACAACCGCTGCCCGTTGCCCAGGTCGAAGCAGTGCAGAACTCCTGCTTGGCTCAGGTAAAGGCAGCGCTCGCCCGCGATAACGGCCGTGCCCCAGCAATCCTCGACACGTTGTTCCCACAACTCCGCTCCGCTGCGCGGATCCAGCCGGACCAGGCGCGAGTGCCGCTCCGCCACGACGAGCGAACCGGACGCCGCAGCCATCGCCTGCGAGCCCGACCTCAGATGTAAAGGCCGCGACCACAACACGCTGACCGACTGATCCACCATGCCCGGCATGATTCCACGCATCGGCACGAGGGTGACACGCACTCAACTCGGCACGTCCGGACGCCTTGCCCGTCGAAGCCGGCACCTCGTGACGCGCGGTCAGCGGCAGATCCGGATACGTGACCTTGGCAAATCCGCACGGCGGCGTGGCAACAGCCGTGACGGTGACATTCGGGTCGTGGATCAGGCCGGTCAGGCGGCCGGTTTGCTGGTGGACGACCGGTGGCCTCCGTGGGACGCGACCAACGCGTCTGCCACGATTTGAGCGTCAGCTTCTGCGACGTCCGCTGGGTACTCCGGTAGCAGGTCGTCCCAGACGACCAGCCACGACCCCCACAATTGGGCCTGTCCTTCGGGCCGAGCGAAGAACCAGACGTGCAGGTGGGCGCCACCATCTCCGATGCGGTAGACGTGGGCCCGCGAGATGTGCGGCAGTGCCTGCATATGGCGGACGATGCGAGTGCTCAATAGCCCCAGTTCGGCGGCCAGTTCGTCAGGTAGATCCGCCATGTCGTAGTGAGCGCGCGGATACAGCATGAGCACCAGCGGGACGCCCACTCCCGGAATCCGGACCAGCCGCCAGTGATCGTTGAACCAGATCCCTTCGTCCCGGTCGCGGCAAGCGTTGCAGTCCGACGGATCCTCGCCGTGCCGCGCGGGCTCCGGGAGCACCGGCGGGCGCAACGGCGCTACGCGCAGTCCGTCCGGCTCGAACGGACTGATCTCCCATCCCGTCATGCGTGCCAACGGGAGCCGGCGCTCGCCGTCCGCGACGGCGACTGCGTGGTCATAGAACTCGTCCGGTCGCAAGGCCATGCGGCGAAGACTAATACGACAAGATCCCGAGCGATCGATAGCCCCGTTGTGGCTGCCAGGCAACGACACGGCGTTCATCGTTAGTGAGCACTCCGTTCACTCCACTGCCTCCGGTTTCTCTACCAACACACCCACATCATGCCCCGACCGTCTGGGGAGCCGACGTCCGTTATTCGGCAGAGTCCTGAGCAGCCGCTACGTTCCGGAGGCCATGTAGGCGGCGAGGATGTAGTTGGGGTGGCGGTCGAGGTTCTTGCGGGCGCGGTCGTAGCGCATGGTGGTGCGCGGGTCAGCGTGGCGGGCGGCGATCTGCACGTCGCGCCGGCCGACATGGCGGCAGCAGCGGATGGCTGGTGCCGCCGATGGTGTGGCAACGGTCCGGCTACCCGGCTGCGGCCGGTGCCCAAGGAGTTCCCGCCCGCCAATGCCGAACAGATCCGACACCGGGATGTCCACGCCCTGAACGCCGCCGCAGACGACCCCGCTTCCCCGGCGTGGGATCTTATCCGGCAGGAGTCGTGTCACCAGGGCACATGGCGGTGTAGGCGTCGTTGCTGCCGCCGAGGCTGGTCTTGAAGACCAGGCCGGGGTTGCTGCGCCCAGCGAGGACGTCGCCGAGCAGCTCGGGGAGATCAATCCCCTGGCGAGGCGAGAAGGCGGAGGAAGTGCGCCACGGTATCCGCCATCGCGGCTCTGCCGAGGGACAGGTACGCACGGGGATCGGTGACCGCGCCGTCGCCGGCGAGGTGGGCGCGGACCGTGGAGGTGAACGCGACGTTCAGCGCCGTACCCATGTTGATCTTAACGATGCCACCTGCCGCCGCCCGCACGAGTTCCTCGTCCGGCACGCCCGACGAGCCGTGCAGCACCAGTGGCACGCCAACGCCGTCCCGCAGCTTGGCGATCAGCGCGTGGTCGAGGGTCGCCGTCCGGGTGGTCATGGCGTGGCTGCTGCCGACCGCCACGGCGAGCGCGTCCACCCGCGTCGCCGCCACGTACGCCGCCGCCTGGTCCGGATCCGTGCGGGCCCCCCGCGCGTGGGCGTCCAGCGGCGCTTCGCCGTCCTTGCCACCGATCCGGCCCAGCTCCGCCTCGATCCAGAGGCCCCGCTCGTGGGCCCAGTCGGCGGCCCGCCGGGTCGCCTCGACGTTGGCCGCGTAGGGCAGCCCGGCCGCGTCGTACATCACGGAACTCACCCCGGCGTCCGCAGCCTGGCGCAGCAGATCCTCGTCGCGTACGTGGTCGAGGTGCAGCGAGACGTCGACGGCGGCGGCCCGGGCCACCTCGGCGGCCGCCCGGGCGATCGGGAGCACGCGCCCGCCGTGGTACCTCACCGCGTTCTCGCTGATCTGGAGGATGGCCGGGACGGCGACCCGCTCGGCGGCGTCGACGATGGCCTCGGCGTGTTCGAGGGTGATGACGTTGAAGGCGGCGGCCGCGTGGCCGCGGCCCATGGCCCGCCCGACGAGGTCGGCAGTGGATGACAGGGGCATTGAGGGACTCCGGTCGTCAGGTGGTGTGCGGTCTCGACGTGCGGGACTCGACCGGTCGGGGGGCAAGCCGGTGGTAGGTGTCGGCGTCGAACTGACCCGCGCGGGGGGCACGCACCGTGGCGGCGGACAGCGCCACGGCCTCCGCCAGCCGACGCGGCCACGGAGTCCCGATGTGGATGCCGGCTGCGATCGCGGCGACAACCGAGTCGCCGGCTCCGGTCGGGTTGCCGGCCAGCGGTTCGGGCGGTCCGGCACGGAAGGTGCCGTCAGGGGTGACCGCGAGCAAACCCTCCGGGCCCAGGGACGCCACCACCACTTGCGCCCCGGCCGCGCGGAGCGCCTCGGCGGCGGCGAGCGGGTCGGGCAGGCCGGTGACCTCGACGAGTTCGGTGGCGTTCGGCTTGACCACGTTCGGGCCCGCCGCGACCCCGGCGCGCAGCGGCGCTCCGGCCGCGTCCAGGATCACCGGCACCCCGGCCCGGCCGGCGGCGCCGATCAGTTGGGCGTACGCCGTGGCGGGCAGCCCGGGCGGAAGGCTTCCGGAGAGGACGAGCACCGACGCGTCGGGGAGCAGCAGGTGCACCTGCTCGCGGAGGGCGTGCCACTCGTCGTCCGACACCCCAGGACCGGGCTCGTTGAAGACGGTGGCGTCTCCGCTGCCGACATCGACGACGGCGAACGTCCGGCGGTTCTCCCCCGCGATGCCGACCAACCGGTGGGCGATGCCGTGGCTGTCGAGGTCGGCGGCGATGGCGGCGCCGGCGGGGCCGCCGCGGAACGCCACGGCGACGGTGGGTAGCCCCAGCGTGTGCAGGACGCGGGCAACGTTGATCCCCTTACCGCCGGCCTGGGCGCCGACGTCGCTGACCCGGTGACTGCTGTGCGGCACCAACGACGCGACGGAGTGCGTGATGTCGAGGGCGGGATTGAGCGTGACCGTGACGATCATGTCGCGCCCCCGTCCGTCGCGAGTGCCCGAAGCCGGGCGGCACGCCGCTTCGCAGCCACCCGGTGACGGCGGCGGACGCCCCGTCCCGCAGCGCGGCCTCGATGAGCCGGTAGACGCCGCTGCCGATCGTTGCGGGGACGCCGCTCGGTGACGCCTCGCGGGCGCTGCCGCGCGGTGGCCCGCTGCCTCATCCGTTGGCTCTGGCGAATGTCTGGGCGGACAGGTCGAGCCGGAACAGTTCGGCGGCGTTTCGCCAGGCGACCCGTTCGGCCAGTTCGGGCGACAGGTCAGCGGCGAGCACCGCCCCGTACGCGGCAGCCGGGTCGATCAGGGTGGCGTCGGTGCCGAAGAGCAGCCGCCGCGGGTCCACGGCCGCCGCCACCGCGGCGAAGCGACCCGCCTCGGTGTGCGAGAAGCAGGGCTCCAGCCAGAGCCGGTCCACCCCGTTGGCCGCCTCGATAGCGTGGCGCCACCCGTTCGCGCCCATGTGCCCGGCGATGGCCCGTGCCCCGGGGATGTCCGCGACCGCCTGGGCCAGGTCGAGCGGCGTCGTGTCCCAGGTGTGCACGAGGGCGGGCAGGTCGTGCGCGGCGGCCAGTTCGAGGGCGGCCCGGGTCTGCGCGGAGTTCGCCGGCGAGCCGGTGTAGTCGGTGTGGATCTTCACGCCGACGAACCGGCCGGTGGGCAGCAGATCGCGCAGGTCCCGCTCGGCGTCGTCCAACCGGCGCGGGTTGATTGTCAGGTAACCGAGCAGTCGGTCGCTGCTCTCCAGCACGCGGGCCATCGCCCGGTTGCCGGCGGCCACGTCGTAGATCACCGCCTCGGTGGCGGAGACCACGGCCAGGTCGATGCCGTACCGGTCCATCACCGCGAGGTTGGTCGCGACCGCGCCGACCTCCATGCTGAAGAACCACGGTCCCCA
This sequence comes from Micromonospora sp. NPDC005305, assembly GCF_040607315.1. Taxonomy (NCBI): domain Bacteria; kingdom Bacillati; phylum Actinomycetota; class Actinomycetes; order Micromonosporales; family Micromonosporaceae; genus Micromonospora; species Micromonospora sp. NPDC005305. The sequence continues at coordinate 49,239 of NZ_JBEXGL010000029.1, read as the reverse complement.
GTGGGCGTGAACGTCGATGATCATTTGGTCAGCCCCAGGATCCGGCGGGCGTTTCCCCCGGCCACCGCGGCGACTCCGGATGGGCCGATCCCGGCCCGGGCCAGCCGCAGCCGCGGGACGACGGGCTCGTAGAACGGGGTCCGGGAACCGTAGAGCAGACGCTCGATGCCGACGTGCGCGGCGACGGTCTCCAGCGCGTCCGGCGAGTTGAGCAGCCGGGTGGAGGTGTGGAAGCCCGGCTCGTCGCGGGCCACTACCACGAAGTCGCCCAGGTGGTAGAAGTGCGTGTCGAGGAAGACAACTGTCGCGCCGCGCAGCGGCCGCCAGAACCGGCGGACATCCCCGCCGGTGAGCACGACCAGGTCGGCCTCTGCGGCCCGGCGGGCGACGTGCCGCACGGACGGGAAGTCCGCCTCGACGCGCTGCTCGTCAGGGAACAGCCGCACGGCCCGGAAGCCGCGCTCGGCAAGCCGGACGACCTCCCGTTCGGCGCCGAGCGGGTCCCGCAGGTCCAGCCCGCCGACCGGCAGCACGCCGAGGCCTGCGAGGGCGGCCACCTCGTCGTTGCCGCTGGGCACGTCGAACAGGGCGGCGCGGAGGCTCGCGACGGCCGCCCGCTCGATGCCGTTGGCGGCCAGCGCCCCGGCGACCGCCACGGGCTCGCCGTTGGGCCCAGGACGGTCCGCGTACCGGCCGACGAGCACGTCGATGTCGAGGGTGACCGGCGGCAGGTCGGCGGCCACGAACGGGTTGCCGCTCACCGGCGCCCGGCCACGCGCAGCACCCGGTCCCGGTCGCCGTCGGGTAGCGCCGGGGCGTGTGGGTCGCTGGCATGGCCCGTCGGGATCCGCCTTTCGTCGGCGGCGATCCAGAGCATGCGCTGCACGTACCCCTCGATCGGTGCGGTGAAGGTGACCTGGGCCAGCCGGTCGAGGTCGGCGGAGGCGGTGACGAACTCGTCGTAGCGCTTGTCGGCGTAGGCCCGCAGCACCCGGGCGGTGGTCGGGACCGCGGCGGCGGCCAGGCCGACCAGGGCCGCCTCGGCGCCCCACATCAGCGACGGGCCGAACATCCGGTCCTCGCCGGTGACCGCCAGCCGGTCGGCGCGGTGGGCGGCGGCCAGGGCTGCCTGGCAGGCCAGGGCGTCGTGCAGGCGGGCCACCTTCACCCCGGCGACACCGGGGTGCCGCAGCAGCGCGGCGAGCGCGGGCTCGGCGTACGGCCGCAGGTAGAGGTCGAAGGCGAGCATCGGCAGGCCGGCGGCGTGCCAGAGCGCGTCGTGGTGGGCGACCGGGTCGTCCACCGGGAAGACCAGCAGGCCGGCCGCGCCGAGGGTGGCCGCCCGCGCCGCCTGCGCGGCCACGTCGTCGGGGCGCTCCCCCGGCCGGCCGCCGACGCCGACGATCACCGGCGCCCCGGTGTGGACGGCGCGACTGATGACCAGGTCGCGGGTGGACTCGTCGTGGTATGGGCCGCGCCCGGTGTGCGCGAGCACCGCCAGCGCCTCCGCCCCGTCGGTGACGAGCCCGCGCAGGTAGCGGTCGAGCACGGCCGGGTCGACGGCGCCGGTCGCGTCCACCGGGGTGGCGGTCGCGGCGATCAGCCGCCAGCGCAGCCGGTCGCGCAGCGCGGCGGCGGCCGGCGCGATCACGAGGTCACCGCGGCGCGGACGGCCTGGGCGATCTCGTCGACGTGCGCGTCGGTGTACCGCTCGTTCCAGTCGATGACCAGCAGCGTCTGCTCGATCATCCGCTCGGCGACCGGAAACGCCCTGGGTCCGTACGCCGGCAGCCGGTCCGCCGGCGGCACGGTGAGCGGGAAGCGGGAGGCGCCGTAGACGGCGGCCTCGGTCAGCGCCGGGGCGCAGTGCAGCGGCTGTTCCAGGTAGCCGGCTCGCGCGGGTATCCCGGCGTCGGCGAGTTTCCCGGCCACGTCGTGGTTGGTCAGCGGCGGGTCCAGCACGATCGGGAACAGCCACCAGGCGTGCGCATCCACGTCCGCCGGCAGGTGCACGCCGGGCAGGTCGGCCAGAGCGTCGACCAGCCGCCGGGCGGTGCGCCGCCGGTCGGCGAGCACGCCGGGCAGCTTTGCCAGCTGGGCCCGGGCGACGGCGCCGGCGAGTTCGGTCATCCGGTAGTTCAGGCCGAGTCCGACGTGCCGGCGGGCCTCGTCGCGCGGCCAGCCTTTGTCGGCGAAGAGCCGCATCCGGCGGGCCAGCACCGGGTCGTCCGTGATGGCCAGGCCGCCGTCGCCGCAGGTGATGTGCTTCCACTGTTGGAGGCTGAAGCAACCGATCGCGCCGGCCGTGCCGGCGAGGGTGCCGTCGGGGTAGCGGGTGAGCCACGCCTGCGCGCAGTCCTCGATCAGCGGCACGCCGGCGGCGTCGGCGACCGCGCGCAGGTCGGCGGCGGCGCCGAACAGGTGCACGGCAAGGATCGCCCGGGTGCGCGGCCCGATCGCGGCGGCGACCGCCGCCGGATCGAGGTTGCCGGTGTACGGATCGACGTCGGCGAACACCGGCACCGCGTTCTGGGCGAGAATGGGCGCGACGGTGCCGAAGTCGCTGATCGGAGAGGTGATGATCTCGTCGCCCGGATCGGGCGCGACGGCGGCGACGGCCAGGTGTAGGGCCGCGGTGCCGGAACTGGCGGCCACCGCGTGCGACACTCCATGGCGGTCGGCCATCTCGCGTTCCAGGGCGCGGACCTCCGTGCCCCAGACCGAGCTGAGCATGCCCGACTGGAGCACCCGGCTGACCGCGGCCAACTCCTCCGCGCCGATCGTCCGGCCGCCGGCGTCGGCCATGCTGGGAAACGACGACACGTACCCTCCCGGGCTACAGTAATACCGGGCCTGACCGTAATCTTGGACTGCGAACAATGCAACCCCCGACAGGAGGCAGCGGTGACCATCGAGATCGCGGTCATCGGTCCGCACGACCTGGTCGACGACGTGGCCGCGACCTGCGAGGAGCAGCCCGGCGTCAGCGCCCGCCGGTGGCACTACGACCATGAGTCGCAGGCTCCGGCGATCGTGGAGGCGCACGCCGGCCAGGTGGAGGCATGGCTGTTCACCGGCGTGGTGCCCTACACGCTCGCCCGGGAGGCGAACTCTCTCAACCGCCCGGCCGTCTTCGTCGACTACACCGGGGCGACGCTGCTCCAGGCCGCCGTACGGCTGTTGCGCGCCGGGCATGACGTCACCCGGATGTCGATCGACACCGTCACCGGCGCCGACGTCGCCACCACCTTCGGCGAGGCGGACCTGCCGATGGAACGGGTCCGGTCGCTGCCGTACCGCAGCGGCCTCAGCTCCGAGGACGTGATCGCGTTCCACCGCCGGCAGCGGAAGGCCGGCGCGGACGTCGCGGTCACGTGCATCAGCTCCGTGTACGAGGTGCTGCGCCACGAGATGGCGGCGCTGCGCCTCGCCCCGTCGAACCACTCGGTACGCACCGCGCTGCGCCAGCTCCTGCTGCAGGTCGGCAGCCAGGCCCAGGAGGACGCCCAGATCGCGCTCGGGCTGGCCAACCTTTCCGGCGGCGACGACGGGCTGCTCAAGGAGGTGGCCGGGCTCGGCGGGACGCTCGCCCGGTTCGCCTCCGACACGTACCTCATCGTCACCACTCGCGGCCCGCTGTACGACGCCACTGGCGGGTTCACCGCGCTGCCGATGCTGCGGCGCCTCACCGACCGGCACGAGACCGTGCAGATCGGCTTCGGCCTGGGACGCAGCGCCGCGGAGGCGGAGAACCTGGCCCGGCGCGCGCTGAGCCGGGCGCGCCGGGTCGGCCCGACCACGGCGGTGCTGTCGCTGCGCGGCGAGACCGACATCGTGCTCGAGTCGACCACGCCGACACCGCGGCCGTCGGAGGTGAACCTGGCGGTCATCGCCCAGCGGGTCGGCCTGTCGGTGCCCACCCTGTTGCGGTTGCGGCAGGTGCGCACGGCGGTCGGCGACGAGCCGCTGACCAGCCGCGAGGTGGCCGACCAGCTGCGGGTGCAGCAACGCACCGCGCGGCGGATGCTGCACCGGCTGGAGCTGGCCGGCCTGGCCGAGCGGACCGGCAACCTCGCCTCCGGCACCAGCGGCCGCCCTCTGACCCTCTACCGGCTGACTCTCTGAGGCGATCCGGTCCACGCCGGTGGACCGATCGCCCCGGCACGCGTCAGGACAGCCACTCGTCCAGGTGCTCGGCCACGAAGTCGTCGTCGCGCAGGTGCGGGTAGGCGCGGTGCACCCGGTCGAGCGCGGCGAGCTGACCCGGCGAGAGCTCCTCGTCCGGGTCCAGGCACCACCGGCCGGCCAGCAGGCCCTGCCGGCGCAGCACCTCGTGGATGCCCGGGATGCAACCGTGGTAGCCGTTCGCGGCGTCGAAGATCGCCGCGTTGGCGTCGGTCAGGTGACCGTCCAGAGTGAGCAGCCGGCGCAGCGCGACGTCGTCGCCGGCCCGCGCCCGTCGGGCCTCGTCGAGCAGGGTTACCGCCGTGCGCGCCCAGACCGCCCACTGGCCGAGCAGCCCGCCGACGAACTCGACCTCTACCGTCCGCTTGTCGACCACGACCCGGTGCGGGGCCACCAGGTCGGCCAGGATGTGGTCGTCGTTGCCGGTGTAGAGGGCGAGGTCGCCGTTGCGGTCGGCCGCGCAGACGCCGTGCAGCACGTCGAGTGTGCGGTAGCGGTCGAACGGCGCCACCTTGATCCCGACCACCGATTCGAGCGCGGCCAGCCGGGCCCAGAAGTCCCGGGACAGCTCCCGGCCGCCGACGGCCGGCTGCAGGTAGAAACCGATGACCGGCAGCACCTCGCCGACCGCGCGGGCCCGCTCGACCAGGCCGTCCTCGTCCAGCGGCCCGTACGGCGAGAGCAGCACCATGTGGTAGCCGAGCGAGGCTGCCAGCTCCGCCTCGGCGACCGCCTGCGCCGTGTCCCCGCAGGCACCGGCGACCAGGATCGCGTCCGTGGCGGCCGCGGTCTCGGCGGCCAGTTCCAGCACCGGGGCGAGCAGGCCCACCTTCGTGTCGTGGATGGCGAACTGGGTGGTGTGCACGCCGACGGCGATGCCGCCCGCACCGGAGGCGAGGTAGTAGCGGGTCAAGGCCCGCTGCCGGCGTTCGTCGAGTCTGCGGTCGGCGTCTAGGGCGAGCGGGTGGGCGGGGATGACGCACCCGCGCCGGAACCGGGCCAGGGCCGCGGCCTGTCGGGTGCTTGATGCGGTCAACACGGTCTCTCCTAGAAGTTGCCGTCGCGGCGCTGGAAGCCCGTCGGCTTGCCGAGCAGGGGCTGGCCGTCGGCGACCCAGTCCGCCGTCAGGTCGATCAGCTCGGCCAGAGGCACATCGGGGTAGCCGAACAGGCGGTGGCACAGCTGGGCGTTGGACAGCAGCGCGGTCGGTGCCTCGGTGCCGGTGAGGACCAGCTCGCGGCCCAGCCGTGCGGCCACCGCCGTGGCGACCTGGCGTACCGAGACCAGCTCCGGGCCGGTCAGGTTCAACACGAACGGCGGTGTGGCGGTGTGGTGCAGGGCGCGCAGGACGACCTCGTTGGCGTAGCCCTGCCAGACGACGTTGGCGTGCCCCATGGTGAGGTCCACCGCGTCGCCCGCGTGCACGGCGCGGGCGATGTCCACGAGCACGCCGTAGCGCATCTCGACGGCGTAGTTGAGCCGGATCAGGGCCAGCGGGGTGTCGTCGCGCAGTGCGAAATGGGTGAGGACGCGTTCGCGGCCCAGGCAGGACATCGCGTATTCGCCGACCGGCTGCACCGGGGTCTGCTCGACGCAGCCGCCGGTGGTGACCGGCACGAGCGGGTAGACGTTACCGGTGCTCAGCGCCACCAGGCGTGAGCCGGCGAAGCGCTGCGCGATGCGGCCCGGCAGGTAGGCGTTGGTGGTCCAGGTGGCGTGTTCCCGGCCCGAGGTGCCGAACTTGGCGCCGACCAGGAAGATGACGTTCGCCGCGTCGGGCAGCGCGGCCAGCGCGAAATCATCGGCGACGTCCGCCTCGACTACCTCGGCGCCCTCGTCGCGCAGCGCGTCGGCGAGCCCGGCCTCGGAGAAGCGCGACACGGCGACGACCCGCGCACCCGTGCCGGCCGCCGCGACCCCGCGCAGTGCCAGCCGGACCATGCTGGGCCCCAGCTTGCCGCCCGCGCCGAGGATCAGGATGTCCCCGTCGAGCTTGCGCAGGTCGTCCACCAGGACGTCCCGTGGGCGGGAGAGCCGCTCTTCCAGGTCCGCCACCGTACGCATGCCACCACACCCCTTCCGAAGTAACGGTCATGACCGTAACTTCCCGCCATGGGGGCGTCAAGGTGCTCGGGGCGGTGGGTCGACCCGGCCGTGTGGTTCAGGCGGTGGCACGCGCCGTGGCGAGAAGGCCCAGTACGGCCCGGGTCTGCGCCCACGGCACCGGGCTCGACCCGCCCCGGACCATGCCCAGGAACGCGTCGATGGTGGCCCGGTAGCCGAGCTGGTCGGCGCCGCCGCTCAGCACCACCCGCTGCGTCCCGCCGGCGGTGTGGACGGTCACCTCGTACGCCTCGCCCTGGCTGACCCCGAGCACCTCGACAACGCCGGGCACGCCGTCGTCCCACTGCAGCGCCAGCAGCCCGGTGTCCTCGGAACGCAGTCCCCGGTGGCGGCGTACGGTGCCGGCGGCCCCGACCAGCCGCACCGCCGGCCCGAGCAGCGCGACCAGCAGCTCCACGCCGTGCAGTCCCATCATCACCAGCGTGCCGCCGCCGACCGCCGGGTCGTCCTGCCACGGGTTGTAGCCGGTGGCCCAGAGACCGACGTCGTGCCGCACCGTGGCCCGGACCGACAGCACCTCCTCGCGCGCCAGATCGAACGCCACGAAGTCCGGCGCGAAGCGCAGCACCGAGGAGGTGAGCACCAGCTCCGGTGCCCGCCGCACGACGCGTTCCAGGCGGTCGAGCTGCCCCAGGGTCGCCGCGGCCGGCTTGTTGACGAAACAGGGCAGCTCGCGGGCGAGCACCTGGGCCAGCGCGTCCGGGACGTCCGGGGTGGGGACCGTGAGGACCACGCCGTCCGGGCGGGTCGCCAGCAACGCGGCCAGGTCGGGCGCCACGGCGACGTCCGGCTGCTCGGCCCGGAACCGTGCCAGCCGCTGCTGATCCGACTCCCACACCACCAGCTCCGCGTGGTCACGCAGGGCGCGGGCATCGGTGTAGGGGTGACTGGTGGCGAGTCCGGCCAGAGCGATGCGCATGAGCGCAGAGGCTACTTCTCCTGCCTCCGGCCGCGCCAGCGCAGGTCAGCCCGGGTCAGCCGGTCCGGTCGAGCTGCTCCGGGCGCACCTCGTGCGCCAGCGGTCGTCCGCGTTGGAACCGGTCGATCTCGGCCACGAGGATCGCACCGGCCCGGCGCCGCGACTCCACCGTCCCGGCCGCCTCGTGCGGGGTCAGCAGCACGTTCGGCAGCCGGCGCAGCGGATGGTCGACCGGCAGCGGCTCGACGTCGAAGACGTCCAGCGCGGCGTCGATCCGGCCGGTGCGCAGCGCGGCGAGCAGCGCGGCCTCGTCCACCAACGCCGAGCGGGCGGTGTTGACCAGCAGCGCCCCGTCCGGCAGCAGGGCGAGTTCGCGTGCCCCGATCATTGCGACGGTCTCCGGCAGCACCGGGGCGTGCAGGGAGACCACCGTGCTGCGCGGGAGCAGTTCGTGGAGGCCGACCCGTTCGACGCCGAGCGTCACGGCCTCCGCGTCGGACAGGTAGGGGTCGGCCACGAGCACCCGCGCCCCGAGCGCCCGCACCAGGCCGAGGTATGCCCGGCCGGTCCGGGAGGCGCCGACCACCCCTACCGTCGCCCCGCGCAGCTCGCGGCGGGGCGGGGCGTCCTTCGCGCTCGTCCAGCCGGCCCCGGTGCGCAGGGCGTGGTCGAACCGGTGCAGCCGGTGCAGCAGCGCCAGCGTCAGCGCGAGAGCCTGCTCCCCCACCGCGTACGCCATCGCGTCGCCGGCCTGGGTGACGCGTACCGCACGGGCGAAGCACTCCGGGGTGACGAACGGTTTCACGCTGGCCCCGGTGTGCGCGAGCAGCCGCAGCCGGGGCGCGGCGGCGAGCACCGCGGCCGTCAGCGGGGCGGTGCCCCAGCCGGTGACGACGACGTCGGCGTCGGCGAGCAGCGCCGCGAGCACGGCCTCGTCGCTCACGTCGGCGCCGTCGGCGGGCAGCCGCACCTCACCGAGGCGCCGCAGCGCGGCCACGGTGTCGGGGTCGAGGAACAGCTCGCGGACGTACGGCGTGGCCGCCACCGCGATGACGCTCACCCCTTTATGCCCGTGGTGGAGACGCCCTGCTGGAAGTAGCGCTGGCCGACGAGGTAGGCCATGAAGATCGGCACGAACGCCACCACCGACCCGGCGAGCAGCATGTTCAGCGGCACGTTCTCCTGTTGCAGCGAGGCGATGCCGGTGGTGAGGGTCCGCATGTCGAGGCTCTGTCCGACGATGAGCGGCCACAGGAAGTCGTTCCAGTGCCAGAGGAAGACGAAGACGCCCAGCGTGGCCAGGATCGGTTTGATCAGCGGCAGCACGATCGCGACGTAGACCCGCCACTCGGAGCAGCCGTCGAGCCGGGCGGCCTCGAACAGTGAGTCGGGCAGGGATGCGATGAACTGTCGCATGAGGAAGACGGCTTGGGCGTTGGCCAGCGTCGGCACGATCATGCCCCAGTAGGTGTCCACGCCGTTCAGCTCGGAGATGATGATGAACGTCGGGATCATCGTGACGTGGTACGGCACCATCAGCATCGCGAGGAATGACCAGAACATCGTCTCCTTGCCGGGGAACCGCTTCTTGGCGAAGGCGTAGCCGGCCATGGAGGCGAACAGCAGCACGCCGACCACCGACACCACTGAGTAGACGAGCGTGTTCGCCATCCAGCGCAGCACGCTCTTGGCGCCGATGACCTGGTCGTACGCCTCGGTGGAGAGCGGCCAGGGCAGCAGGCTTTCCGGGAAGGTGACCGGCCCGGTCGGCTTGAACGACAGCACGACCATCGCGTAGAAGGGGAACAGTGTGAGCACGGCACCGGCCAGCAGCAGCGCGGTACGCCCGATCACCCAGCCCTTGCTGGCCCGGCCGGCCCGGTAGGGGCGCCGGTCGCGTTGCTGGGTTCCGGTGGCCGGGGCGGCCGGCAGCGTTGCGGTGTCGGTCACTGTTCCCTCCCCAGGGTCAGCCGCTGGATCAGCGCCACAACGATCGTCATCACGAACAGGGCGACGCCGACCGCGCTGGCGTAGCCCAGGTCGAAGTATTTGAATCCCTGGTCGTAGAGCAGGTACACGAGGCTGTAGCTGGCGCGTACCGGGCCGCCGCCGGTCATCACGTAGATCATGTCGAAGACCTGGAACGACACGGTGGTCTCGATGATGGCGACGAAGAACAGCGCGGGCCGCAAGTGCGGCAGCGTGACGTACCGGAAGCGCTGCCAGGCCGAGGCGCCGTCGGTCAGCGCCGCCTCCTCCAGCTCCGCCGGGATGTCCTGCAGACGGGCGAGCAGGATGAGCATGCCGTAGCCGAAGCGGGACCAGACCGACACCAGGACCAGGGCCGGTACCACCAGCGCGCTGTCGGCGAGCCAGGAGCCGGCCGGCAATCCCAGCGCCCCCATCGCCCGCGACCACGGGCCGCCGTCGGCGAAGACCCAGGTGAAGACGACCCCGGCGAGGACCAGGCTGGTCACAACGGGCAGGAAGAAGACGGACCGGAAGAGCTTCGCACCGCGGAAGGCGCGGCGGGTCAGCAACGCCATACCGAGGGAGGCCAGCATCGACAGGGGTACGGACAGCGCGGTGAAGATGACCGTCACGCGCAGCGCCGACCAGAAGGTCGGGTCGTCGACGAGCCGGCGGAAGTTCTCCAGGCCGGTCCAGCTGGTGTCGCCGCCGACGGTGTAGTCGGTGAAGCCCAGGATCACGCCGGCGATCGCCGGCCCGAACCGGAAGATGACGAAGAGCAGGAGGAACGGCAGGACGAACAGCAGGGCCGCGCCGGCCTCGCGGGCGGACGGCCGGCGCCGGACCGCCTTGGCCGGCCGGCGTGGCCGACGGAGCTTGCTCCCCGGTAGTGCAACCATCTGACAACCTTTCTCGGCGGCTCGCGGTGGGCGAGGGTACTCCCACCGCGAGCCGCGCCAGGTCAGCCCAGCAGCGGAGCGACGGCCTTCGCCGCGTCGTCGAGCGCCTGCTGCACCGACTTCTTGCCGAGCAGAGCGGCCTGGATCTCCGGGGACAGAACGCCCTGGACGTCCCGGGCCTTCTCGTGCAGCGGGCCGACGGTGCTGGTGGCCACCTGCTGCTCCTGCACGCTGAGGACCGGGTCGCTGGCGTAGAGCGTGCCGGTGGACTTCCGCGGAGAGAAGAAGTTGGAGGCCACGTCGTACTTCTTGGTGTTCTCGGCGTTGGTCGCGAAGGCGATCCACTTGCCGGCCGCCTCCTTGTTCTTGGCGCCCTTCAGCATCGACAGCGAGCCGACGGTGCCGTAGCCGACCTGCTTGACGTCGGTGAAGTGGGGGACGGCCTGGATGTTCTCCTTGCCCCACAGCTTCTCGGCCTCCGCCACGGGCACGTGCCAGACACAGCCGACCTTGTTCTGACCGATGCGGGTCTGCTCGATCGACGGGACGTTGGTGATCAGGCTCTTGTCGACGTAACCGCCGTCGACAAGTTGCTTCAGGAAGGTCAGCGCCTTCTGCCCGGCGTCGCTGTTGAAGGCGACCGACTTGCCGTCCGGGCTGAACACGTCACCGCCGGCCGACCACAGCAGCGGGTAGAACGTCTGGTTTAGGGTCTGCTTGGAGTCACCCGGGTAGGCGGTGATGTCGTAGCCCTTGGCCTTGAACTTCGGGGCCAGGGTGAGCAGCTCGTTCCAGCTGGTGGGGTAGGTGGTCTCGCCTACGGCGGCGAAGACCTTCTTGTTGCAGATCGGGGTGGCGGCGCTGGTGAGGATCGGCGCGCCCATCATCTTGCCGTCGATGCTCACCGACTTCGTCACGTTCTCGTGGTAGTCGCTCTTGGCGTCGGCGTCGAGGTACTTGTCGACCGGCTCGATGTTGCGGGCGTACTTGGGCAGCTGGTCGGGGATCAGGTAGACGACATCGGGCCCCTTGTTGCCGGCGATGGCGGTAGCCAGCGCCTGGTCACGGTTGGCCCAGGGGAAGATCTCGGTCTTGACCTGGATGTTGGGGTTGGCGGCCTGGAACGCCTTGACGGTCTCGTCCCAGTACGCGCCGTGCTTCGCCTCGTCGACGATCACGGGGTAGATCCACATGGTCACGGTGGTCTTGCCGGAGTCACCGGAGCCGGAACCGCCACAAGCCGTGGCCGCGAGTGCGGCGACGAGCGCCACCGCGACGGCCGACAGGCTCTTGCGAACACGCATCTCGCATCCTTCCGGGGGAGTCAGGTTCGCCGTACATTAACTTACGGTCCGGGCCGATACTAGAGCCGAGGAGCATCGAGGTCACACCGTTACTGTTCGTGCGGGCAACCCACCGGATCGATCCAGCCCCGTAATAGCGAAGGAACCCGATGACCGTATCCCTCGCCGTCGTCGGCGCCGGCAACCGTGGCAGCACGTACGCGGGCTACGCCCTGCGATTCCCGGACCGGGCCCGCGTCGTCGCGGTCGCCGACCTCCGCGCGACCCACCGCAACGCGCTCGCCGACGCCCACGGCGTGCCCCCAGCGGGACACTTCGACTCCTGGCAGACCCTTGCCGCCAGGCCCCGGCTGGCCGACGCGGTCGTGCTCACCACCCCCGACCGGGAGCACGCCGAACCCGCCGCCCGCTTCGCCGAACTCGGCTACCACGTCCTGTTGGAGAAGCCGATCGCGCCGACCGAGGCCGAGTGCGCGGCGGTGACCGAGGCGGCGGAACGGACCGGCGTCCTGCTCGCTGTCTGCCACGTCCTGCGCTACACCCGCTTCACCGAGGCGGTGAAGCGGTACGTCGAGGCGGGGGCCCTGGGCCGGATCATCGGCGTGGAACACCTGGAGCCGGTCGGCTGGTGGCACTTCGCGCACTCCTACGTCCGCGGCAACTGGCGCCGCGCCGACACCTCGTCCAGCAGCCTGCTCGCCAAGTGCTGCCACGACCTCGACTGGCTCCGCTACATCGTGGACGACACCCCCGTGCGGGTCAGCAGCGTCGGCGGACTGCACTACTTCCACCCCGGCAACCGGCCAGCCGGTGCCGCCGACCGCTGCCTCGACTGCCCCGTCGAGTCGCGGTGCCCGTACTCGGCCGCCCGCTTCTACCGCGACTGCCTAGCCGACCCGGACCGACACGAGTGGCCTCTGTCGGTGGTGACCCGTGACCTGACCCCCGCCGGGGTGACCGCGGCACTGCGCGACGGCCCGTACGGGCGGTGCGTCTTCACCGGCGACAACGACGTCGCCGACCACCAGAGCGTGACGATCTCCTTCGTCGGCGGGACGACGGCCACCCTGACCATGAGCGCGTTCACCCCCGGGGGCCACCGGCGCACCCGCGTCATGGGCACGCACGGCTACCTGGAGGGCGACGGCGAGCAGGTCAGCGTCACCGACTTCGTCACCGGCGCCACCGTCACCACCGACACGCGGGGCGGCGGGGCGGACGCCGGCTCCGGCCACGGCGGCGGGGACACGCGGTTGATGGCGGCCTTCGTCGAGGCGGTCGCGACCGGCGACCGGTCCGCGGTGCGGTCGGGGCCACGGGAGTCCCTGGACAGTCACCGGATGGCGTTCGCGGCGGAGCGCAGCCGGCTCAGCGGTGGCGCTCCCGTCGACCTCACCGCCGCCACGGTGGCCTGAACCTGGTCCGGGTCGGCCCCGCTCCTCCCCCGTGCGGTGCAGGAGCGGGGCCCGCCGGCTATCGGCCGGTGCCGGAGCGCGCGGCCGCCGCCACGATCGCGTCCTTCTCGCCGCCAGTGAGCAGGCCGGCGTCGACCAGACCGCCGGTGACCTCGGCGACGTGCGCCACGAACGCACCGTGGCTGTCCCAGTGCGCCTCGTCGCGAATCAGGTCGTTGACCGTACACCCGCGCTCCGCGTACCGGTTCGGTACGCCGGTGCCACCGCCCGCGTACACCTGGGTCCGCAGGTCGGAGCGGGGGCAGTCGTCCGGCTCCGGCATGTATCGCAGCAGATGCGAGCCGTACTGGACCGCCCCGTTTGCGGCCTTGACTCCGTTGCGGAACCACAGGTTGCCGGCGCCGTCCTGCGTTACCCGGTAGGTCTGCGCGTCTCGGATGACCCGCACGGCCTTCGACAGTGGATCGATCTTGTGCAGGTAGCCGTCGAGCGAGGCGTAGACGTGCTCGTCGGCGGCGCTCACGACAAGTTCGTCGGCCACCCCGGAGGAGTTGCCCGGCACGTCGAGGCGGTGCGTCACCGCTCCGGTCGTCGGGTCGAGGATGAACACCTCGCCGTCGGCGAGGCCCCAGATCATCCCGTCCGGGCCGGCGACGAGGGAGGTGATCGCGTCGGCCCCGGGCACCGGGGTGTACTCGGCGGTCTTCTCGCCGGTCGCCAGGTCGGCGGTGAACACCTTCGCCTCGGTGGCGCGTGGCACGGTGCCCCCGCCACCGCCGATCGTGGTGCCCGCCCACAGCCGGTCGCCGATCACGGCGAGGCTGATCACGCCCTGGTCGGCGACGATGTTCCGGCGGGTGGTACGGGCGCCCGTGGCCGTGTCGTAGACGGTCAGCGCGCCGCCCCACAGGCCGTAGTCCGGGGTGCTGCCGACGTAGATCCGGCTACCGGACGAGGCGAAGGCGATCGGCCTGTTCTGGCCGTCGGGCTGAAGACGGAACAGCTCACGCGGGTTGGTGCCGAGCTGGTACGGCCGGGCCGGGTCGTAGACCAGCACCCCGCCGTACGGGTACACGCCCTGGTACATCTTGCCCTCGTGCCAGCCGAAGCCGTCGGCCTGCCCGAGCCGGCCGACGTTGGTCGCCGTGCCGGTGGCCGGGTCGAGGACGGCGAGGTTTCCGTTGATGTAGAGGTTGGTCCAGATCCGGCCGTCCGGGCCGGCGGTGATGGTGTTGATGTCCAGGGCCTGCGGCGGGAAGGGTAGCTGGTACCGCTCGCTGGCCCCGGCGGCAGGGTCGTAGCGCAGCGCCTGCCCGCCGTAGTTGCCGATCACCGCGTACAGCTGGCCGTCGAGGAAGCCGAAGCCGATGCCCGCGCCGTCGCTGCGCACCGGCGCCCCGGTGGCGTCGCGCACCGGCCCGACCTTGTCGGTCGGCAGGTCGTAGCGCCAGAGCTCGGTGCCGGAGGTGAAGTAGACCGACCGGCCGTCGGGGGCCAGCGGCGATGTGCCGCGCGAACCCATGGTGAACCCATCGGCCAGGACCGCGCCGATGTCCGGGTCGAGCACCAGCCCCTGGAGCTTGTTGCGTTTGACGAAGAGCTTCCCGCCGACCAGGTTGATGTCGTACGGGTAGTTCGCGTCGCCGCGCAGCGCCTCCGGCCAGATGTCGCGCTTCTCCCCGGTGGCCAGGTCGAGACGGACCAGGTGGCCGGCGGTGCCGACGGCCGCCCACAGCAGGTTGCGCGACGGGTCCACCGCGACGTCGACGACGTACTGCTCGCCGGGGTACATCCGGCCGTGGTCGCGGAAGCCCTCGCCGGGGGCGTAGGAGAAGACGTGCGCGCCGGGGTAGGTGCCGCCGTATACCCGGCCGTCCGCGCCGGGCCGCAGGCCGTAGAGGACGGTCTGCCCGGCGACCGGGGCGCCGAGGTCCACGGTGGTCCGGGCCTGCGGGTCGTATGAGTAGAGGTGGGCGTTGGGGTAGCTGCCGGCGTACACGGTGCCGTCGCCGGACTGGGTGATGCCCCAGGCGCCGGAGGAGTCGGGCAGGTAGGCGGTGTCCAGCAGCTCGCGGGTCACCGGGTCGGTCACGCTGAGCACCCCGGGTGATCCCATCTGGACCCCGTAGACGACCGGCCGGCCATCGGCGCCGGTGCCGTAGTGGGCCTCGAAGACGGTGAGGGCGGTCTGCTGGACACCGAAATCGGTGACGGTGCCGGGCGTGGCCCCGGGTGGTGCGGCCGAGGCGGCGGCGGCCGGGAGCAGGGCGGCGGCGAGTGCCAGGACGGCGGCGGTCAGAAGGGTACGGCGGAACGACCACACCGGCGACCTCCACGTTCGACGATGCCGTCACCGTATTACGGTGGCGTCCGGAATTCTAGAGGCACCGATCGATGCAGGCTATTGGCGGAGATCCTGCGGTTCGGGTCTCGACACAACATTGCTCGACATGATGCGCTGTAGCAGTTACAGCCCTGACCGAAACCTTGAATCTCTGGAGGTAGTGTTGCGACGTACCGCGCTGACCGCGGCCCTCGCCCTGGCCGCCGCCGCGCTGGCGGTCCCGGCGGCAACCGCCCACGCCGAGGCCCCGGCGGAAACCGTCCACGCCGGAGCGCCGCCCGGCACCGTCACTGACCTCGGACCCGCGTCCGAGGTCACCTCCGTCAACGGCGCGGAACTGATCGACGGCACGATCTACACGGCCACCGGCGGCGTGTCGCCGATCGTGGTGGGCGGCTACGACCTGCACGAGCAGCGGGTGAACCGGCGCTACGAACTGCCCACCGGCGGCGGCGCCTGGGCCACCGCCGCGGTCGGCACCGACCTTTACGTCGGCACCTACGAGCCGGGCGACCTGTACCGGGTGGACACCACCGGCACCGGGGTCACCAAGGTCGCCGACGTCTCCCCCGACCGGTACATCTGGGCCATGGACACCGCGCCCGACGGCGTGATCTACGGCGGCACCTACCCGAACGGGCGGGTCTTCTCCTACGACCCGGCCACCGGCGCCACCCGCGACTACGGCGTCGTCGTCCCCGGTGAGCAGTACGTGCGCAGCATCGCCGTCGACGCGACCACCATCTACGCCGGCGTCGGCGCGCACGCCCACCTGATCGCCATCGACCGGGCCACCGGGGCGAAGCGGGAGATCCTGCCGCCCGAGTTCGCCGATCGCACCTTCGTCGGCACCCTCGCTCTCAAGAATGGTCTCCTCGCCGCCGCCCTCTCCCCCACCGGCACCATGCTGCTGATCGACACCGCGGACCCGTCGCGCTACGAGGTGGTGCAGACGCCGGACAGCTTCATCACCGCCATCGCCATCGACCCCGAGCGCAACGACGTCTACGTGGGCACCCGGCCCTCGGGCACGCTGCGCCGGTACGACCGGGACACCGGGCAGCTCAGCACCCTGGCCGTGCCCTACGACGGCGCCTCCTTCGGCCGGCTCTTCGTCACCGGCGACCAACTGCGCGGCGTGGTGACCAACAGCGTGGTCACCTATGACCTCGCCACCGGCGAGCTGACCGGCGTCGACCTGACCCAGGCCGGTATGCCGCCGGCACCGGAACTGGCCATGGCCATCGCCACCGACGGCCCCCGGGTGTACGTCTCCGGCAAGGCCGGCGTGCAGGTGCACGACCTGGCCGCCGGCACCTCCACCCGCCGGTTCCTGCCCGGCGAGGCGAAGGCGATGACCCCGGTCGCCGGCGAGATCTGGATGTCGGTGTACACGCTGGCGTACCTGTTCCGGATGGCACCCGGCGGCGACCCGCGCCGGGTGGCCGCGATCGGCGAGGAACAGACCCGGCCGCTCGACGCGGCCTGGTCCCCCGCCGACAAGCTGCTGGTCGTCGGCACCGAACCGGACTACGGCCGCTACGGCGGCGCGGTGTCGTTCTACGACCCGCGGTCCGGGGCGCTGGACGTGCACCGCGACGTCATCGCGGACCAGTCGATCCGGTCGGTGGCGGTGAAGCACGGCACCGCCTTCCTGGGCAGCAGCGTCAACGGCGGCTTCGGCACCACGCCCCGGGCCACCGAGGCCCGGCTCGCGGGCGTCGACCTGACGACCAGGTCGAAGACCTGGGAGATCACTCCGGTCCCCGGCGCGAAGCAGGTCGTGGACCTGGTCGCCACCGGCAACCGGATCATCGGCCTCACCGAGACCGGTGTGCTCTTCGCCGTCGACCAGCGGACCCGTCAGGTCGTGGCGACCACCACGGTCGCGGCCGGGCAGAGCACCCTGGTGCAGGTCGGCTCGACGATCTACGGCACGAACGGCCGGGACGTCTGGAAGCTGGACCCGGCGACGATGTCGGTGACCCCGTTCGTGACCGGCCTGAACGCCGAGTGGTACGGCGGTGGGGCGTTGATCACCGCCGCTCCGGACGGATCGGCGCTGTACGCCCTGCGCGGCCGCGACCTCGTTCGCATCCAGCTGTAGCGCTCGCACCCGTGACGACGGGCCGGCGATCCCGAGGGGGGATCGCCGGCCCGCTCCTGCCCATGCCTGCGCTGGTGCGGCCGCAGCCGGCGCCGGCCTTCGCTGCCGGGCCGGCGGCTGTCAGCCGGTCACGGTGACGCGGTAGAGGTGCTCGCCGTCGCCGAGGAAGAGCCGGCCGTCCGGGTGTGCGGCGAGAAACTCCGCCGGCTGCTGCAGCAGTTGCCGGGTGGCGCCGGTGGCCAGGTCCACCTGCACGACCTGCTGGCCGCGTACCAACGCGTACAGCAGGTGGCGTGGGGCGTGGTAGCCGAGCTTGCCGCGGCTGTCGGCGACGCCCGGGGCGAGTTGGAGGCGCCGGACGACCGAGTGGGTGTCCAGGTCGACGGCGAAGAGTTGGCCGCCCGCCAGGCCCCAGAGCAGCCCGGTGCGGTCCGGCGTCAGCGCCGGGATCGCCGTCGCGCCCGGCACCGGCACGAACTCGAACATCTTGATGTCGCCGGCGACGTCCCAGCCGAACAGCGTCGCCTCGGTCTGCGTGGGCGGGGGCACACTGTACCCACCGGAGATCGAGGTGCCACCGACGAGTAGGCCGTTGACATGGGCCAGGCTGACGATCGACTGGTCGGTGACCACCGGCCGGTGCACCCGCGACACGCCCGTTGCCTTGTCCACGATGGCCAGCACGCCGCCGAGAGAGGTGTTGGGCATGGTGCCGTACGCGACCTTGTCGCCGGCGTCGGTCAGCGCCCGGGCTCGTACCTGGTCGGCGGACTTCAGGTCGAGCAGCTTCGCCGGGTTGTCGGCGCTGCCGGGCAGGCCGGGCGAGTACTCGGGGCTGTGCCACGGCGCGGCCGGGTCGTACCGGTACAGCCGGGAGTCCGGGTACGCGCCGAGCCAGACCCGGTCGCCGGTCTCCAGCACGCTTTCCACCTGAGCGAACCGCTGGAAGGTCGACATGCCCGTGTCCGGGTCCACCCGGGCCAAGCCGCCGTTGAGGTAGCCACCGACCCAGACGGTGCCGGTCGGGCCGACGTGCAGTGCCGCGATCGGGATCGGCGCGCCGGGCACGTCGGTCTGCACCACGTCGGCCCGCCCGGTCACCGGGTTCCAGCGGAACATGTCGCCGCGCCAGAGCAGCCCGACCAGCGTTCGCCCTGGCCAGTCCTTGTCGCGGAGCGTCACCCACCCGATGCCCCGGTTGTTCACCACCCGGCCGGGGAAGACCAGCGGGGTGTCGGTGAACGTGCGCTTGCCGGGGTGGTAGCCGGTGAGCCGCCCGGCGCGGGTGAAGTAGACCAGGCCGCCGGGGCCGGGCGCGGAGACGTCCAAGCCGGCGACGTCGTCGATCAGGTCGGTCCACCGGCGCCGGGCGATGTCGTACACGCCGAGCCGGCCGTTGGTGGCCGAGCCGAACCGCGCGTACACGCGGCCGTCGTGGACGTTGAGGTCGTAGACCGTCAGGCCGACGCCGTCGCCCAGGCCCTCGGGCAGCGGCAGTTCACGCCGCTCTCCGGTGACCTTGTCGATCTCGAACAGGTGGGCGTCCGGTTGAGTGCCGGCGTAGATCTTGTCCGCGGTGACGGCGAGGCTGCGGACGTACTGGGCGCCCTGAAGCACCTGGCCGTAGTCGCGGGTCGTCCCGGCGGCCGGGTCGTAGGCGAAGACCCGCGCGCCCGGGAAGGTGCCGCCGTGGACGACGCCCGCGTCATCCACGGCCATCCGCCAGATGTACGTCTCGGACGCCAGCGGCCGGCCGAGGTTCTCCACCGGGCTGTCCGGCCCGGGCCGGCGACGATACAGGTCACCGGTGTTGTAGGCACCGACGTAGACGGTGCCGTCGGGCGCGGCGGCCACCGCGTACGAGCCGGGGGCGCCGCTGAGGTCCTGGGCGGAGACGGTGCGGCCGGTCGCGGGGTCGATCGCGGCCAGCCGGGCCGGCTCCCCGGACACCGCGGACCAGAGCACCGGCTTTCCGGTCGGGCCGGGGGCGACGGTGCCACCGATGAGCAGTACGTCGCGCAGCGGGATGCCGAAGGGGTCAACGGTCACCCCGGCGGCGGAGTCGCCGGTGGCGACGCCCGCGGTCGCGGGGTTCACGGTCCAGGCGAGGGAAAGGGCCGGCGCGGCGGTGAGGGCGACGGCGGAGCGGAGCAACGTACGGCGGTTCGTCATGGGCGCCTGCTTCTCTTCCAGCGACCGCCGGGGAGCCGGCGGCCGAGCCGTGACGGTCAGTACCGGAATCTGGATGAGGCCCCGGGAGGCGATCCCTCCGGGGGCGTCGGTGAGCTGTTGCTGGCGTGAGCCTCCGCAACCCATATCGGGCGGGTCCGCAACCACCCTAGGCTCGGTCCTCCGCCAACGTCAACGCCCCGCACTCACGATCGCGTCCGGGGTGTGTCCTCAACTTAATCAACTAATTCCCCCTCGACCATGTCCTGGCGGGCGACCGCCGTACTAGACTCTGCGCAATTCCGGCCCCGACCGAAAGGCGGTGCTCATGGTCGCCCGCCGTCACCTCCTGCAGGCCGCCGCGCTCACCGGCGCAGCAGCGCTCCTCCCCTCGGCCCCCGCCCACGCCGAAGCCGCGGCCGAGCCCGAAGGCACCCTCACCGATCTCGGCCCGGCCAGCGTCACCACTCCGCTGGGCAACGGGGAGTTCGTCGGCTCGGTGCTCTACGCCGGCACCCGCGGGCTCTCGCCCAACCTCGTGGGCGGCTACGACCTCACCGCCGACGCCGTCACCTCCCACACCGACATCCCGACCGGCATCGGCGTGTGGGCGATGTGCCGCGTCGGCACCGACGTCTACGTCGGCACCCACAGCCGCTCCGACCTCTACCGCCTCGACACCGTCACGGGCGCGCTCGACAGGGTGGGCACCTACCCGTACCACTTCATCTGGAACCTCGCCTCCTCGCCGGACGGCAAGGTCTACCTCGCGATCTCCGAGCCCGGCCGGATCGTCGAGTACGACCCGGCGACGGGAGTAAGCCGCGACCTGGGCGTGACGGTCGACGGCGAGGCCTACGTGCGCAGCATTGCCGCGGACGAAACCACCATCTACGCGGGCGTCGGCGCGCACGCCCACCTGGTCGCGATCGACCGGGCGACCGGGGCCAGGCGCGACATCCTTCCCGCCGCGCTCGCGGGCCGGGACTTCGTGGCGAGCATGACGCTGTCCGACACCCACCTGGCCGGCGGCATCTCCTCCAACGGCGAGGTGCTCGTGCTGAACAAGGCCGCCCCGACCGATCACCGGGTGCTGACCACGGGCGAGAAGTACGTGACCTCGGTGCTCATCCACGACGGCTACGTCTACTTCGCCGGACGGCCGTCGGGGATGCTCTACCGCTGCGCGATCGACGGCGGAACCGTCGAGACCCTGGGCGTGGCCCAGCCCGAGGCGGCCACCCACCGGCTCCTCGTCCGCGACGGCCTCGTCTACGGCGTGCAGGACGGCGCGATCTTCGTCTTCGACCCCGCCGACCGCTCCCTGCGCTACGTCAACCTGGTGCAGCGCGGCTTCCGGGCCGCGCCCGAGGAGCCCATGTCGGTGCACAGCGACGGGAGGCGCGTCTACGTCGGCGGCAAGGGCGGCGCAGACATCCACGACCTCGCCACCGGCACACGGACCCGGCTGGGCATACCGGGCGAACCCAAGACGGCGCTGACCGTCCGCGACGCCACGTACCTCGGCGTCTACACCCAGGCCCTGCTCTACCGCCACCGTGCGGGCGAGCCCGAGGCCACCCTGCTCGCCGGAACCGGCAACCAGCAGGACCGCCCGCGCGATCTGGCGTACGACGACGCGACCGGGCTGATCGCCATGACCACGCAGCCGGAGCCGGGTCACCTCAACGGGACGCTGGCTCTCTACGCGCCGCGGACCGGCCGGTTCGACACCTACCGGCCCGTCGTCGAGCGGCAGAGCCTCTACGCCCTGACGTGCCGTGCCGGCGTCGCCTACCTCGGCACGAACATCCAGGAAGGGCTCGGCCTGCCGCCGGTCACCACCACCGCCCGGCTCGCCGCCTTCGACCTGCGCACCCGCCGGCTGCGCTGGCAGGTCGAACCGGTGTCCGGGGCGAAGGTCATCCCCGGCCTCGCGCACACCGCGCTCGCCGTCTACGGCATCACCGACAGCGGGGTGCTCTTCGAGTACGACCTGCTACGGCGCCGCGTCACCCGGACCACGAAGGTCGGCGCGCGCGGTTCGGACCTGCACATCGTGCGCCGGGTCGCGTACACCACCGACGGCAACGCGGTCTACAAGATTGATCTGGTGACGTTCACGGTCACGACCATCGTCGACGGACTCGCCGGCCAGTGGTTCGGCGGCGAACCCAAACTCGCCCTGGACCCGTCCCGGCGCGCGCTGTTCGGCCTCAAGGACCGCAACCTGGTCCGCATCGCGATCGCCGGCCGCTGACAGATTCGACACGTCCCTCAGCGAAGAGGAGCAGACGCATGACGCATCTCAACCGACGTAACGTGATTCAACTCGCGGCGCTGTCCGCGCTGGGCGGCAGCATGCTCGGTGAACTGCCGGCCTCGGCCGGCAGCCCGCGCGAGCCGGGGCAGTTCGGCCCGGCGTCACTGAGCGCGGCCATCGTCGGCATGGCCGTCGACGGCACCACCGGGTACTTCGTCACCCGGGGGCAGACGCCGCCGAAGGTGGTCATGTACGACATCGTGTCCCGCACCGTGACCGACGTGGTCTCGCTCGAACGTGGCGACGGCGGCTGGGCCTGCACCGTCTCCGGCGGCAAGGTCTACATCGGCACCTACTCGTTCGGCGACATCGTCGAGTACGACCCGGCGACCCGGACCGCCCGGCGACTCGGCACCATCGGCCCGTCCGGCACGATCGTCTTCGCCGCCACCACGGCACCGGACGGCGTCGTCTACTTCGGCACCTATCCCCGGGGGGAGGTCTGGTCCCTGCAACCGGCGACCGGAGCGCTGACGAACCTCGGGCGCGCCTTCCCCGGATCCCAGTACGCCCGGCTGCTCGCCGCGGACGAGAGCTACGTGTACGCGGGCACGATCCCCTCCCACATCGTCCGGATCAACCGCAGCACCGGGGTGAAGGTCGACATCATGCCCGCCGGCACCCCACTCGACGCGGGCCTCGGCGCACTGGCCGCGGGCGGCGGCCGGGTCTACGCCGCGTCCGCCTTCGGGGTCCACGACATCGCCCACGACGGTTCCGGCTACGTCGAGGTGCCCGCCGACAAGGAGTACCTGGTCGACTCCCTGACCGTCACCGACGACGGTGGGCTGCTCGCCCTGGGACGGCTGACCGGATCGATCCTCCGTCGGGAGGGCGACCGGTTAGTCAAGATCGCCCAGGGCCCGGAAGGCGACGAGGGACGCGGGGTGGCGCTGCTCCCCGACGGAACCGTCTTCGCCGCCAACGGCAGTGGCCGGGTGTCAACCCTCGCGCCCGGCCGGGACACGGTGGAGCAGGACGACCTGACCGACGACGCACGGGCGGCCGGACCCGAGCTCCTCCAGTCGATGTGCGCCGCGCCCGACGGCTCGGTCTACGTCGGCGGGCACTTCGCGATCACCGTGCACAAACCCGCTCGCGGCATCAGCCGCCGGCACCCCGTCGCCGGCGAGGCGAAGGACATCGTCGCGTGGCGGAACGGGATGATCAGCGCTCTGTACCCGAGCAGCGAGGTCATCGACTTGGACCCCCACACGGGCCGGGTGCGCAGCTTCGGCAGGATCGGCAACAACCAGCAGCGGCCCTGGGACGTGGTGCACCACGACCCGTCGGGCCTCGTCCTGATCGCGTCGGCTCCGCGTTACGGCAGCCTGCAGGGCGCCCTCACGCTCCTCGACCCGGCGACCGGGAAGATGGACGTACGCCTCGACATCCTGCCGAACCAGGCGCTGAACGCCATCGCGCTGGACGGGGACCTCGCCTACATCGCCGGAGACACCTGGGGCGGCAACGGCATCCCGCCCTCCGAACCCACCTCCCAGGTGGCGGTGTTCGACATCAGCCGTCGCGAGGTGGTCGACCGGTTCGCGCCGCTGCCCGACCAGCCCAGCATGCAACACGTCGAGGTCCTCAACGGGGTGCTCTACGCGCTCTACAAGCGCACGAGCGGCACGTGGCTCGCGTACGACCTCACCACCCGCACAGTCCTGCGGTCCGGCAAGCTCAGCGGCTACGGGGAGATCGTCGCCCATCGCGGCCGCGTCTACGCCGGGGCGAACTTCGGCGACAACATCTACGAGCTT
The DNA here is from genome assembly GCF_040607315.1 of Micromonospora sp. NPDC005305. Lineage (NCBI taxonomy): Bacteria > Bacillati > Actinomycetota > Actinomycetes > Micromonosporales > Micromonosporaceae > Micromonospora > Micromonospora sp. NPDC005305. The sequence goes on along the minus strand of NZ_JBEXGL010000029.1, from coordinate 25,716 downwards.
GGCCCTGGGCTGGAGTCGGCGGTGCCGCTGCACACCGGCATCGGCACCAACTGGTACACGGTTCCTCGGATCGAGCCCGTCCTCGGGGCTCGCAAGGCGTGGACGGCGGTGGATCGGAATCTCTCTCTGATCGAACTGCCCTCCTGACGGGTCGTACCGCGTAGGGACATGGGCGCGACCACCGTGTGCACCACCCAACTCCATCAGAGCACGCCGAGGACGAGCAAGCCGTGCAGCAGGTCCGCGACGGCGCATGCTTCGAGGCCGCTGCCCCTCAGGGCGACTACCAGCCGGATTCGGTGCCCGATTGGCCCTCAATAACGCGAGGAGACAACTGCCGAATGCACGGAGGGTAGCCCGGACGGAGGACGCCGAGAACGTCGAGAGGACAGGAACGGCGCCCTGGCTGGGCATCTGGAGCGGGAGCTGCGTGTTACCCGTCGGCGTCGCCGGCCGATGCAGCCGTAGACCCTCCACCCCACCATCCTCACTGTGTGCCGTCGGCCCCCTCTCGAAGGGTGGCGCGGGATTTACCGGAACCCGGTGCTAGCCCCAGGAACGAGCATTAGCGTGGGCCTGGAGGGGGCTCACTGCCGCTGGCCGGTACCAGCCATGTGGATCATGGGGGTGTCCATGCGTGGGCCGAAACGTGGTCCGGTCTGGGCGGCCCAGTTGTGGATACGCCAGCGCCGGCGCAGGTGGCGTACCCGACGGGAACGGCATGCCGAGCGGAACCGCCGCCGACACACGGACCAGCGGCCCGACCACCGGATGAGCTGGCGGCACCACCGCGGACTGCGGTGGGGGATCGTCGCCGCCGCCGGGGCGCTCGTGGTGTGGACCGTCTTCTCCTTGGTCCTGACGGTCTTCAACAGCGAGCCCGGTTTCCTGCGGGTGTCGAAGTGGTGTGCGGGCGACCAGCCGAGGTCGTACTACTGCGGGCAGGTGGAGGGTTTCGTCAAGGGGCCGCTCATCCTCGCGCTGGGGCTCGCGGTCTTCCTGTTCTGGCGGTATGTCCCGGTCCGTCGCTGGTACGACCGCAACGCCCTGCGCAATCTTCGGATGGTGCTTCCCACCGCCGAACACGACAGCAGAGCGAGCTGCGTCGTAGGCCGGGACGAACTGTGCGAACTGATGGTCCAGCGCCTCCGCGACGAGCAGCGCCGCCGGCCGCTGCTGCTGGTGGGCGGCATCGGCACTGGCAAAACCGCGACCCTGGTGCGCCTCGCGGAGATGCTGTTGGCCAGCGACGTCGTGCCGGTCGGGATCGACCTGCGCTCTGTCACGGACCCCGCGAAGCTGAACTTCCACCAGCTCGCCCTCGAACAGTTCCAGAGGACCATCGACAGCCAGTTGCACGCCGCCGGCGAGGCCGACAAGGTGTGGCGGCGGCTGTGGCTGGAGAACCGGATCGTGGTGCTGGCCGACGGCCTGGAGGAGGTGCTCGCCGACTCGGGCCAGCCCGCCGACCGGGACAGCGTGCTCCGCGAGGCGGTGCGCGGCGCGGTCCGCGAGCGGCTCCCCCTGGTCGTCGCCTCACGGCCGGACGATCCGCTGCGCGGGTTGGACGCGCTCCTGCTGCAACTGGAGCCGCTCTCCACCGGTGCCGCGTTGGAGTACGTGCAGGCCCGCAGCCATCGCTCGGACGCCGGCCAGCACTGGGACCGGATCACCGAGCTGGTCAAGGCCGCCGACGTCGCCGACTCACCGTTCTACCTGCGGGTCATCAGCCAGCTCCACGAAGTGGACCGGCTGGAGCGGGTCGGGCCGACGGATCAGGGCAGGTCTGCGCTGCGCTGGTGGTTGCTGGAGGAATGGTGGGCGGCAATCGTTGCCGGGGATCTGTACGAGGACTACGGCATGCCGCAGACCGAGCGGGCCGACGCCATGGAGGTGCTCTCCGCGCTCGCCTGCATCGGGTTGCGCGACAACCGACTGTCGGTGCGTACGACCGATCTCGTGAGCGGCGACGGAGTGAAGGACGCTGGTCGGCGGTGGATTCTGGCCGAGCTCCGGGCCCGGCTGCACAAGCTCAGTGCCGACAATCCGCAGGACCTCGGGCTCGCCGAGACCACCGGGGAGGAGCTGAACATCGTGGTAAAGCGGCAGGACGGGGTGCGTTTCCAGAGCGGGGTGGTCCAGGCGTACCTCGGCTCGCGCTACCTCACCGCGGCCCTACGCGACGACGGCTTCCTGGAGCAGGCCTTCACCGATAACCACGGCCCCGGACGGGAGCTGCTCGCCGCTCTCACCCTCTACACCCGAAGCGCGGGCGCGTTCGAGCGGCTGGACGGGCGGCGCACGCCACCGGTGGCGCACGGAGCCCTGCTGAGGCTGCGCAACGCTCTCCGACTGACGGTGGGACCGTCCCCGAACGCCCGCGACACGAGGACCACCCGGGACCGGTCAATCGCTCTCGTCCACCGGCTGTGTGCCGCGGCGACCGGGACACGCAACCGCACCCGAGCCCTGGAGCTGTTCGCGGCAGCGCTGGAGATGGACGCCGCCAGCGGACACACTGCGCACCGGAATCTGGCCGACGCCATCCTCGGCGCCTGGGCGAACTACCAGGGAGACGGCTCGGTCACCGACCGTCCGCTCGAGGACGCCAAGGTCGCCCTGGTGCACCGGTACGGCGACGCCGCGCGGCAACTGCGGGACCGACCCCTAGAGCCCACCGGATTCCGGGGACAGCCGCCCACACCGCAGTACCCGCAGCTGTTCCAGATGATGGCGCACGAGACGTCGTACCTTCCCCGGCTGACCGCAGCCCGCCAGATCGCCAGCGGCGGCAACGCCGCGGTCCGCGCATTGCGCGACTTGCTCGACCAGCAGCCGGAGGCGGCAGACACCCAGGGTCGGGAGCGCCTGGAGGAACTGCGCACCTGGCTCGCTCCGCCCCTGTTCCTCTTCACCGACGCCGCACACACCCCCGACGAACCGGACTGGCAGGGCGTGGCGCGGGATACCCTGCGCCGCTGGGTCGACCGCCTGGCCTCCGACTTCCGGGAGGGGGCCCGCGTCTACGAGATCACCCTGGCACAGGGGTTCCGGATGGCCGCGAACTGCCGCACCTACCCAGCGCACCGCAGCGTGCTGATCGAGGAAGCCGAGAAAGCCCTGCGGTACTCCCGGTTCTGGTACTCCCACCTGGTGCTGATCCAGGCGCTCACCCTGCTCGCCCTCCCCCGCGACCCAGGCGAAGCCCTGCGCGAGCGCGGTCACGGTTCGGACCCGCGCGGCCTGGTCGGCTTCTGGACCTCCATCGCCGGGGGCGGGCTCCGCGCCCCGCAGCCCGGCAGCGGTACCGCCCACCCCCTCGTCCTCGAGGTCGCGGACCTGTGCGTCGAGGCGCTCATCGACCGCCATCCCGAGCGGCACTGCTGGCTGGACGAGCGGGAGATTGTCGGGCAGATCGGCTCGGTCAGCCCCCAGCCGGGCATCCGCCGGCACCAGGCCTCCTGGCTGCCGCCATGGCACGGCTGGGCCGTCCTGGAACCGCGGGCTCAACGACTACTGGCCGACGTGATGCTGCTGCTCAACCTCGCCGACCGGGGACGGGACAACGACCAGCGGGCACGCCGGCTCACCCGGGCGAGCCGGGCCGAGCTGCCTCCGTGCCTCACCATCGACCGCACCGCCATGCGGGTCAACCTGAGCCGCCGCCAAGCCCATGACGTACAACCGGGCGCCACCTGCATCGACGACTGCCCGTTCCGGCTGTGCCCGCTGCCGCCGAAGGGAGACGAACTGCCGTACCAGATGGACGAGGCTTTCTGCGCCCATCAAATCGACCTCGTCGGGCGCTCGCTCCGGTCGCCCGGGCGGGCGGACTGGCAGGCGGTCAACCGGCAGGATCTGCGGACGTTCTGGCGGGAGATGTCCGAGCGGATGGCCCCCGCTTGGCGGAAGTAGCCAGCCCGCCCGACCGAGGCGAAGGCCTACCTGTGGTTGCGTGCCGACGCGCGTCCGCAACCGGCAGGAACGCGCTCCGCTGAGCCTGCCGCCGGCGTACGGTATCGGACATGTACGGACGATCCCCCCGAGCGGTCACGCCCTCGCTCGCCCTCACCGTCGGGCAGTAATGGCGAAAACACGTGAGGACCAGGTACGGCCGCGGCCGGTGTCCTCGAACGACGAAGCCGACCGGCAGGACATTCGCCTTGCCGTGGTGATGACCGGTGGAGTCAGCCTGGCGGTGTGGATCAGCGGCGTCACCCTCGAGGTCTTCCGCTTGGCCACGGCGCGCACGGACACGGAATCGCCGTACGCATCGCTGCTGGATCTGCTTCGGGCCGATGTTCGTGTCGATGTCATCTCGGGCACCTCGGCGGGCGGTCTCAATGGCGCCTTCCTCGCGCTGGGTCTGGCCAGAGGCGGGGACCTGTCCGTCATGCGGGACCTGTGGCACGAGCACGGCAGCCTGGACCGCTTGTTGCGCGATCCGTTGACGCGCCGACCGAAGTCCTTGCTCATGGGGGACGACTACTTCCTTCCGAAGGTGAGGGACGCCCTGGAAAAGCTGATCTCCGCCACCAGATCGCCATCGGGCCGGACCGACGATGAACGAGCGCCGATCGAGCTGGTGTTGACCGGGACCCTCTGGCAGGGTCGGTCCACGGCGTTCACCGACGACCTGGGTGTCGGGATCACCGAGACCGACCACGACGCCACCTTCCGGTTCGCCGATCTTCGGGTCGGCTACCGCGACGGACGGCCGGTCAGTGGTGACCTCTCCACCGATGCGGTGCTCGATGAGTTGGCCGCCGCGGCGCGATGCACGTCGTCCTTCCCGGGCGCGTTCGAGCCACACTTCGTGCGGGTGAGCCCTGGAGATCCAGGCGGCGATCTGCGGTGGGAGTCCGCGGCGGGCCGGGCCAACTTCCGGGAGGCCCAGCACGTGGTGGACGGCGGAGTCCTCCTCAACAAGCCGATCCGCCCTGCTCTGGAGGCGGTGTACCGGCAGACCGCCGGGTTCCAGGTGCGCCGGGTACTCGCGTACGTCGCCCCGGATCCCGGCGAGCAGCTCTGCCCCTCCCCCGCCGCCGACTCGCCGGCCGCTGCGCATGCGGACGCCGTCGGCCCGGGGTCGCCGCTCCCGTCGGCCCACGAGGTTCTGCTCGGAGTCCTCACTCGGCTACGCGCGACCGACTCCGTCTCCCGGGAACTCACCGAGATTCGCAGCCGCAACACCACGGTGCGGATGCGCCGCCGGGCTCGGGACCGGTTCGCGACGGCGATGATCGGCGTCGCCGACCAGCTTTCCGAGGGGGCGTGGCCGGCGTACCTGGAGGTGCGCGTCGAGAACGCGGCCAACACGATCGCCCCGCTAATTGTGGCGGGGCAGCGCGGCCGACCCGCCGAGCAGTGGAGCAGGCAGGAACTGCTCGCCGCGCTGCGGCGGCAACGTATGTCGTTCGTCCCGAAGGGCCCTCTCGCGGAAGCGCTTGAGAGAGCCGGAGCGAGCTGGGACTGGGGGCAGACCACCGTCCAGCGCCTGGCCGACATGACCGTCGACCTGCTCAAACGGTCGGTGTGGCTGGCCCACCTCGGGACGCCGGAGCGGACGGCGATCGTGCGATGCCGCGAACAGGCAGCCGACACGCTGAAGGAGATCTACGCAGACCGGGGCGATCTCAACCGCTACTGGTCCACCGCACCGACCCGACCGGCGCAGCACGGCATCGACCCGATGCCCAGGCGCCGGGGCTCGCTGAACCAGACGGCCGACAACCTACCGGAACTCGAACGGTGGCTCGCCGCAGCGTTGACGGCGTGGGACGCCCTACCCGTCCCCGGTGACGGCGTGCGACGGGCCCGGCTCCACCGACAAGCCCTCGAGCTGGCCCGGAGTCTTCGCGAGGTCGCCCCCGCCCTGCGGACGGTGAGCGAGGCAGGGAACGAGGTGCTCGATCCGGACGGCGAGTGGAGGCAGCGACTTGCCGCACTCCACCGGTTCCTCGTCCCGATGCGGGCCGCCGACCAGACGGTGCTGCACAACATGTTGCGCCTCGACGTCGTGCAGCTCGCCTTCACCAGCGCCAGTCAGGAACCGGAGCAGGAGGTGGAGCTCGCCAAGGTCTCGTCGCTGCACCCGGACCGGCTGACCGGCATCCAGCTGCATCACTTCGGCGCCTTCTACCGCGGCTCGTGGCGCCTCAACGACTGGTTGCACGGCCGGATGGACGCGGTCGAACAGCTCATCCGGATCCTGCTGGCACCGGAGCGACTACGGCAATGCCTGCTGGCACCCGGAGCAACGACTTGCGCCGGTCCTCGGCCGGCCCAGACCGAGGCGGTGGACCGGCTGGTGGAGGCATTCGAGCGATGCGCGGTTCCCGACCAGTCGTCGGACCGAGTGTGGTTGGCCGAGCAGTGGGCGCAGGACCGCGCGGCGTGCGAACGAGAGGCGCAACAGATCCTCGCCAACTCGGACGCTCGCTCGTTGAACGCCTGCACCCGTGCCCTCGCCCGACCGATCCAGACCGCGGTGCTCAGAGAGGACCTACCCGGACTCGCTGACGCGGTACGCGCCGAGGGGACCGATCGTGCCAGGACGAGCACAGCGTGGCTGGCGTCCTTCGACGCCGCCAACCGGAAGTCCGGTCAGCAGATGTCAGCCCAGGACCTGTGGCGGTTGTGGGACGAGGCAGCACAGATCGGCAGCGAACGCATCGGGAGCGATGTCGGCAGTGACACCTTCGCCCGAACCATGTCGCACACCGCCACTGTCCTCGCCAACGTCGCCGGCGACACGGCGCGCACCAAGCCGCTGGCCGTGATGCTCTCCGCCTTCCGCGGCTACGCACTCGCCGTCTGGGCGATGGTGGCCCTGCTCACCCGCCGTAGCGCGATGGGTACGCATGCCGTGGAGATCGCCATCGCGGCCGGCGCTGTGCTGCTGGCCGTCTCCCTGCTGGTGCCCGCGGTGCCGGTCGCGCTGACTCTCCTCGCGGTCCTCCTGCTGCTGGCCGGGTTCTCGGCCGCCGCCCTGCTCTCGCCCCGGACCAGGCCGGTCGGCCTGCGCCTGGTCGCAGCGGCGCTCGTCGTCCTGCTCGCACTTGGCGGCATTCTGTGGTGGGACTGGTCCCGCAACGGCGCGGCGCTGATCTGGAGCCTGTCGATCAAGCTTGGCGTCACGCTGCTCATCGTCCTGCTCGGCTGGTGGGTGGCCCGCGCACAGCCCCCGAGGTCCGGCCGCGACCGCGGATAGGCCACTCCGAGCCGACCCGCAAGACTTTGAGGACGCGGTCATGGCGATCGATCCGTCTCGGTGCACCCCCGGGCGTCCACGGCGCCGGCGTCAAGGCCAGGCCCTACCGGGTGGGCCTACGGCCCAGCCTTGACCCCGACGCCGCACACACGCCTGCCTCGGACCATACCGGAAGACGGGCAAAAGGATGTGAGCAGGTCAAAACCGCAGCCTTGACCGGCCCCGCTCCTTCATGGATGACGTGATGCGACATGACGAGGTCGTAAGGCAAGTCAGGCTATATGACTATCCGTCGCTTCGCCCTCCAGTCGCAACAGATCCGCTAATCGGCATTAGTGCTCGAACGTAGCCTCATGAAGTTGCTGGAACAGCGGGGTTGGCGACAGGAAACCTGGCGGAACCCTTACGGGACAAGGGGTTTCCAGGAGCTGCCCGTCGCGTGACCGAAAACGGTGTTGTTCCAGATGCTGATTCCGGCTGTCGCTCCGCTTGTTTTGTGGCGGATGGGCCTTGACCTGCGCCGATAGCAGGACCACCCTGACCTGCGTCCGGGCATCGAGCCCGGAAAGAATAGCGATTGAACGGCAACCACGCCACCGACAATCGCTACTACGCGTGCGCCGAGCACTCGATTATCTAGGAACGTCGGGCCAAAATCCTGCACCAGATGTCGAAGCAGACGGTCAAGACCACGGACGACCAGACCAACGGCAGCCTCGTGGTGGACGACGAGGCCAAGAGCCCGCCCCGCTTGAACATCTAGGCCCGGTGAAAGGCGGTTCACACGGACGCTTAGTGCCGCTCATCCGATTTTGATAGATAAAGGTGATCGTGATTCCTATGTATATACGTAATCTGTTCCGTTTGTTCGTGGCGTTACTGGCCTGCATGATCGGTCTGTCGGTCGCCACACCGGCCTGGGCCCAGCCTCAGATCCCCCTCTGGCAGGAGCAGGTGGGACGCACTGCGGAAGGCTTCCCACAGAACTGCCAAGTGCCCGGCAACGGTCCCTTTGTCGGCTTGGATGTGTGGACCTTCGACCTGCCACTGCCCGAGCAGGGCGAGTTCACGAGCCTGACCCTGTCCTTCTGGACGCTGGAAGGCCAACAACTACCCCCGATCAGCGTTCCCGGACCCGACGGTGACATCATCCATGGCACGCCGCTGGCGCGGGTCAGGGTGCAGGCCGGGGTGCAGATCATCAGCGGCAGCGCCGAGGTCACGGGCAACCCCATAGGCGACTTCACCGTGAGCTCGACGTGTTTGGCGGTTCCCCCCTCGCCCGACGTCAATCTCGCGTGGAACAAGCCTGCGACCGCGGACAGCCAGTGCGCGCCGACCGAAGGCCCGGAGAAGGCAGTCAACGGTGGCTGGTACGGCGCGTCGGACAAGTGGTGCTCCAAAGGGGCCAGCAAGTGGCTGCGCGTCGATCTCGGATCCAGTACGAACATCAGGCAGTTCGTGGTGCGTCATGCTGGCGCCGGTGGGGAGCCGACGTCGTACAACACCCGCGCCTTCAACATCCAGGTCAGCGCCGACGGCATAACGTGGACGACGGCCGTCACCGTGACCGCGAACACAGCGAGCGTCACCACCCACGACGTGACGGCAACCGGCCGGAACGTCCGCCTCAACGTCACCACCCCGACACAGACCACTGATCCCTCGGCCCGCATCTACGAACTCGAGGTCTACGGCGGGGTCAATCTCGCGCTGAACAAGCCCGCGACCGCGGACAGCCAGTGCGCGCCGACCGAAGGCCCGGAGAAGGCAGTCAACGGTAGCTGGAGCGGCGCGTCGAACAAGTGGTGCTCCAAAGGGGCCAGCAAGTGGCTGCGCGTCGATCTCGGATCCACTTCGACCATCCGACGGTTCGTGGTAAGCCATGCTGGCGCTGGCGGGGAGCCCACGTCGTACAACACCCGCGCCTTCAACATCCAGGTCAGTGCCGACGGCACAACGTGGACGACGGCCGTCACCGTGACCGCGAACACAGCGAGCGTCACCACCCACGACGTGACGGCAACCGGCCGCTACGTCCGCCTCAACGTCACCACCCCGACACAGACGACAGATCCCGCGGCCCGCATCTACGAGCTGGAGGCCTACGGCCAGGCCGGGTCACTGCCGCCGGAAGTCAATCTCGCGCTGAACAAGCCTGCGATCGCCGACAGCCAGTGCTCTCCGACCGAAGGCCCGGAGAAGGCAGTCAACGGCAGCACGGGCGGCACGTCGAACAGGTGGTGCTCCAACGGGATCGGCAAGTGGCTGCGCGTCGATCTCGGATCCCCAGGAGGCCCGCTCGTGAACATCAGGAAGTTCGTGTTGCGTCATGCTGGCGCCGGCGGCGAGCCGGCATCGCTGAACACCCGCGCCTTCAACATTGAGATGAGCGCCGACGGCATACAGTGGTGGACAGTCGTCACCGTGACCGCGAACACAGCAAACGTCAGTACCCACTACGTGGACGCATTTGGCCGCTACGTCCGCCTCAACGTCACCACCCCGACACAGACCACTGATCCCTCGGCCCGCATCTACGAGCTGGAGGCCTACCCACCATCGTGATGTGCGATGTGCGCATTCCTACCACCAACGCGTGACTGGGAATCTAGCTCCCGAATCGGGACGCTGCCGATAGCCGCTGATCGGTTCGGTGTGTGGACATGACGGAGAGCGGCCACCGCCTGATCATCGAGATCAATCAAGATCCTTGATGTGGAGCGGTGGCCGTGGCCGGCGGCATCGGCCGTGGTGCTGCCGATGCTCCCTGCGTTGGGGGTGTGGGCGGTGCCGGCGGAGGCGGTGTCGGCTGCGGGCGGTGCCGCCGGTGGCGGCTGGGACGGCGGCGGCGCAGGCGCGGGCGGCTTGGGTCTGCTGGTTAGCTGCTGGACCGCACTGATTATGGCCGGTGCCGCGCCGATGACCGCCGGGATGATCGCGGTGAGCGCGGGGGCGATCTGGGCCTCGTCAATGCCCGATCCGCCGGATCACCAGATCCTACGTCCGGAATCCTCAGCGCAGGTCCACACCGTTGTCGCCGGTGACGCGCCCGACCAGGGTGTTGGTGCGGCACTGCTCGATGCGGCCGAGAAGTGGGCGGTGACACACGGGATCGCCTACCTGTCCGCAGGCATTCACCACCGGAACGTCGGCGCCGTGCGGTTCTATGGCCGACACTGGTTCGCAGATTCGGGCATCTCGCTAGTGCGGACGCTTGACCGCGTGACGCACTGATCTCGGCACGAGCGGATGCTGACCGGGCGCGCGATCTGCGGCAGATCCGGATGCGCACGCCTTGCTGCTCGGCGAGTCACTACAGCAGGTCCAGCAGCGTTTCTATCCGTATGGCCAAGAGCAAATCCATTGGGCCTTCGATGCGGATACTGACCACCCCGCTACCCGGTGGCCATCCGGTATATGGGGGCTATCGCCAGACACCGCTCAAGGCGGTGCCGAAGGGTATTGATCAGGGCCGATTGGTGATGGAGGCTCGGAAGCGGTAGCAATCCCCTCGGTAGACCTGGATGGTCAGCTCGATCGGGCGGTCTGCCTGGTTGAAGGTCAACTGGGTCGCGACGAGCATCGGAATAGTGTCACCGATTTTGAACAGTTCGATCTCTCGTGGCTTCGGGTGGCGAGCTTCGACCGAGTAATCGGCAACGCGCGGCAGCTGTGGCGGGTCCGCCGCGCGCAGGGTGGCGTACAGCGAGGCGATGTTGAAGTCGGTCTCGGCCAGGGCAGGGCAGGCCGCCAACGGGAGCCGGTTGCACTCGAGCACGACCAGCAGGTCGTCGAGGAAGCGCAATCGATCTTCACGTTCACTCCGGCCACGGGTCCCCGCGGCACGATACTGACAATCGAGGGCAGCACGGGCGCACCCGTGCCCGCCCCTCATGACGGTGGCTCCTCGGCGACGCCGTGAACGGGGGCAGCCCTCTGCGAAGGCGAGCCGTCAGGAGGCTCCAGTTGCGCATGAGCGGCCTTGGGTTCGCCGGAGCGGGCGGATATCGGCGGCCGGCGGAAGATCAGCACGTCCTCGTGGGTGATCAGGTGTAGCGGGGTGCCGCCGGTGCGGGCCTTTCGCACGGCCTGGAGTTGGAAGAACGACGGCCGGGCAACGAGGTGCCCGCCGCGGACCGCGGCAAGGAGGGCGACGCACCGCTCGGTCGGGACCAGGCCGGCGCGCAAACCTGCGGCGATGACCGCGGACGGCAGGTCGACGAGCTGGCCGTTCTTGCGCCAGGGTCGGGCGGTGACCACGACCGTGCCGCCGGGGCGTAGCAGGGCGGCGCAGCCGGTCAGGATCTGTTCGAACCCGTCGGTGAGGCCGGTGAGGTCGCGGTAGGCGAGGTTGCCGCGGTCGGTGCCGTATGTGTTGTCGAACTTGGCGACTCCGTCGGTCCCGGGCCGGACGAGGCCGTGGACGGTAGGCCCGTACGGGGGTGAGGTGACCACGAGGGCGACCTGCCCGGCGAGGCCTGCGGGCAGGAGGGCGGCCAGGCGGGTGGCGTCGCCGCGGACCACGGAGGCGCGGCCGGTGGCGCCCTGTTGGTGGGCGTGGGTGATGTTGGCGTCGGCGATGTTCGACCAGCGTGGCTCGTACTCGACGCCGATGGCGTCGCGGCCGGCGTGGATGGCTTCGACGAGGGTGGTGCCGATGCCGCACATGGGATCGAGGACGAGGTCGCCGGGCTGGGTGTAGGCGGCGATGGCGTGCGCGGCGATCGCGGGGAGCATCCGGGCGGGGTGCTTGACGGACTCGGGGACGTAGCGGCCGCGGCGTTGCACCGGCCCGGTCTGCTGCGCGGTGGCCCACACCGACAGGCGCTGCGGTTGGTCCAGTGCCCGGTGACGTCCGCTGCTCTCGCGGTGACCGCCGTCCTCGCCGTGCTGGCCGGGGTAGGCGTCCTCGGCGTCGCCGGGCTGGCCCTGGCCGGGTGGGAAGGGGGTGTGGTCAGCCACGGCGGTCACCGCCCTCGCGGCGGCGCCGGTTCGCCTGCCCGGTGGTCCATCCGGGTACCGGGCTGAAGACCAGGAGGTCCGCGTGGACTTTCAGGTGCGCCACCGTCCACCGAGCAGGGCTGGCTTGCTGGGCGATGGTGAGGAGTTCCTCGTCCGTTACGTGGTAGATGAAGGCGTCCCCTTCGGTGTCCGCGGCGACGGCGACGATGTGCTGCAGGTAGCCCAGGCCCACGGACGCGGCGGCGGAGGCCACCGGGGTGAAGTCCTCCGGCCCGGTGGCCGTGGTGGTGGGGACGGTGATGACGAGGACGAGGCAGCCGCCGGGGCGCAGGAGGCTCGCGCAGGCGGTCAGCAGCCATGCGAGCCGGATCCGGTTGGTGGTGTCGGCGGGGTCGAGGGGCCAGCGGGCCACCACGAGGCTGGTCGCCTCCTGCGGTGAGGTGCCGTGGCGGGCCGGGGTGGTCGGGTCGGTGGACGGGGGCAGGTCGGGGTCGGTGAGGTCGTCGCCGAACCAGGCGGCCATGTCCGGCAGGTCCCCCTCGGCGGGCGGCGCGGCCGGGTCGGGCGGGGTTGGTGCGGTGGCGGGGCCGATGATGAGGCTGGAGACGTCGGTGAACCAGCCGGGGTGGTGTCGGCGGCGGCCTGCGTGGCAGATGTCGGCCAGGGCGTGGTCGTCGGTGAGGTCGACGATCGGGTCGCCGGGGCGGCTGTAGGCGGAGACGAGCCGGTAGGCCAGCCGGGCGCCGATGCTGCGGCCGGTGTCGGCGTCGGTGCGGGCGGTGCGCCACACGCTGACCGGTACCGGTGGGTCACCGGTGACCACGTCGGTCAGGGTCGGGTCGGCCTCGGGTGGGTCGACGGACTGGACAGGGTCGTGGGGGTGTTGCGGCGTGTGCTCGCTCATCTGGATGTGGGCTCCGCGCCGCGCCGTGATGCGCTGACACCCTCAAATCGGCGGTTGTCAGCTGTGGCGGACACCCCTTCCGTCTGACGGAGGTCTGACAGCACCGCCCGGTCGTGGAAGCGTGGAGCCCCTGGATCGGTCAAACGCGCCCGGGCGGCCGTCGTGCCCGCCCTGACCGAAGGTGACGGACAGCCATGGCGGCAGCGGTGGATGCCGTTGGGGTGGCCGCCGCTGTCAGACATTCGCCGGGTCGTGGTCGCCGCGCGCGTGTCAGGTTCAGCGCGGCGCGGCAGCCTCGTCGGCGACCGTCACGTCTGTCATCCGTCGGTGCCGCTGTCAGACCTGGTGCGGCCGCCGTGTCAGACGCCTGGCCACGTTCCGCCATAAGCGGCGGTGTCCGACAGCGGAATGCTGTCAGAGACGGCCACGGCGGCACCGTGCGATGGTCAGACCGCTGTCAGGTTCGGTTGAGGGGGCGGCGAGGCTGTCAGGTCCGCCGACGCGGCTTGTGTCACCACCGAGCTGGCGATGTCGACGAGCAGGTCAGAGCCGGCTTGTCAGGCCGGTGCCAGGATCCGGCGCGGACGGCGCCGTTTCCTGCATTGGTGCGTGCCGGTGCGGTGGCACGGTGCCGTCGTGCTGCTGGCCTGGACTGTCAGAGGTTTGTGCGGGCGCTGTGGCGTAATCGGTGTCTTCCGCGCCGGTGTGACACCACCTCGGCGTGCCGTCGACAATCGCCCCGGAGCGTGTGACATGACCGTGTCCGACTCGAATTGGCCGGACTCCCCACTGGACGCTGTCGAGGCCGCCTTCGCAGCACTCACCACGGGCCCCCTCCCCCTGGCAATCGACCTGGACAGGCTCGGACCTGGCACCGGCTTGCCGGCCGCTGTCATGACACTGCCGGCGCTGCGGGACTGGCTGCTGCGCCATCCCCGCGCCTACGCGGCGCGTGACGCGGTGTGGCGGGACCTGGTTCGCCGCGCTCGCCTGAACGGACCGTCCTGGGTCATCGCGGCGGTGGCGATGGCGATGCCCGCGCTGCGCCGGCATGCCGGGCGGCTGCACGCGGGGTGGTCCGGTGACGGCGCCGACCTGGACGCGGAAATTCTCACCGGTTTCCTCACCGCCTTGCGCGACCGCGTGGACTTGGCCAAGCCGGCCCCATACGCCGCGTTGTGCATGGCGGCCTGGCGGGCCGGACACGAGATGCTGCGCCGCTCGGGCACCGCGGTGCCGGTGCAGGACCTGGAGCACGTCATCGGCCCGCGCGCCCCGCACGTTCCGTACGGCCACCCCGACCTCCTGGTTCGGCGGGCAGCCCGGCTCGGTCTGCTGGAGGCCGGTGACCTCGAGCCCTACATCGACGTGCGGCTTGGGGGCAGAGCGATCGAACCGATCGCGGCGCGTCTGGGCATCACCGTCGACGCGCTGCGTAAGCGGATGATCGGCATCGACCAACGCCTCGCGGACGCCCTCGCGATGGGACTGCTCAGCGGCGTCGTCTCGGCCAAGGCTCGCGAGTGTCTGCAGCGCCAGTCCGCGCACCGCGCGCGCACTCGCGCCGGCCGCTCCGGCGCCCTGCGGAGCGCACCTCGGGCAGCCGCCTGACCTCCGAGGCTTTCCGCTGCAAGCTGGCGGCTTGGCAGGACCCGGAGGCAAGGGCGTCGCGTGGTCAGGGGCGGGTACGGTTGCCCGCTATTTCACGACCCGGAACCGCAGGTGCGTGACCGCGTCGGAGGCGATCACCTGCGTGCGCTCCAACTCGATGTTGCCCAGGTCGTCCAGCAGCCGGGTTCCGGCACCCAGCACGACGGGCACTAGGTTGATCTGCAACTCATCCAGCAGCCCGGCGCGCAGGACCTGCCGTCCAGTCTGGGCGCCCATCACGATCACGTCCTTGTCGTCGGCCGCGTCCTGGGCGGACCTGAGGGCTGTCTCGATGCCGTCGGTGACGAAGGTGAACGTCGCGCTTTTCATGGCGAGTTCGTCACGGGCCTGGTGGGTGAGTACGAAGGTCGGCGCCGGATACGGGGTGTCCTGCCAGTGGGGCAGTCCGACGTCGAACGTGCGCTTGCCGACCACGACCGCGCCCGCCGAGGCGAACGTGGCAGCGATGACCTCCTTGTCGCGCGGGTCGGGACGGTCGGTGAACATCCACTCGTGTAGCCGCATGCCACCCTTTCCCATGGGATGTTCCGCGCCGATGTCGGGGCCGGCGACGAAGCCGTCCAACGACATGCTCTTGTGCAGCACCACGGTGCCCATCGAGACCTCCTGAACGTTGGCTTCAGGGTTGGACCGTGCGGCCTCCCAGAACTCATCGGCGCCGGCGTCGGTGCCAGATTCAAACGAGGCCGGGAGCACCGGAGATACAGCCAGACAAGAGCTGGATCCTCCGGACGGGATATGGGTCACCTCGACGGAGAAACCCGCCAGTCGCAGCAGAAGGCTTGAGCAAAGTACAGGTCAACTGAGAGGGACACCTCGCCACGGACCTCGACCGAGCGGCCCAGGCATCACTATGCCCACGCGTGCGGCGCGGCTGGTGGCCAGGCGAGCGCCATGGCTGTCAGACCGGTGTCGGATCCGAGGGTGTCCGGCAGAGCTGACAAACGCCGGTTTGAGGGTGCGGAACTCCTCCGCAGCGCTGCACGAGGCGCTCGGGGGTTCCGCCCGCCGCCGGGCCCGAGGTTGGGGCTGACGCGAGCCGGGCGCCTCGGGTGCCGTGCCGTCTTGGTGCGCTGACACCTCACCGATTCCCGCTACACCCGACAGGGAGGACGCGCTCCTCCCGAGGGACTGTCGCGGCTCGCCGACGCTCCGTCTCCACTGCCCGGCGGCGGCCCTGTCGATGCCCTTTCAACGCCCACCCCTCGCCCGATCGAGGGGTGGGCTGGAGGTGAACGCCGTCCATGTACCGCATCCGGGCACGTCTTCGTGCCCTTACCACCGTCCACGTCCTCCGCCGCCTCGTCACGGTGGCAGTCGCGATCGTCCTGGTCATGGCGGCGCCGGCCGCCGCGCAGGCCGATCCTGGTGCGCCGGCGACCGTGGCGGTGAACTCGCTGCCCGTTGTCATCGCCAATCTGCGGGCCTGGCTGATCGGCATCCTCGCCGCGCTGGCCACCTTGTTCCTCGTCCTGGCCGGCGTCTACTGGGCCACCGCCGGAGGCGACCCGGCACAGGTCGAGCGGGCCAAGGGCGCACTGAAGAACGCCTTGGTCGGTTACGGCCTGGCCGTCCTCGCCCCTGTCCTGTTGCAGGTCGTTCGCGGGATCGTCGGGGGCTGATCATGGGCTGGCTACTCGACCAGATCCTGGACTGGCTGGCGGCGGCGATCCTGGCGAGCCTCGACGCGCTGTTCGGGGTGATCAGCAGCGCGCTGCTGATCACCCCGAAGGTCACCGCCCTGCCTCAGGTCCAGGCCCTGACGGGCCGTTCGGTGCTCGTCGTCGACACCGTCTTCGTCCTCGCCTTCGTGGCCGCCGGGGTGCTCACCATGACCGCCGGCGGCAGTGAAACCACCCGCTACACCGCCAAAGATCTCATTCCGAGGCTGATCGTGGGGTTCGTCGCCGCGCACTTCTCCCAGCTGTGGTGCGGCATGCTCACCGACCTGGCCAACGCCCTCACCGGCGCGCTCACCACACCCGACGGCGACAGCGACGGCGCGCTGCGCGCCATCAAGACCCACATCCTCGCTGGACGCGACACCACCGCGGTGCTGCTGTTCGTGATCTGCGTGGCGATCATCGCCGTCCTGCTCGCGGGCACCGCGTTCAGCGTGATCGTCCGCTTCGCCGTCGTCATCGTCCTGACCGCCTTCGCGCCACTGGCCCTCGCTTGTCACGCGCTGCCGCAGACCGAACCGATCGCCCGCATGTGGTGGCGCTCCTACACCGGCGTCCTCGCCGTGCCTGTGGTGCAGGGCTTCACCCTCTACGCCGGGCATTGGATGCTCACCGACCCCGAGCACCTACTGCCCGTGCTCGGACTGCCGGTGGATCCGGGCGGCGCGATCAACCTGTTCGTCGTCATGGTCATGCTCTGGACGACGCTGCGGGTGCCGTCCCTCATGCGCCGCTACGTGGCCACGGGCAACAGCGGCCGCGGGGAGAACATGCTCGGCGCGGCAGTGCGGGTCATCGTCATGCAGCAGGTCACCCGTTCCGTTCCAGGCCTCGGCCGCGGGCTGAAGGCGGTGGGCCGATGAGCCGCCACGACGACCGCGCCGATGCGGGCCGGGTGCGGATGCCGGCGGACGTCGACGCTCCCGACAAGGTGCTGTACGGGCTGACGTTCCGGCAGCTGGCGATCCTCGCCGTCGCCGCCATCGCCTTCTACGGCGCCTGGTGGACCCTGCACACGTTCGTTCCCGCGCTGGTACTGGTCGGCGCGGCTGTCGTGCTCGGCGGTCTCGTGTTCGGCGTGGCCGTGGGCCGGCGGGACGGCCTGCCGCTGGACGTGTGGCTGCTCGCCGCCGTGCGGCACTCTCGGGCGCCGCAGGCGCTGTCGACGACCGACACGACCACCACGGTGCCGGGCTGGGTGCAAGCCCCGGCGTCGAATGTGACCCTGCCGGCGCCGTTGACGCTGCCCGCCGACGCGATCGACGACGGCGGGGACATCTGCCTGGCCGGGGCGCGCGCGGCGATGGTCGCCGCCACCAGCGTCAACCTCGCCCTGCGCACCCCCGATGAGCAGGCAGCGCTGGTGGACACATACGGCCGATGGCTGAACTCGCTGTCCGCACCGACGCAGATCGTCGTGTCCGCCCAACCGGTGGACCTGCAGGGCGCCGCCCGCACCCTCGCCGAGGCAGCCGAGCAGCTGCCGCACCCCGCCCTGGCGGACGCGGCGGCGGACCATGCCCGTTTCCTCGACGACCTCGCCGCGCGGCGCGATCCACTGCGCCGGCAGGTCCTCATCGTCACCCGCACTACCGGCGGCGAGCGCGCCGCCCGCCGGCGCGCCGAGGACACCGTCCGCGCGCTGGCCGGCCTCGGCGTCACCACCCGGGCCCTCGATGGCGCTGCCGTCACCGCCGCTCTCGCCGCCGCGGCTGACCCCTATCGGCCGCCCCGACCCGGCGGCCTCGCGGGCCCCGACGCCGTCATCACCGCATCCGCGTCGCACCAGAGTCACCGACCCGAGAGGAGCTGACAGGCATGACGAAAAGCAACCACTCCCACCCGGGCGAGCAGGGCAGCCCGGTGCAGGGGCTGACCGCGACGGTCGCCCCCACTTCGGTGGAGGTGACGCCCCGGATGCTGCGCGTCGGCGACGGGTACGCCGCCACCCTCGTGGTCACCGGCTATCCGGCCGAGGTCGGCCCGGCCTGGCTCGAGCCGCTGCTGTCCTGGCCGGGCCGCCTGGACCTGGCGTTGCACATCGACCCGTTGCCCGCCCCGGTCGCCGCTGCCGGGCTGCGCACCCAGCGGGCCCGCTTCGAGTCCTCCCGGCGCGCTGACGCCGGGCGGGGCAAGCTACCCGACCCGAGCGTCGACGCCGTCGCCGAGGACGCGGCGGACCTCGCGCAGCGGCTCGCCCGTGGCGCGGCGAAACTGTTCCGCGTCGGCCTCTACCTGACCGTGCACGCCCGCACCGAAGACGAGCTCCTCGAAGCGTGCGCGCAGGTAAAGGCCGCCGCCGCGTCCACCCTGATCGAGGTGCAACCGGCAACCTGGCGGCACCTCGCAGGCTGGAGCACCACCCTTCCGCTGGCGACGGACTCGCTGGGGATGCGGCGCACCATGGACACCGCCGCCCTCGCTGCCGCGTTCCCCTTCGCCTCCGCCGACCTACCGGCGCCGCTGCCCGGCGACCCGCCCGCCGAGGGTGGGGTGCTCTACGGGGTGAACCCGGACTCGCAGGGCATCGTGTGGTGGGACCGCTGGGCGCAGGAGAACCACAACAGCGTCGTCCTGGCCCGCTCCGGCGCCGGCAAGTCGTACTTCGTGAAGCTGGAGATCCTGCGCAACCTCTACCAGCAGGTGCAGGTCGCCGTCATCGACCCCGAAGACGAGTACCCGCGCTTGGCCGACGCGGTCGGCGGCACCGTGGTCCGCCTCGGCGCAGCCGGGGTGAAGATCAACCCCCTGGATCTGCCGGCCGGCGACACCCGCCCGGACGTGCTCACCCGACGCGGCCTGTTCCTGCACACCCTCGTCAGCGTCCTGCTCGGGCAGCAGCCGCCGCCCGCCGAACGGGCGGCCCTGGACCGAGCGATCCTGGCCGTCTACCGGGCCGCGGGCATCACCCCGGATCCCGCCACCCACCACCGGCCCGCCCCGCTCCTACGCGACCTCGCCGACTGCCTGCAGACCGACGACGACCCCGCCGCACGGCAGCTCGCCGCCCGCCTCGCACCGTGGGTGCAGGGGTCGTTCTCGGACCTGTTCGACGGTCCGAGCACTACCCGCCCCGACGGGCATCTGGTGGTGTGGTCGCTGCGGCACCTGCCCGACGAGCTGCGCACCGTCGGCACCCTGCTCACCCTGGACGCGATCTGGCGGCAGGTCGACACCCCCGGCCGGTCGGCCGTACGGCGGCTCGTCGTCGTGGACGAGGCGTGGCTGCTCATGCGCGACGGCGAGGGCGCCCGGTTCCTGTTCCGCATGTCCAAAGCCGCCCGCAAACGCCACGCCGGCCTGACCGTCATCACCCAAGACGTCGCCGACCTCCTCGGCACCGACCTCGGCCAGGCCGTCGTCGCCAACGCCGCCACCCAGGTGCTGCTCAAGCAGGCGCCGCAGGCCATCGACGCCATCGGCGAGGCATTCGGGCTCACCGCCGGCGAGCAACGCCTACTCCTCGCCGCCCGGGTCGGCACGGGGCTGCTGATCTCCGGCACCAACCGGACCAGCTTCGAGGCCGTCGCCTCCCCCGCCGAGCACCGGCTCTGCACCACGAGCCCGAGCGAACTGGCCGACCTCGACGGAGGAGACGAGCTGTGAAGTGCTCCCTCGCCACGTACCTGGCCTTGCCGGCGGCCGAACCCAGCCCCTCCGCGCCCGGCACCGATGTCCTCACACCACCGACGGGCGCCGCGCGGTGGGTGCTCGACGCCGCCGGCTGGGCGGCGCAGCGGCCCTGGCTGCTCGCCGTCGCGGCGAGCATGCTGGTCGCCTCCGTCGCCGGCCGCAACCTGCTGCAGCTGTGGCGACACCGCCGGCACGCCGTCGGCGCCCGCCTGGTCACCATTGCTCCCCCGCCGGAGGTCGACCCGCACGGCGCCGCGGCGCTGTGGGCCAACCTCGCCGGCACCCTCACCCCGTCGCGCCGGCGGCGGCTGCTCTACGGCAGCCCGCACGTGGTGTGGCAGTACTCGTGGACCGGTCGACGGCTGCTCATCTCTGTGTGGGTGCCCGGCACCGTCGCGCGCGGCGCCGTGGAAGCCGCCGTCCGCGCCGCCTGGCCCGGCGCCGCCTGCGCGGTCGAGGACACCGCTCCCCCGCCGATGCCGTTGGATGTGCCGGCGGCGGTGGGCGGTCACCTTCTGCCCATCGCCGCCGAGTGGCTGCCGCTGCACACCGGCCACGACAACGATCCGCTGCGGGCGCTGATGTCCGCCGGCTCCCAGCTCAAGGCTGACGAGTACACGTGTGTGCAGGTCCTGGCCCGGCCGGCCGCGCCCCGTCGCGTGTCGCGGGCCCGGCGGGCCGCCGCCCGATTGCGCGACGGCAAAACCGCCGTCCCTGGGCTCAACCCGGCCACTCCCCTGCGGTGGCTCGTGGAGTTGTTCCTGCCCGGCAGCGCCGCCGGCCCCGCGCGATCAGCTCCGGCCGGGCGGCGCGACCCGGGCGTGGAGCGCGATGTGCGGGCGATCCTCGACAAGACCTCCCACCCGCTGTGGGAGACCGCCGTGCGCTACGCCGTCGGCAAGGACAGCCGGCGCGGGAGCACGGACCAGCGGCCCCGGCTGCTGGGCATCGCCGACACGATCGCGTCGTCCTTCGCGATCTATTCGGGCCGCAACCGCCTCGTCCCTCGTACCCGCATGTCGTCGCCGGCCGCGGTGCTGGCGTCGCGGCGTCTCGGCGGCGGGTTCCTCACCTGCACCCCGGAACTGGCCGCGCTCGCCGCGCTGCCCCGGGACCTGGCCGTGCCTGGGCTGGATCGGGCGCGGGCGAAGTCGATGCCCGCCCCGGTCGCCGTGGCCAGCGGCGGGCGCGGCATGAAGGTGCTCGGTGACGCGCAGGTCGGCGGTCACGGTGTGGCCCTGGCCGTGCCGGATGCCCGCTACCACCTGCACGTTGTGGGGGCCACCGGCTCCGGGAAGACGACGTTGCTGGTGAACATGGCCGTCGATGACATCACCGCCGGCCGCGGGACGGTGGTCATCGACCCGCACGGCGACATGGTCCTGGACATCCTCGACCGGCTCCCGGCATCGGTCGCGGACCGGGTGGTGCTGTTCGACCCGGACCAGCCGAACCCGCCGACGATCAATCCGCTCTCCGGCGACGACCCGGATCTGGTCGTGGACAATCTGGTGTCGATCTTCGGGAACATCTTCGCCAAGGCGTGGGGCCCGCGCATGGACGATGTCATGCGGGTGGCGTGCCTGACCCTGCTGCGGCACGCCAACGTCACCCTGCAGCACATTCCGCCTCTGCTCAACTCCGCCCAGTTTCGCTCGGCGATGACCGTTGACCTCGATGATCCGGCCGGCCTGTCCGGGTTCTGGCAGTGGTACGACGAACTGAACCCCGCCCTGCGCTCCCAGGTCATCGGACCGGTGCTCGCCCGCCTCCGGGCGTTCCTGCTGCGCGACTTCGTCAAACGCACGATGCGCTACCCGCGCTCGAGTTTCGACATGGGTGAGGTCCTCGACGGCGGGGCGCTGCTCGTGCGCATCCCCAAGGGTCAGCTCGGGGAGGACACCAGCAAGCTGCTCGGCTCCCTGGTGCTGGCGCAGGTGTGGCAGGCGGCCACCGCCCGGGCGCGCACCGCCCCCGACAAGCGGCGCGACGCCACCCTGATCATCGACGAGGCGCAGAACTTCCTCACCCTCGCCAACAGCCTGGACACGATGCTCGCCGAGGCCCGTAAGTACCGGCTGTCGCTGGTCCTGTCACACCAGGACCTCGCCCAGTTCCCGAAGGACCTCCTCGCCGCGGCGTCTGCGAACGCCCGCAACAAGATCTATTTCTCCTGCGCGCCGGAGGACGCCCGGGTCCTCGCGCGGCACACCCTGCCGGAACTCGACGAGCACGACCTGACCCACCTCGACGCCTACACCACCGCCACCCGCCTGGTGGTGGCCGGCCGACAAACCCCGGCGTTCACCATGAAAACCCGCCCACCCAAGCCGTTGGTGGGTGAGGCGGCGGCGATCCGGCAGGTCGCGGCGCGCGCGGTCCCGGCGCAGGACACCAGCGCGGTCGACGCTCTGGTCGACCGGTACTCCAGGCCGCCCGACCAGACGCGCACATCCCGTCCTCGGGGCGACAAGGGCAAGCCCTGAGCGACCTTGGCGCGGGTGCGGCAATCCCTTCGGCATCTGTCAGCCGTCCGGCAGGGGTTTCCCTCACCCCTTCCGCGGACGCTTCCTCAGCCCTTCACCACCGGATGTCCCTCACCGCTGACAGGTCCGCCCGGACAGGGCTGTCAGTGCTGCACACGGCGTCCGACCGGCACTGGCCGCGACCGCCGCCGATTCCAGACACCCCTCCCACGGAGGGGATCCATTCCTTCCCCTGAAAGGGATTCCACTCGTGTCGACCGACCGTCCCGTCTTCCACCCGCTGTCCGCCAACCCCCGGGTCCTCGCCTCCCGCAGCAACACCAACCGCCGCTCCCGGCTGGAACACCTTCGCCGGCTCACGCTGCGCGACCGTCAACTCCTCGCCTGGCTCGCCGAGCACTATGTGCTCTCGACCGACCAGATCGCCGAAGCGCTGTTCACCTCCCGCCGCTCCGCTCGGCTGCGGCTGGCCACCCTGCACGGCATCGAGGCCGTCAGCCGCTTCGTGGACATCACCACCGGCGACGGGCAGTACCTCTACGCCCTCGGCCCGCTCGGCATGCTCGTGCACCCGACCGCCTACAACGACCCGGACCGGCCCGACGCCCGGCCGCCGCGCAGCAGCATCGAGCGCACCGAACGCATCGTCGGCAGCCGCAAACTCGCCCACCTGCTCGGCACCAACCAGCTGTTCGTCGACCTCGTCGCTCACGCGCGTGGCCACCAGGATGTGCGGTTGGCGAGGTGG
Source organism: Micromonospora sp. NPDC005305 (assembly GCF_040607315.1). Classification (NCBI taxonomy): domain Bacteria; kingdom Bacillati; phylum Actinomycetota; class Actinomycetes; order Micromonosporales; family Micromonosporaceae; genus Micromonospora; species Micromonospora sp. NPDC005305. Next base: position 2,414 of record NZ_JBEXGL010000029.1, on the reverse strand, counting down.
TGGTCCGAGCAGCACGCGACCGCCGCCTACGCCATCGCCGGCATCCGCCCCGACGCCCACGGGGTGTGGTGTGTCGGCGACCGGCAGGTCGGGTTCTTCCTGGAGCACGACAACGGCACTGAGTCCCTGGCCGTCGTCCTACGCAAGCTGCGCGGCTACGAGCGCCTCGCCCAGTTCGGGCCCCGCTACCCGGTGCTGCTGCGGGTGCCCAGCCGCCGCCGGGAGGCCAACCTCCAACGCGCGCTCGCCGGGGTGCCCACCATCATGCCCATCGCCACCGGCCTGCACGACGAACACCCCGCCGGACCCGCCTGGGCTCTCGCCTCCGACCCCGGGCCGCGCCGCTGGCTGCATGAACTGCCCTCAGACCACGGCCCTCACCACACCGCCACCAACCCGCACCGGTACACCGGAGACGCCGACATCGGCTGAAACGCAGGTTGCGCCCCTCACCGCGCAGCGACCGTGCCGACCTCCTCGGCTCGGTGTTCCCACAGGAGGTCGGAAACGTGGCTGACCTGGCGCCCCGGCAGGTGCTCAGCCAGTCTGCCGGCATCCTCGTCGCCATAGGACCTTCACGATCGGTACGCGTTCTCTCGTTCGATCGCAGCGGCGGCGCACTCTCCACATGGGCCGCTCAGGGGCGAAGCTGCGGCCGCGAAATCACCGTGAGTGGTGCCGAACCACACTCACGGCTGGCTGCACCGCCGAAGCTGGGCTGCGGCTAAGCATGTCGCACGAGGCCGGTAGGAAGGGCACATGAACGGGCAGCCAGGCGACGCACTCTGGTATCGGGCGGCACGGCTACAGGTCCAGATGTACGACCCGAGCTGGCCAGAGCGCTATGCCGAGGAAGGAGAGCTGCTGACGCGCACGCTTGCGGACTCGCTGCTTGCGGTAGAGCACGTCGGGAGTACGGCGGTGCCTGGCCTGGCGGCAAAACCGGTTATCGACATCCTCGCCGCTGTCCGGGACTTCACCGGTTTCCCGGCGCTGGTGGAGCGCCTACAGGGGATCGGCTACATCTACACGCCTGAGTCCGAGGCAGACGACCCCAGCCGCCGGGTCTTCCGCAAGGGCCCAGAGGACCTCACCCGTCTTCGCACGCATCACCTGCATGTCACTGAGCAGGACAGCGACTACTGGCGTCGTCTGATCGCCTTCCGCGACCACCTCCGCGCGCACCCGGAAGACGCCGCCTCCTACGTCGGGCTGAAACGGGACCTCGCTGCCCGACATGCCGCTGACCCTGGTCGCTACACCAGGGACAAGCGGGACTTCGTGAGGGAGATCGAGCAGAGAGCCGCCAGTCTGCCCCCATCCCCCGGATAGGCGCCAAAGACTGCGGCGCCCGGTCGGGGTCAAGGGATCGCGGTAACCTTCCCTACTCAAGCCGTCTCGTCGGCGTCGGATCACGTAGGCCCTGGCCAGCGGCCTTGGCTGCACGAAAGGCTCCACGGCGGCGGGGCTGGCCACACAAGCGGCGGGTGAACTGATGGCGCTCAGAAAGCGGGGCACTAGGCCGATCGTTGTTGACGGGATCCGCTACCGCTGGCTCGTCCGCCGGAAGCCGACGTACAGCCAGGGCTTGACTTGGTCGCCGCTGACCTTTGCCGTTGAGCGGACGGAGCCGCCTAGCTGTGCCACCCTCATCGTCCGGCTCGCGTCCCCGCACCCTGGCAACTGGATAAACGCTCCCGCCGCGCCGGTGCTGCCTTCGGCGGTCGCCCGCGCCATACGGCAAGCGCATGACCGTGGCTGGCAGCCGGATCATCCGAAATCGCCGTTCACGCTGAGCCTCGGTGATGAGGACCAACTGCCGTAGCTGGCGACGGTCTAGCGATCGCGCAGACCGTCAGCTCGGGATCGTCCTGGTCTGCACCGAGTGTGGCTGATTGACCAGGACCGCCGATACGGTGAGCGTCGGCATCGGGGAGGGCGGATATGGTCGCGTGGCTACCACGGCCAGTGCCTGACCAGGTGGGTTGGATCGTCGCCCGGCGACACCACGAAGAGGTGCTCGCCGCCGTCATCGAACAACAGCAGCGGCCCGGTCTGCGACGCTAGCGTCACCGCCGTGGCTAGGGCCGATTGCTAGTGGTGCTCGCTTCACGTCATGTGGCCGAGCCCATCTAGTCTCCCCACATGGGGAACCAGCCCGAGAGGGCCATGTTCGACTTCGACCAGTACTCACGGCGGGTAACCGACGGGCCCTGCTTCGTCTGCGCGTTCCTAGCCGGCGACCCCGATTACCGGCACCATCTCGTCTACGAGGACCACGACAGCATCGCCTTCCTCGCCCGCTACCCAACGCTGCTCTGCCATTCCCCTCGTAGCGTGGAGGCCAGAGCTTGAGGGATAAAGGTTCATGGCTGAGACGAGACGCCAGTTCGATCCGGAGTTCCGGGCGGGCG
>NZ_JBEXGL010000028.1:0-68405 GCF_040607315.1 Micromonospora sp. NPDC005305 | reverse complement strand
CGACAAGCAGACCGACACCCTGCGCGCCGACATCGTGCGCACCGTCGACGACGGCCGCGCCGTGGTCGCCAACATCGCCGGCACCGCCACCGACACCGACGGCAACACCCACTCCTTCGAAGGCGGCCACTACATCAGCGTCGTCGGCTACCAGAACAACGGCCACACCGTGACCATCGCCGACAGCGCCGACCCGAACATGGCCTCCTACCGCATCAGCGTGGACAACCTCGCCGACTGGATCGCCACCCGCGGCTACAGCGCCTCCTGACCGGCTATCCGCTGACAGGAGCGAGCACGAAGGGCCGGCCCCCACAAGGGGCCGGCCCTTCGTCGTGTCTCCGGACCGCTCAGGACTCCGCGAGTACGGCGAGGATCCCCTCGCCGTACTTGGCCAGCTTGTTGTCGCCGACGCCGCTGATGCGGGACAGCTCGGCCAGCGAGGTGGGCGCCTCGGTGGCGATCTGCCGCAGCGTGGCGTCGTGGAAGATGACGTACGCCGGGACGCCCTGTTCCTTGGCGGTGGCCGCCCGCCAGGCGCGGAGCCGCTCGAACACCGGGACGGCGGCCGGAGCCAGGTCGGCCACCACGGTTGCCGCGCCCCGGGGCTTGGCGGACCGGCCGGACGCCGGGCGCTCCGGCTCCCGCCGCATGGTGACCGTGCGCCGACGGCCGAGCACCTCGGCGCTCGCCTCGGTGAGGGCCAGCGTGCCGTAGTCGCCCTCGACGGCGAGCAGGCCCTCGGCGAGCAGCTGCCGCACCACGCCCCGCCACTCGGCATCGCGCAGGTCGGTGCCGATGCCGAAGGTGCTCAGCGAGTCGTGGCCGTGTTGGTCGATCTTGTCGGTGCGCTTGCCGAGCAGGATGTCCACGCAGTGCCCGGCGCCGAAGCGCTGGTTGCGTTCGCGGTCGAGCCGGTAGACGGTGGAGAGCAGCTTCTGGGCGGCGACCGTGCCGTCCCAGGACTCCGGGGGCTCCAGGCAGGTGTCGCAGTTGCCGCAGTTGGCCGTGCCGCCCTCGCCGAAGTATTCGAGGAGTTGTGCCCGGCGGCAGCGCACCGTCTCGCAGAGCGCCAGCATGGCGTCGAGGTGGGTGGCGAGGTTGCGCCGGTGGGCCAGGTCGCCCTCCGACGTCTCGATCATCTTGCGCTGCTGCACCACGTCCTGGAGCCCGTACGCGAGCCAGGCCGTCGACGGCAGCCCGTCCCGCCCGGCGCGGCCGGTCTCCTGGTAGTAGCCCTCCACCGACTTGGGCAGGTCGAGGTGGGCGACGAAGCGGACGTCGGGCTTGTCGATGCCCATGCCGAAGGCGATGGTGGCGACCATGACGAGGCCGTCCTCGCGCAGGAAGCGCTGCTGGTTGGCCGCTCTGGTCGCCGCGTCGAGCCCGGCGTGGTAGGGCAGCGCCGCGATGCCGTTGGCGACCAGGAACTCGGCGGTCTTCTCGACGGAGGCGCGGGACAGGCAGTAGACGATGCCGGCGTCACCGGGGTGCTCGTCGCGCAGCAGGGCGAGCAGTTGCTTGCGCGGCTCCCGCTTGGGCACGATCCGGTACTGGATGTTGGGCCGGTCGAAGCTGGCCACGAAGTGCCGGGCGTCGGTGAGCTTGAGCCGGGTGGCGATCTCCGTGCGGGTGGCCTGGGTGGCGGTGGCGGTCAGCGCGATCCGCGGCACCCCCGGCCACCGCTCGTGCAGCATCGACAGGTTGAGGTAGTCGGGGCGGAAGTCGTGCCCCCACTGCGAGACGCAGTGCGCCTCGTCGATCGCGAAGAGCGCGATGCGCCCGCGCTCCAGCAGGGCGACGGTGGCGCGCGTCGCCAGCGCCTCCGGGGCGAGGTAGAGCAGGTCGAGCTCGCCGGCGAGGAACGCCGCCTCGACCCGCCGCCGCTGGGCGAGATCCTGGGTCGAGTTGAGGAACCCGGCCCGGACGCCGACCGCGGTGAGCGCGTCGACCTGGTCCTGCATGAGCGCGATGAGCGGCGAGACGACCACCGCCACGCCGTCGCGGACCAGCGCGGGGATCTGGTAGCAGAGAGACTTGCCGCCCCCGGTCGGCATGAGCACCAGCGCGTCGTCGCCGGCCACCACGTGCTCGACGACCTCGTGCTGGAAGCCGCGGAAGGCGTCGTAGCCGAACACCCGGCGCAGCACCCGCAGCGCGTCCTCGGTCCGCTCATCGGTGGGGGAGACCATCCGCGCAGTCTACGAGCGCCCGCCGACACCACCCCGCCCCGAACGGCCGTGTGGCGGCAACCGGGCCTCCGGAAGGCGGCAGCCGGGCCGCCGGACAGCGGCAGCCCGGACCCGGTGAGAGCGACGGCCGGAGCTCGACAAAACGGACAAGGGCCTGTTCCGGTCGTCACCCCGTGGAATCCCGGGCGGGGTCGCAGCCGTTAGAGTCGCTGACTGACCATGCGGCCGACCGGCCGCGGCGCCACGGCTGGGGGTAGCGGGTGAGCGAGGCGCGGACGGCGGGGGACCTGGTGCCGACCAACGCGGAGACAGCTCTCGGGCGGCCGGCGCCGGCGGAGGCGGACACCACCCTGGTGGTGGTGACCGGCCTGTCCGGCGGTGGCCGCAGCACGGTGGCCCGCGCGTTGGAGAACGTCGGCTACTACGTGGTGGACAACCTGCCCCAGGCCCTGATGCTGGACATGGCCGAGCTGGCCTTCAAGGCCGGCGGCGCGGCCCGGCGTACGGCGATGGTGCTGGACGTCCGCTCGCGCGCCTTCTCCACGGACCTGGCCGGGGCGATCCGGGAGCTGCGCGAGCGCGGTTTCCAGCCCCGGGTGGTCTTCGTCGACGCCGACGACGAGGTGCTGATTCGCCGTTTCGAGAGCGTGCGCCGCTCGCACCCGTTGCAGGGTGACGGGCGGCTGGCCGACGGGATCGCCGTCGAGCGGGCGCTGTTGGAGGAGGCCCGGGACCAGGCCGACGTGATCATCGACACGAGCCACCTGAACGTGAACCAGCTCCGCCGCCGGGTCGAGGAGCTGTTCGGCGGTGAGGACTCGCGCCGGCTGCGGATCACCGTGCTGTCCTTCGGCTTCAAGTACGGCCTGCCGCCGGACGCCGACTTCGTGATGGACGCCCGGTTCCTGCCGAACCCCTACTGGGTGCCGGAGCTGCGCGAGCACACCGGGCGCGAGGAGGCGGTCAGCGCGTACGTGCTGGGTCAGGAGGGCGCGGACGCCTTCGTGGCCGGGTACGCGGACCTGGTCAACGCCACCACCGCCGGTTTCGAGCGGGAGGGCAAGCGCTACTTGACCGTGGCCGTGGGCTGCACCGGTGGCAAGCACCGCAGCGTGGCGATCGCCGAGGAGCTGGCCGCCCGGCTGCGCGGCTCCGGCATCGCGGCCAACCCCCAGCACCGGGACCTGGGGCGCGAATGACGCCGACCAGGGTGGTCGCCTTCGGCGGCGGGCACGGGCTGTCGGCGTCCCTGCGGGCGCTGCGGCACTGCGTACCCGGACTGGATCTGGACATCACCGCGGTGGTGACGGTCGGCGACGACGGGGGTTCCAGCGGGCGGCTGCGCGCGGAGCGCGGCGGCCTCCCGCCGGGCGACCTGCGGCAGGCGCTCGTGGCCCTGGCCGGTGACCACCCGGCCACGCGGCGCAGCGCGGCGCTGTTCCAGCACCGCTTCGCCGCCGCGGGGGGCGGGCCCGGCGGCGCCGATTCGCTCGCCGGCCACGCGGTCGGCAACCTGCTGCTGCACGGGCTGACCGAGCTGCTCGGTGACCCGGTGGTGGCGCTCGACCACGCGGGCGCGATGCTCGGCGCGGTCGGCCGGGTGCTGCCGATGTCCCGGCAGCCGGTCGGCATCGAGGCCCGGGTACGCGGCGCCGACCCGGACCGCCCGGACGAGGTCCGCATGGTGCGCGGCCAGCACCAGGTGGCGGTCACCTCCGGCACGGTCGAGTCGTTGCGGCTCACGCCGGCCGCGCCGGCCGCGTGCGCCGAGGCGGTCACCGCGGTCCGCGCCGCCGACTGGCTGATCTTCGGGCCGGGCAGCTGGTACACCAGTGTGCTGCCGCATCTCCTGGTGCCCGGCCTGGCCGACGCGATCGTCTCCAGCCCGGCCCGTCGGCTGGTCACCCTCAACCTGGTGGCGGAGAAGGAGACATTCGGTCTCTCCCTTCCCGACCATCTGGACACCCTCCGGCGCTATCTGCCCGAGTTGAAGGTGGACATGGTGCTGGCCGACTCCAAGGCGGTGGCTGATCCCGTGGCGGTCGAACGTGCGGCAGAATCGCTGGGTGCCCGGCTGGTCCTCGCTCCCGTCGCCGTCACCGACGGCACGCCCCGTCATGATCCGGCTGCCCTGGGCGCCGCGTTGGTGCCTGTCCTGGGCGCCGATCGTTAGACACGTACGTAATCACCGGCGACACGCCGGAACCCGGTCCTGAGGGGGCGCGCAACATGGCGATGACGGCGGCGGTCAAGGACGAGCTGAGTCGGGTCGACGTGCCCAAGCCCTGCTGCCGGCGGGCGGAGATGGCAGCGCTGCTCCGGTTCGCCGGCGGGCTGCACATCGTGTCGGGTCGCGTCGTGGTCGAGGCGGAGCTGGACACCGGCGCGGTGGCCCGGCGGCTCCGCCGGGAGATCGCCGAGGTCTACGGCTACCCGAGTGAGATCCACGTGCTCGCCTCCGGCGGTCTGCGCAAGGGCAGTCACTTCATCGTGCGGGTGGTGAAGGACGGCGAGGCGCTCGCCCGGCAGACCGGCCTGCTGGACGTGCGGGGCCGCCCGGTGCGGGGCCTGCCCCCGCACGTGGTGGCCGCCAACGTCTGCTGCGCGGTCTCCGCCTGGCGGGGCGCGTTCATGGCGCACGGCTCGCTCACCGAACCGGGCCGGTCCAGCGCCCTGGAGATCACCTGCCCCGGCCCGGAGTCCGCGCTGGCCCTGGTCGGCGCGGCCCGCCGGATCGGCATCACCGCGAAGAACCGCGAGGTGCGCGGGGTGGACCGGGTGGTGGTCAAGGACGGCGACGCGATCGCCGCGCTGCTCACCCGGATCGGTGCCCACTCCAGCGTGCTGGCCTGGGAGGAGCGGCGGGTGCGCCGCGAGGTGCGGGCGACCGCCAACCGACTGGCCAATTTCGACGACGCCAACCTGCGCCGCTCGGCCCGCGCCGCGGTGGCCGCCGCCGCCCGGGTCACCCGCGCGCTGGAGATCCTCGCCGACGACGCCCCCAACCACCTGACCTCGGCCGGCCGGCTGCGGCTGGAGCACCGGCAGGCCTCCCTGGAGGAGCTGGGCGCGCTGGCCGAGCCGCCGCTGACCAAGGACGCGATCGCCGGCCGGATCCGCCGGCTGCTCGCGCTCGCCGACAAGCGGGCGCGCGACCTGGGCATCCCGGATACCGAAGCGGCCGTCACGCCCGACATGCTCGTGGTCTGATAGGACCGGTGGGGCGTCGGGCTGCGAGGGGATCACCACCCGCCGCAGCGCGGCGGCGCGCGCTCGGATAAGGTCGCTGCGTACGGCAAGGGGGCCGGCAAGGCATCCCTCGCCGTGCTCACCGCCTCGGGCGGTCTGGTCTCCTGGGACCGCGGCGGGGTGGCCGAGATGAACCGTCAACGGCCGGCTCCACCGGTCGGCGAACAATCTCCGCCGGCCGGGGTTCGACGCCGGCGGACCAGAACGCGAGGAGATGGGCCTGTGACCATCCGGGTTGGCATCAACGGCTTCGGCCGGATCGGCCGCAACTTCTTCCGGGCAGTGCTGGCGTCCGGCGCTGACATCGAGGTCGTGGCGGTCAACGACCTGACCGACAACGCGACGCTCGCCCACCTTGTCAAGTACGACAGCATCCTGGGTCGCCTCCCGCACGAGGTGAAGGCCACCGCCGACGAGATCACCGTGGGTGGCAAGACCATCAAGGCGTACGCCGAGAAGGACCCGGCCAAGCTGCCGTGGGGCGAGGTCGGCGCCGACGTCGTCATCGAGTCCACCGGTTTCTTCACCGACGCCACCAAGGCGAAGGCGCACGTCGACGGCGGGGCCAAGAAGGTCATCATCTCCGCCCCGGCGAAGAACGAGGACGTCACCGTGGTCATGGGCGTCAACCAGGACCAGTACGACCCGGCCAAGCACACGATCATCTCGAACGCCTCCTGCACCACCAACTGCCTCGCCCCGATGGCCAAGGTGCTGCACGACACGTTCGGCATCCAGCAGGGTCTGATGACGACCATCCACGCGTACACGCAGGACCAGAACCTGCAGGACGCGCCGCACAAGGACCTGCGCCGCGCCCGGGCCGCCGCCCTGAACATCGTGCCGACCTCGACGGGCGCCGCGAAGGCCATCGGCCTGGTCCTGCCGGACCTCAAGGGCAAGCTGGACGGCTACGCGCTGCGTGTGCCGATCCCGACCGGCTCCACCACCGACCTGACCGTCACGGTCGGCCGGGAGACCACGGTGGACGAGGTCAACGCCGCGCTGAAGGCCGCCGCGGACGGCCCGCTCAAGGGCATCCTGGTCTACAACGAGGACCCGATCGTCTCCTCGGACATCGTCACCGACCCGGCGTCGTGCATCTTCGACGCGCCGCTGACCAAGGTGATCGGCAACCAGGTCAAGGTCGTCGGCTGGTACGACAACGAGTGGGGCTACTCCAACCGCCTCGTCGACCTGGTCAAGCTGGTGGGTAGCTCGCTGTGAGCATCCGCAACCTCGACGACCTGCTCGGCGAGGGGGTGTCGGGTCGGCGCGTGCTGGTGCGCGCCGACCTGAACGTCCCGCTCGACAAGCAGAGCGGTGACATCACGGACGACGGCCGTATCCGGGCCGTGCTGCCGACCCTGAGCGCGCTGGTCCAGGCCGGCGCCAAGGTGGTTGTCTGCTCGCACCTGGGCCGCCCGAAGGGCGCGCCGGATCCGCAGTTCAGCCTCCGCCCGGTCGCCGGGCGGCTCGGCGAACTGCTCGGCGCGCCGGTGCGCTTCGCCGAGGACACCGTCGGCGACTCGGCCCGCGCCTGCGTGGAGGGCCTGGCCGACGGCCAGGTCGCCCTGCTGGAGAACCTGCGCTTCAACAAGGGTGAGACCAGCAAGGACGACGCCGAGCGGGGCGCCTTCGCCGACCAGCTCGCCGCCTTCGGCGACGCGTACGTGGACGACGCCTTCGGGGCCGTGCACCGCAAGCACGCCAGCGTCTACGACGTGCCGGCCCGGCTGCCGCACGTCGCGGGCCGTCTCGTGCTGCGTGAGGTGGAGGTGCTCAGCAAGCTCACCGGCGCCCCGGAGCGGCCGTACGTGGTGGTGCTGGGCGGCTCCAAGGTCTCCGACAAGCTGGCCGTGATCGAGGCGCTGCTGCCCACGGTCGACCGGCTGCTCATCGGCGGCGGGATGTGCTTCACCTTCCTCAAGGCCCAGGGCCACGAGGTGGGCACCTCGCTGCTGGAGGAGGAGATGGTCGAGACCTGCCGCAACCTGCTGGAGCGGTCCGGCGGCAAGATCATGCTCCCGGTCGACGTGGTGGCCGCGGACGCGTTCGCGCCCGACGCCGCCCACGACACCGTGCCCGCCGACGGCATCCCGAGCCACCGGCTGGGTCTGGACATCGGCCCCGAGACGGTGGCCGGCTTCGCCGCCGCGCTGTCCCAGGCGAAGACGATCTTCTGGAACGGCCCGATGGGCGTGTTCGAGATGGCGGCGTTCGCGAACGGCACCCGGGGCGTCGCCGAGGCGATCACCAAGACCGACGCGTTCAGCGTGGTCGGCGGCGGCGACTCGGCCGCGGCGGTGCGGGCGCTCGGCCTGGATGAGTCCTCGTTCGGGCACATCTCCACCGGCGGTGGCGCCTCCCTGGAATACCTCGAGGGCAAGACCCTCCCCGGCATCGCGGCCCTGGAGAACTGAATGGCGAGCACCCCCCGCCGGCCGCTGATGGCCGGCAACTGGAAGATGAACCTGAACCACCTCGAGGCCAACCTGCTGGTGCAGAAGCTGGCCGCGAGCCTCAACGAGAAGCAGCTCACCGAGGTCGAGACGGTGGTCCTGCCGCCCTTCACCGACCTGCGCACCGTGCAGACCGCGGTGGACGGCGACAAGCTGCTGATCGGCTACGGCGCGCAGGACCTGTCGCCGTTCCAGTCGGGCGCGTACACGGGGGACATCTCCGGGGCGATGCTCGCCAAGCTGGGTTGCACCTACGTGGTGGTCGGCCACTCCGAGCGGCGGCAGTACCACCACGAGGACGACGCGCTGGTCAACGTCAAGGTGGCCGCTGCGCTCGCGAACGGGCTGACCCCGATCCTCTGCATCGGCGAGGGGCTGGAGATCCGCGAGCAGCTCCGGCACGTGCCGCACTGCTGCGACCAGCTCGACGGCGCGCTGAAGGGGCTCACCCCGGAGCAGGTCGCCAAGGTCGTCGTGGCGTACGAGCCGGTCTGGGCGATCGGCACCGGCAAGACGGCGACCCCGGAGGACGCCCAGGAGGTCTGCGGCGAGGTGCGCAAGCGCCTGGTGGAGACCTTCGGCCAGGACACCGCCGACCAGGTCCGGATCCTCTACGGCGGGTCGGTGAAGTCGTCGAACGTGGCGGCGACCATGGCCCAGCCGGACGTGGACGGGGCCCTGGTCGGGGGCGCCAGCCTGGACGCCGAGGAATTCGCGCAGATCTGCCGGTTCCCGGAGCACATCGCCCGCTGAACGCTCGCTATCCTTGACGCTGCCCGCCCACCGGTCGGTGCCGCTGTGCCCGTCAGGACCGGGCAGTGATCGCAACGAGAGGATTGACCCCCGCCATGCCGATCTGGTTCGCCTACACGATGATCACGTTGTTGGTCATCACGAGCATCCTGCTCACCCTGCTGATCCTCCTGCACCGCGGTAAGGGCGGCGGGCTGTCCAGCATGTTCGGCGGCGGCGTCAGCTCCAGCCTGGCCGGTTCCTCCGTGGCCGAGAAGAACCTCGACCGCTACACCGTTCTGGTCGGGATCATCTGGTTCGCGTGCATCGTCGGGATCGGGCTCTGGCTCCGGCTCCAGACGGGCAGCGGCGCCTGAGCGAGCGCTCCGAGTCGTACAATCTGCGCGCGGTCCGTGACGGACCGCGCGCAGATTGTTTCTCCGCGCGTCGCCCGCCGCCCACCCCCGTAAGCGGCGGTCCCCTCCGACGACAGGAGCGAGCAGCCGTGTCCAGTGGCAACGTCATCCGCGGCACCCGGATCGGGTCCGCCCCCGAGCGGTTCGAGCAGCGCATCGAGCCGGCGCCCCGCCGGCCGGTCACCTACTGGTGCGCGAACGACCACCGCGTCGAGTTCCTCATCGCCGCCGAGGCGGAGGCCCCGGAGACCTGGGACTGCCCGCGCTGCGGCGAGCCGGCCGGCCCCGACCGGGGCAACCCGCCGGGCCCGGCCCGGCCCGAGCCCTACAAGACCCACCTGGCGTACGTGCAGGAGCGGCGCACCCCGGAGCAGGGCGAGGCGTTGCTCGCCGAGGCGCTGGAATCACTCCGCCAGCGCCGCAACAACCCCTGACCGTGGTTAGGAAGGGGCCCCTGCTCTACGCCAGGCGTTAAGAAGGGGCCCTTCCTTACCGTTCAGCGCAGGCTGCGCAGCCGGGGCGGCACGTTCGCCGCCGCGGAGCGGTCCAGCAGCCACAGGGTCCGGGACACCCCGCGCGCCCCGGCCGCCGGCAGCTGCACCGGCCCGGCCCCGGCCAGGGCCATCCCGACCGCCCGGGCCTTGTCCGCCCCGGCGGCCACCAGCCAGACCTCCTCGGCCGTGTTGATCGTCGGGAGGGTCAGCGTGGTGCGCACCGGCGGCGGCTTGGGGCTGCCGCGTACGGCGCTGACCGGGCGGTTGTCGTGGTGCACCGGGTGCTCCGGGAAGACCGAGGCCACGTGCCCGTCCTCGCCCACGCCGAGCATCAGCACGTCGAAGTGGGGGAGGGTCGCGGTCCCCGGCCGGGCGGCCCGGGCCAGCTCCTGCGCGTACCCGGCGGCGGCCGCCTCCGGGTCGTTGCCGGCCGGGCCGTCGGAGGCCGGCATCGGGTGGATGCGGGCCGGGTCCAGCGGGACGACGTCCAGCAGCGCGGCACGGGCTTGCGTCTCGTTGCGCTCGGGGTCGCCGGCCGGCAGGAACCGCTCGTCGCCCCACCAGACGTCGACCCGGGACCAGTCGACGGCGTCCCGGGCCGGCAGCTGCGCCACCGCCCGGTAGACCGCCGCGGCGATCCGCCCGCCGGTCAGCACCACCGACGCCTGGCCGCGCTCGGCCTGCGCGTCGAGCAGCTTCACCACCAGCCGGGCCGCCACCGCCTGCGCCAGCAGGTCCGGGTCGGCGTGTACGGCGACACTCGCCTCACTCATCCATCGTGCCTTCGTCCTCCGACCGCCCCACGGCGGTCACCTGTGCTGTCCGACCGCCGAGCGGCCCGTGCGGTGTGCTCACGCGCTGGCGGTCGCGCCGGCGTGCGCGGTGACCCCGGCCTCGGCCCGCTGGGCGGTCGCCGGATCCTTCCACACGTGCACCCGCTGGGCGGGCCGCTGGTCGAGTGCGGTGAGCCCGGCGGTCGCACCGAGCGCCTCGGCGTAGACCTGGTCGGCGTCGAGCCGGCGCAGCTCCTCGGCCAGCTCGTCGCCGAGCGGGCGGCGGACCAGCGGCAGCGTCCGGTCCTCCTGGCCGGTACGCCGGAAGATGGCCACGTTCTCGTCGCGGCTCAGCACCAGCTCGTCGCCGTTGGCGCAGCGCAGCTGCACCTCGCGCATCCGGGGGAACTTGTCGGTGTGCTCCCACACCGGGTCGATGCCGAGCCGGGCGGTCAGCCAGCCGCGCATGAGCGCGGCCGTCGGGTCGGTGGGCGGCGCCACCACGGTCGCCTCGGTGACCCGGGCCTGCGTGGTGTCGAACGCCCCGGCCACGAGGGTGCGCCACGGGGTGATCCGCGTCCAGGCCAGGTCGGTGTCGCCCGGGGCGTAGTCCGCGGCCCGCTGCCTCAGCGCGGCGATCGGGTCGGCGGCCTGCGCCGCGTCGGTGATCCGCCGGTCGGCCACCACACCGAGGAAGTCGGTGGCGATCTCCTCCGGCGGCTCGCCGTGCCACCACGTCACCACCGGCACGTCCGGCACCAGCAGCGGCATCACCACCGACTCGGCGTGCAGCGCGAGCCGGCCGTACATCCGGGTCACCACCGCCTCGCACGGGCCGAGCCGGCCGCCGACGACGATCTCCGCGTCCAGCCGGTTGCGGTCCCGCTCGACGTCGGAGCGGACCACCACGAGCAGCCGGCACGGGTGGGCGGCGGCCGCGATGGTCGCGGCCGCCTCGGCCTCCCGGACGCGCTTCTCGTCGACCACGACGATCAGCGTGAGCGCCATGCCGCTGGCCACCCCGCCCGCGCTGCGCCGCTCGGCGGCGAGGGCCTTGACCACCTCGTTCCCGGTGGTGTCCCACAGCCCGATCATGCTCTCCTCCACGACCGGCCCTCGCGGGCCAGCATCTCGTCGGCGGCCCGGGGGCCCCACTCGCCGGCCCGGTAGGGCTCCGGCCTGGTGCCCTCCCAGGCGTGCTCCAACGGGTCCACCACCTGCCAGCTCTGCTCCACCTCGGCGGCGTCCGGGAACAGCGTCCGGTCACCGATGAGCACGTCCAGCACCAGCCGCTCGTACGCCTCGGGGCTGGACTCGGTGAACGCCTCGCCGTACTGGAAGTCCATCGCGATGTCGCGGACCTCCATGGTCGTGCCCGGCACCTTCGAGCCGAACTTCAGCACCACGCCCTCGTCGGGCTGGACCCGGATGACGAGCTGGTTGGGGCCGAGCGACTCCATGTCGGCCTGGTTGAACGGCAGGTGCGGCGCCGTCTTGAACACGATGGCCACCTCGGTGACCCGCCGGGGCAGCCGCTTGCCGGCCCGGATGTAGAACGGCACCCCGGCCCAGCGCCGGTTCTGGATGCCCAGCTTCACGGCCACGTACGTCTCGGTGGTGGAGTCCGGCGGGACGCCCTCCTCGTCGAGGTAGCCGACGGCGCGTTCGCCGCCCACCCAGCCGGGCAGGTACTGGCCGCGGACGGTGTCCCGGGAGACGTCCTTCGGCACCGTGATGGCCTTGAGCACCTTGAGCTTCTCGGTGCGGATCTCGTCGGCGTCGAAGCTGGTCGGTTCCTCCATGGCCACCAGCGCGAGCAGCTGGAGCAGGTGGTTCTGGAGCACGTCGCGGGCGGTGCCGACCGAGTCGTAGAACGCGGCCCGGGTGCCGATGCCGACGTCCTCGGCCATGGTGATCTGCACCGAGTCGACGTACTTGGAGTTCCACAGCGGCTCGAACAGGTTGTTGGCGAAGCGCAGCGCCAGGATGTTCTGGACCGTCTCCTTGCCCAGGTAGTGGTCGATCCGGAAGACGTCCTGGCTGGTGAAGACGTCGTCGACCAGGTCGTTGAGCGCCTTCGCCGAGGGCAGGTCGTTGCCGAACGGCTTCTCCACGACCACCCGGCGCCAGCCGCCGGACTTGGCGTTGTCGGCCATGCCGGTGCGGGCGAGCTGCTTGAGCACCACGGGGAACGCCGCCGGGGGGATGGAGAAGTAGAAGGCGGCGTTGCCGGGGATGCCGTGGGTGTCGCGCAGCTCGTCGAGGGTGGCGGCGAGCTGGTCGAAGGCGGCGTCGTCGTCGAACGAGCCGCCGACGAACTTGATGTTGCCGGCGAGCCGGGCCCAGACCTCCTCCCGCCACGGGGTGCGGGCGTGCTTCTTGGCCGCCTCGTGGGCCAGCCCCTCGAAGTCGCCGTCGCCCCAGTCGCGCCGCGCGAAGCCCAGGACCACGAAGCCGGGCGGCAGCAGCCCCCGGTTCGCCAGGTCGTAGACCGCCGGCAGGAGCTTCTTGCGGGCCAGGTCGCCGGTCACCCCGAAGATCACCAGAGCGCACGGCTCCGGGATCCGCGGCAGCCGGCGGTCCTGAGGATCGCGCAGCGGGTTCCCTGCGCTGTCCTCGGTTCGCGACTGCGGGGCTCGCAGGACCGGCTCACTCCTCGCGCTCACTGCGCCTCCTCGGTTCGCGACTGCGGGGCTCGCAAGGACGGCTCACTCCTCGCGCTCACGGTGCCTCCTCGCTCCGCCGATGTCACGTCGTTCATCGTCACGTCAGTGTCCGTCCGGCCGCATCCAGTAGCTGGGCGACGCCCGCCGCCCGCTCGGTCAGGTGCAGGCGCAGCACCGGCCGCCCGCGACCGGCGAGGGCCCGCCGGTCGCCGGCGGCCTGGGCCGCCTGAAGGTCTCCGAAGGTGTACGGGCGGCCGGGCACCGGCAGGTCGCCGGTGACCGCGCCGGTCAGCTGGAGGTGGCTGCCGGCCCGTGGGCCGCCCTTGTGGTACTGCCCCGTCGAGTGGAGACACCGCGGCCCCCACCCGAAGGTGACGGGGCGCGCCGTGGCCCGCGCCAGCAGCGGGCGCAGGCCCGTCACCGCCGCGTCGCCCCACCGGTCGAGGTAGGCGGTCACCGCCAGGTAGCCGTCGTCGCCCAGCCCGGCGAGCAGCCAGCGCAGCGCGCCGGCCAGGTCGGCGGGGGCGCCGGCCGGGGCGTACACCTCGATGGCGCCCTCGGTGGCCGACGGCGACTCCGCCGGCGGACCGTCGGCGAGCAGCCGCGCGGTGTGCTCCTTGCTCTCGGCGACGTCCGGCTGGCCGAACGGGTCGACGTCGAGCACGGCGGCGGCGAGCGCGGTGGCGTACTCCCAGGTGAGGAACTGGGCGCCCAGTGGACCGTTGACCGCCACGTCGGCCGGGCCGGGCGCGGCGCCCGGGCCGAGGGCGCCGCCGTAGCCCACGGTCAGCACGTCCGGGCCGGTGGCGCCGGGGGCGTCCGGGGCCTCCACCACGACCGGGAGGATGCCCCGGCCGGCCTTGCCGGTGGACCCGGCGAGCAGTTGCTCGGCCCAGTCGCCCAGCCCGTCGAGCCCCGTGCCGTCGGACACCAGCGCGACGGTGTCCCGGCCGGTGGTGGCCGCCGCGGCGAGCGCCGCCCCGAGGGCCAGGCCCGGGTTGTCCCGGTGTCGGTCGAGCGCGCCGGCGAGGGCCTCGGCGTCGTCCAGCAGGTCGGCGACCGGCGCCCCGGCCAGCGCCGCGGGGACCAGCCCGAACGCGGTGAGCGCGGAGTGCCGGGCGCCCACCTCCGGGTCGGACTGGATGACCACCACGCCCAGCTCGTCGGCGAGCCCTTCCAGCGGGGAACCGGGGTCGGTGACGACCACGAAGTGCCGGGCGGTCTCGGCCTCGGTCAGGCCGGCGTCGAGGAACGCCTGCCAGTACGCCCGCCGGATGCTGTCGGTCTCCACCGTGGCGCCGGACTCGCCGGCGACCACCACCACGGTGCGGTCCAGCCGGTCGGCCAGGGCCGCGCGGACCTCGCCGGGATCGGTGCCGTCGAGCACGGTCAGCGGCCGGCCGAGGGTCCGGGCGATCACCTCCGGGGCGAGCGAGGAGCCGCCCGTCCCGGCCAGCACCACGTGGTCCAGGTCGGCCAGCTCCTCGGTCAGCTCGGCGAGCTGGGGGAGCAGCTCCCGGGCGCGGGCGTGGGTGTCCAGCCAGCCCAGCCGCGTCCGGGCCGTCGCCTCGGCGGCCGGCCCCCAGAGGGTCGGGTCCTTGGCGGCGAGCCGGGCGGGGAGGTCCGCGGCGACCAGCGCGGCCCGCACGGACGCGGGCGCGGACCCGTCGACCGCGTCCGCGCCGTGCACGGCCAGCCCGGCGGCGATGTCCGCCCGGCCGGCCAGCAGGTCGCTCACCTCACCACCCCGTCCTCGTGGCGTCGCGCGTCCCGGGGCGCGTTACCGGTCCCGGGACGCGACCGGCGCCGTCCGTCACGCGTTGCCCCCGGCCTTCTGGGCCGCCTTCGCGTTGCCCTTGGCGGCCCGGTTCGGCTGGCCGATGCCCTTGGCCGCCTCGGCGAGGGACTTCTTGACCCCGTCGAGCAGCTCCAGCCAGCTCGTCTCGAACTTCTCCACGCCCTCCCGCTCCAGGGTGGCGATCACGTCGGCCATGTCCACGCCGACCGCCTCGAGGTCGGTGAAGACCTTGCGGGCCGCGTCGTACGAGCCGGTGATGGTGTCGGCGCGGGTCTCCCCGTGGTCGGCGTAGGCGTGGATGACCGCCTCCGGCATGGTGTTGACCGTGCCGGGGGCGATCAGCTCCTCGACGTAGATGACGTCCCGGTAGTCGGGGTTCTTGGTCGAGGTGGAGGCCCACAGCGGGCGCTGCGGGTGGGCGCCCGCGTCGGCGAGCTTCTTCCACCGGTCGGAGCCGAAGACCTCGGCGTAGCGCTCGTACGCCAGCTGGGCGTTGGCGATGGCGGCCTTGCCGCGCAGCGCCTTGGCCTCGTCGGAACCGATCTTCTCCAGCCGCTTGTCCACCTCGGTGTCGACCCGGGAGACGAAGAACGAGGCGACCGACCCGATCTTCGACAGGTCGTGGCCGTTCGCCTTCGCCTGCTCCAGACCGGCCAGGAACGCCTCCATGACCTGCGAGTACCGGTCCAGGCCGAAGATCAGCGTGACGTTCACGCTGATCCCCTCGGCCAGGGTCGCGGTGATCGCCGGCAGGCCCGCCTCGGTGGCCGGGATCTTGATGAAGAGGTTCGGCCGGTCGACCAGCCACCAGAGCGCCTTGGCCTCGGCGACGGTCCGGTCGGACTCGTGGGCCAGCCGCGGGTCGACCTCGATCGACACCCGGCCGTCCACCCCGGCGCTCTTGTCATAGGAGGGGCGCATCACGTCGCAGGCCCACCGCACGTCGTACGTGGTGAGCATGCGGACCGCCTCCTCGACCTCGATGCCGCGGATGGCGAGGTCGCGCAGCTGCCAGTTGTACTCGTCGGCGTCGCTGAGTGCCTTCGCGAAGATCGTCGGGTTGGTGGTCACCCCGGCCACGTGCTGCTCCCGGCGGAGCTTGTCCAGCCCACCGGAGCTCAGTCGTACCCGGGAAAGATCGTCGAGCCAGATCGCCACACCGGCGGCCTGGAGCTCGCTCAGCCTGTCCGTCATGCTGCCCACGCTCCCCTCAGTTGCCGGTCGTGAAACCGGTGATGTCGCCCACCCGGGTCAGCGCCGCGTGCGCGGCGGCCACGATCCGGTCGGGGGTGAACCCGAACTGCTCGAAGAGCACGGTGTGCGGCGCGCTCGCCCCGTAGTGCTCCAGGCTCACGCACTCGCCGCTGTCCCCGACGATCGCCCGCCAGGACATCGCGATGCCCGCCTCCACGCTCACCCGTGCCTTTACCCCGCGCGGGAGCACCGACTCCCGGTAGGCCTCGTCCTGCGCGAAGAACCACTCCTGGCAGGGCATCGAGACGACCCGGGTGGGGGTGCCGTCGGCCTCCAGCCGCTCCCGGGCGGTGAGGCAGAGCTGCACCTCGGAGCCGGTGCCCACGATGATCACCTGCGGCTGCCCGTTGGACGCCTCGGCCAGCACGTAGCCGCCCTTCGCGGTGCCCTCGGCGCCGGCCAGCTCGGTGCGGTCGACGGTCGGCAGCGCCTGCCGGCTGAGCGCCAGCGCGGTGGGCCGGTCGGTGTGCTCCAGGGCCTGCCGCCACGCCCAGGCGGTCTCGTTGGCGTCGGCCGGGCGGACCACGTCGAGGCCCGGGATGGCCCGCAGCGCGGTCAGGTGCTCCACCGGCTGGTGGGTCGGGCCGTCCTCACCGAGGCCGATCGAGTCGTGCGTCCAGACGTAGGTCACCGGCAGCTTCATGAGCGCGGCGAGCCGCACCGAGGGGCGCATGTAGTCGCTGAACACCAGGAACGTGCCGCCGTACGGGCGGGTGCCGCCGTGTAGGGCGATGCCGTTGAGGATCGCGCCCATGGCGTGCTCGCGGATGCCGAAGTGCAGGGTGCGGCCGTACTCGTCGCCGGGGAAGTCCTTGGTGGCGTGCTCGGCCGGGACGAAGGACGGCTCGCCCTTCATGGTGGTGTTGTTGCTCTCCGCCAGGTCGGCGGAGCCGCCCCACAGCTCGGGCAGCACCGGGGCGAGGGCCTCCAGGACCTTGCCGGAGGCGGCCCGGGTGGCCACGCCCTTGGCATCGGCCGGGAAGGTCGGCAGCGCGTCGGCCCAGCCCTGCGGGAGCGTACGGGTGGACATCCGCTCCCAGAGCGCCTTGCGCTCCGGGTTGGCCTGCGACCAGGCGTCGAACGCGGTGGTCCACGCCGCCTGCGCCTCGGCGCCCCGGTCCAGCACCTGGCGGGCGTGCTTGAGCACCTCCTCGTCGATCTCGAAGGTGCGCTCCGGGTCGAAGCCGAGGATCCGCTTGGTGGCCTTCACCTCGTCGGCGCCCAGCGCCGAGCCGTGGATCTTGCCGGTGTTCTGCTTGTTGGGCGCGGGCCAGCCGATGATGGTGCGCAGCGCGATGAAGGACGGCCGGCCGGTCTCCGCCTTCGCGGCCAGCAGCGCCTCGTGGAGCGCCTCGACGTCCTCGTGGTAGTCGCCCTGGTCGGCGTCGCCGCGGCGCCAGTCGACCGTCTGGACGTGCCAGCCGTACGCCTCGTAGCGGGCGGCCACGTCCTCGCTCTTGGCGATCCGGGTGTCGTCCTCGATCGAGATCTCGTTGTCGTCGTAGATCACGCAGAGGTTGCCGAGCTGCTGGTGGCCGGCGAGGGCGCTCGCCTCGTGGCTGATGCCCTCCTCGATGTCACCGTCCGAGGCGATGCACCAGATGTCGTGGCGGAACGGGGAGTCGGCCCGATCCGGGTCGGGGTCGAACAGGCCGCGCTCGCGGCGGGCCGCCATGGCCATGCCGACCGCGTTGCCGAGGCCCTGGCCGAGCGGGCCGGTGGTGGTCTCGACGCCCGGGGTGTGGCCGTGCTCCGGGTGGCCCGGGGTGAGCGACCCCCACTGCCGCAGCGCCTTCAGGTCGTCCAGGGCCAGCGGGTAGCCGGAGAGGAAGAGCTGGATGTAGAGGGTCAGGCTGGAGTGCCCGGCGGACAGCACGAACCGGTCCCGGCCGGGCCAGTTCGGGTCGGCCGGGTTGTGCCGCATGACCCGGTTGAAGAGCAGGTACGCCGCGGGGGCGAGGCTCATGGCCGTGCCCGGGTGGCCGTTGCCGGATTTCTCCACGGCGTCCATGGCCAGCACGCGGACCGTGTCGACGGCCCTGCGGTCGAGGTCGGACCAGTTGAGAGCGGGAAGCTCGGGTCGGTTGGCAGCCACGATGGTTGTGCTCCTCGGCAGATGGGCGGAACCCTCACTGATGACCCTATCGAGCGGCCCTAAACGTCCGCCCGGGGATCTCTGCATGCTGGTCTGTACGTCTCCGACCGGATCAGCCGTTCAACCCGGGATGTGACGGCCCGCACCGTTGCCGGGTCTGCGGGGCAGCCAAAACGACGCCGCGTAGTGTGTGGGGCGGTGTGTGGGCCCGGAGGGGTCCGAGCCGACCCCGACCTCCCCTGCCGAAGCCGGAAGGTGGCAATCCGTGAGCATGATCACCGAGCGCCCCGTCAGCGACTCTGCCGGGCAGCCGCCGGTGGGCACGGTGACGGAGGCGCCGGCGACCGGCCGGCGGGACGTGCGGGCCGTGGTGGCCGCGTACGTGGCGCTCACCAAGCCGCGGATCGTCGAGTTGCTGCTGGTCACCACCGTGCCGGCGATGATGCTGGCCGACGGCGGCATGCCGGCGCTCTGGCTGGTGGCCGTGGTGCTGGTCGGCGGCTCGCTCGCCGCGGGCGCGGCCAGCGTGCTCAACTGCTACATCGACCGCGACATCGACCAGTTGATGCGGCGCACCAAGCGCCGGCCGCTGCCCGCGCACACCGTGTCCCCGCGCAACGCGCTGATCTTCGGCCTGGTGCTCGCGGTGATCTCGGTCGCGCTGATGGCCGCCGCCACCAACTGGCTGGCCGCCGGGCTGACCCTCGCGGCGATCGCCTACTACGACCTGATCTACACGCTCTGGCTGAAGCGCACCACGGCCGCCAACACCTTCTGGGGCGGCGCCTGCGGGGCGGCGCCGGTGCTGATCGGCTGGGCCGCGGTCACCGGCTCCCTGGCGCCGGCCGCCTGGGGCCTGTTCGCGGTGGTCTTCTTCTGGCAGATGCCGCACTTCTACGCCCTGGCGATCAAGTACAAGGCGGACTACGCGCGGGCCGGCATCCCCATGCTGCCGGTGGTGGCCTCGGTCCGCCGGGTCAACGCGGAGATCATCCTCTTCTCCTGGCTGACCCTGCTCTCCTCGCTGGCCGTCTGGCCGCTCGGGATGAGCCCGATCTACGGCGTCACCGCGCTGGTGGTCGGCGGGATCTTCGTCGTCGAGGCACACAAGCTCTGCCGGCGCGCGGCGCGCGGCGAGGCGGTCAAGCCCATGCGGCTCTTCCACTGGTCCACCACCTACCTCACCATCCTGTTCGCGGCCGTCGCCCTCGACGCCCTGCTCTAGACCCGTTTCCGGTGCTCACCGGAGTGGATGGGTTCCCCGTGTCGCGGATTTCATCAGAAATTTTTTCGGCCTGAGCCGGACAGGCTCAACCCGGACAGAGTGGGGCGATCCCCGCCGCCCGTTTTGGGCGGGCATAGGCGACATGGCCGGTCGAATTACCTGTGGTCTTCCTTAAACCAGTAGGTAATTGGCATCACATTCAGTTCATCGTTCTCGCACATCCGAGTGGATGTCTGCTTAGGCTTCGCGTCATGGCAGATGGTTCCGATACGACGCTGACGGCTGACAAGACTGTCGAGCAGGCCCCCAACGGCCTGGTCGCGGGCATCAAGTCGTTCGCCGCCGGACACGGCGGAGCGAAGGCGGTCATCGAGTACGTCGGCAAGCGCGGCGCACGGATCGTCCTCGTGGGTTCCGACGGGGCGTGGGCCGACCAGTTCGCCGACGGCACCGACGTCGCGCGGCAGGCCTGCGCCAAGGCAGGAGTGACCGTCGAGAACGCCTGGGAGCGTGAGCTGATGGACCAGATGCGTCCGAGCAACGACCTCTGGCGGTCGATGGCCCGGCGCACGATGGCCCGTTGACATAAATTGACCAACCACCACCAGTCGACCCGGGGGAAACCCCGGGTCGCTCTCGTCACCTGCACCGCCCTTCCCGACCTCGACCCGGACGACCGGCTCGTGCTCGCCCCGCTCGCCGCCCGCGGCGTCGCCGCCGAGGCGGTCGTCTGGGACGACCCGTCCGTGGACTGGTCCCGCTACGACCTGGTCGTGCTCCGCTCGCCCTGGGACTACGCGCTGCGCCGCGACGAGTTCGTCGCCTGGGCGCGCGCGGTGCCCGCCCTGGTCAACCCGGCCGACGTGGTCGCCTGGAACACCGACAAGCGCTACCTGGCCGAGCTGTCCGCGGCCGGCGTGCCCACCGTGCCGACCTCCTGGGTCGAGCCCGGGGCGGACTGGGTCCCGCCGGCCGACGCCGGGGAGTACGTGATCAAGCCGGCGGTCAGCGCCGGCAGCCAGGACACCGGCCGGTACGACCTGGCCGACCCGGAGCACCGGGAGCTGGCCGTGGCCCACGTGCGGCGGCTCTCCGCCGCCGGGCGGGTCACCATGGTCCAGCCGTACCTGACGGCGGTGGACACCGCCGGGGAGACCGCGCTGCTCTTCCTGGCCGGGCCGGACGGCCTGGCGTTCAGCCACGCGATCCGCAAGGGGCCGATGCTGACCGGCCCCGACCGCGGCGTGGCCGAGCTGTACCGGGAGGAGCGGATCGACGCCCGGACGGCCACCCCGGAGCAGCTGGACACGGCCGAGAAGACCCTGGCCGTCGTGCCCGGTGGCACCGAGCGGCTGCTCTACGCCCGGGTGGACCTCATCCCCGGCCCGGACACCTCGCCCGTCCTGGTCGAGCTGGAGCTGACCG
Organism: Micromonospora sp. NPDC005305; assembly: GCF_040607315.1. NCBI lineage: Bacteria > Bacillati > Actinomycetota > Actinomycetes > Micromonosporales > Micromonosporaceae > Micromonospora > Micromonospora sp. NPDC005305. The sequence continues at coordinate 47,624 of NZ_JBEXGL010000028.1, read as the reverse complement.
AGCCGAGCCTGTTCGTCGGCCACGCCGACGGCGCCCCGGACCGGCTCGCGGCGTCGATCGCCACCCACCTGGCCCGGCGGTCCTGACGTCGCGCTCCGGCCCGCACCGCGCGGGCCGGAGCCGGCGTCACTCCTGGTCGCAGTGGTTGCGTTCCCAGCGGCCGCCGATCGGCGGGGTGTCCAGCCGGATCGCCGCCTCGTTCCCGGTGACGTCGTTGTCCGCCACCCGGCAGGACACGCAACTGCCCGCCTCGGTGATCCACAGCCCGTAGGTCTGGGTGTGCTCGTCCCGGTGCCAGATCCGGTTGCCCCGCACGGTGGCCGAGTCGAACGGGGCGTTGATGGCGATCCCGGCGCGCTCCGGCGGGCCGGCGGGCAGCTCGTACGGCGTGCCGGGCGCCGGGGTGGCCTCGTTCCAGCCGGTGGCCCCGTCGGGCCGCACCTCGGCCAGGGACAGCTCGTTGCCGGTGTTGTCGGCAACGACGGCGGTCCGCGAGTCGACCCGCAGGACCTTGCCCCGGTGCCCGCCGGGCGGCCAGTTCACCGTCCCGTCGGTGACCCGGCGCGGCGCGTAGCGCACGGTCGCGCCGGAGCCGTGGCACGCGGGCGCGGACCGGCGCCCGTTGTCCCGGATCCGGTTGTCCACCACTGCGGCGTCGGTCATCGGCCGGTCGATCCGGATCCCGTCCAGCGCGTTCTCCCAGATGTGGTTCCCCTGGATCACCACGTCCTCCGCGGGGCCCCGGTAGCCGTGGCCCAGGTGGTGCTCGTGGTAGCCGTAGCCGCCGTTACGGCTGATCCGGTTGCCCCGGATCACGTACGGACCGGGGGTGTTGCCCATGCTGATCCCGTCGCCGACGTTGCGGTCGATCACGCAGTCGGTCAGCAGCCCGCCGCGGCCGGCGATCCCGGCCGTGCCGTTGGCGGAGACGTCGAAACCCGCCTCCAGGTTGTTCGTCAGGGTGCAGGCCGAGACGATCAGCCCGTCGGCCCCCCAGTCGGAGATGCCGAACCGGTTCGCCTGGCTGTGGCACCCGACGATGCGGAAACCGCGCGGGGGCGGCCAGTAGTCCTTCTGCAGCTCCAGGAAGATCCCGTTGGTCCCGTTGCCCACCGTGGTGCAGTTGGCGATGGTGAGCCGCTCCACGTCGCCCCAGCCGCCGATGCCGACGCCGATGCCCGCGCCACCCATCTGCTCGCCGTTGTCCAGCCGGCCGCAGCCCACCACGACCACCCCGTCGATGAGGCCGTCCTGCAGGAAGTCGCAGCCCAGCCCGGTCGCCCCGGTGTGGTGGATGTAGAGGTTCCGGAAGATACCGCGCACCACGTACTGGAGGCCGAGGCCCTTGGCCAGGTAGTTGTACTGGGTCATGCCGACGCCGGAGCCGTCGATCTCGAAGTCGGTGAAGGAGCAGTCGGCGATGTGCCGGTCCCGGTCCGCGCCGTGCTGCACCGTGGTCCAGAACGCCAGCGGGACGGGATCGTTCCGGTTGCCCTCGTTGCTGAGCAGGAACCGGGTGGCGGCCGGCCCCGCGCCGATCAGCGACACGCCGCTGCGCCAGACGGTGCCGGCGTCCCGGATCGAGTAGATGCCCGGCGGGCAGTGGATGACCCGCGCCCGGCCGTCGGCGGCGTACCCGTCACCGAGCCGGTCCACCAGCGCGGCCAGCGCCGGCTGGTCGTTGGTCACGCCGTCGCCGGTGAGCCCGAAGTCGAGGGCGTCGCACCACAGCGGCGCGCCGGCCACCGGCGTCAGCCGCTGCGGGACGGTCGTGGACAGGCCCTTGCGCGACACCGGCGGCTCCCCTCGGGCGGACGATCCGTGGCGGACCGCTTTCCCGCTGCCGGCCGGGGGTAACGCCGGGGGAGCGCGCCTCAGGCGGCGGGGCTCAGGCGGCGGTGGTGACCGGCTGACCGGCCGGCGCGGCGGCGACCGGAGCCGGCGGGGCCGGATGCCGCTCCCGGGTGGCCCAGAGCACGCCCAGGGTCGCCAGCAGCACCAGGCAGGAGCCGAGCATGTGCGCGGCGACCAGCGCGGCGGGCAGGTGGGTGAAGTACTGCACGAAGCCGATCAGGCCCTGGCCCAGCTCGACCGCGACCAGGATCCCGGCGGCCCGGGCCGCCCGGGCGGCGCCCACCGCGCGAAACGCGAAGAGCAGCGCCACCGAGAGGCCGACCAGCAGGAACACGGCGTCGGCGTGCACCTGGGAGATCGCCTCCGGGTCCAGGCGGTTGCGGGCCGCGCCCTGGTCGCCCGCGTGGGGCCCGCTGCCGGTCACCCAGGTGCCGACCACCAGCACGGCCGCGCTCACGACGGTGGTGAGCAGGGCGAGGGTACGCAGCGGCGCCGGCACGGTCGGGGTCACCGGCCCGTCCGGCTCGGTGGTGCGCTTCCAGAGCGCGTACGCGGCGGCGATCACCGCCATCGAGGCGAGGAAGTGCAGCCCGACCACCCACGGGTTGAGGTTGGTGAGCACGGTGATGCCACCGACCACGGCCTGGGCGGGAATGCCGAACAGCACGCCGATCGCCAGCGGCAGTAGCCCGCGCGGGCGGGTCCGCTGGGCCAGCACGGCGAGCACGACGGCCAGCGCGATGATCCCCACGGCGAAGGTGAGCAGCCGGTTGCCGAACTCGATCGCCCCGTTGACGCCCATCTCCGGGGTGGCGATGTACGACTCGTCGGTGCACCGGGGCCAGGTGGGGCAGCCGAGCCCCGAGCGGGTGAGCCGGACACCCCCGCCGGTGACCACGATCGCGACGTTCGCGATGATCGAGGTGTACGCGAGGCGGCGCAGCAGCGTGGGGGAGACCGGGAACCGGGCGAAAGCCTTCACGGAGCGAATCCTACGCACCGTAGTTGATCCCGATCGGGTGACTCCGCCACCCCGGTGGTCGGGATCACCGGACCCCGGGTTTGCGGGGCTCCTGCGAATTACGTAACGTTGGCGTTGTGAAAAACGCGGCGGCGCTCTCCGGGCACCACCAGGCGACCGCTCCGGTCGTCAGCACTGCCGCGTCCACCGATCTCTCCACCCGTGACCGGGTCACCCAGCTGCTGCTGGAGCAGGGCGCGACGACCGCGGCCCAGCTCGGCACGGCGCTCGGGCTCAGCCCGGCCGCGATCCGCCGGCACCTCGACGCCATGCTGGCCGACGGCGACGTGGAGGCCCGCGAGCAGGTCGTGCGGGGCAGCCGGGGCCGGGGCCGACCGGCCAAGGTCTTCGTGCTCACCGAGGCGGCCCGGGTGCGCTGCGGCACCCACCACTACGACAACATCGCCACGGCCGCGCTGCGCTGGATCGCCCGCACCGGCGGCTCGCACGCCGTCGAGGCGTTCGCCGCCGAGCAGGTGACCGCGCTGGAGGAGCGCTGCCGCGCCGCCATGGAGGACGCCGGCGACGAACCGCTCGCCCGGGCGGAGGCGCTCGCGGGGGCGCTGACCGCCGAGGGTTACGCTGCCAACGCGTCCACGATCGCCTCCGGCGGCCAGCTGTGCCAGCACCACTGCCCGGTGGCGCACGTGGCCGCCGAGTTCCCCCAGCTGTGCGAGGCCGAGACCGCGGTGATCTCCCGTCTGGTCGGCACCCACGTGCAGCGCCTGGCCACCATCGCGCACGGCGACGGGGTGTGCACCACGCACATCCCCACCCAGCCGCGTGCCCAGTCCGGTAACACCGTCACCACTGTGAGGACAGATAGATGACCGAGCAGATCGTCCAGCCCCTGACCCAGGAGGAGCAGCTCGCCGCCCTCGGTCGCTACGAGTACGGCTGGGCCGACCCCGACGTCGCGGGGGCGGCTGCCCAGCGCGGCCTCAACGAGGCGGTGGTGCGGGACATCTCGGCCAAGAAGAACGAGCCGGCCTGGATGCTCGACCTGCGCCTGAAGGGCCTGCGGCTGTTCGGCCGCAAGCCGATGCCGGCGTGGGGCGCGGACCTCACCGGGATCGACTTCGACAACATCAAGTACTTCGTGCGGTCCACCGAGAAGCAGGCCACCAGCTGGGAGGACCTGCCCGAGGACATCAAGAACACCTACGACCGGCTGGGCATCCCCGAGGCGGAGAAGCAGCGGCTGGTCGCCGGCGTCGCGGCGCAGTACGAGTCCGAGGTCGTCTACCACAAGATCCGTGAGGACCTCGAGGAGCAGGGTGTCATCTTCCTGGACACCGACACCGCGCTGCGCGAGCACGAGGACATCTTCAAGGAGTACTTCGGCACGGTGATCCCGGTCGGCGACAACAAGTTCGCCGCCTTGAACACCTCCGTCTGGTCCGGTGGCTCGTTCATCTACGTGCCGAAGGGCGTGCAGGTGGAGATCCCGCTGCAGGCCTACTTCCGGATCAACACGGAGAACATGGGCCAGTTCGAGCGGACGCTGATCATCGTCGACGAGGGTGCGTACGTGCACTACGTCGAGGGCTGCACCGCGCCGCTCTACTCCTCGGACTCGCTGCACAGCGCGGTCGTGGAGATCATCGTCAAGAAGAACGCCCGGTGCCGTTACACGACCATCCAGAACTGGTCGAACAACGTCTACAACCTGGTGACCAAGCGCGCCGTCTGCCACGAGGGCGCGACCATGGAGTGGGTCGACGGCAACATCGGCTCCAAGGTCACCATGAAGTACCCGGCGGTCTACATGACCGGCGAGCACGCCAAGGGCGAGGTGCTCTCGGTGGCCATGGCCGGCGAGGGCCAGCACCAGGACGCGGGCGCCAAGATGGTGCACGCCGCGCCGCACACCTCCTCGACCATCGTGTCGAAGTCGATCGCCCGGGGCGGCGGCCGCACCTCCTACCGCGGGCTGGTGCAGGTGCTGGAGGGCTCGCACAGCAGCCGGAGCACGGTCAAGTGCGACGCCCTGCTGGTCGACACCATCTCCCGCTCCGACACCTACCCCTACGTCGACATCCGCGAGGACGACGTGTCGATGGGGCACGAGGCGACCGTCTCCAAGATCAGCGACGACCAGCTCTTCTACCTGATGAGCCGGGGCCTGAGCGAGGACGAGGCGATGGCGATGATCGTGCGCGGCTTCATCGAGCCGATCGCCAAGGAGCTCCCGATGGAGTACGCCCTGGAGCTCAACCGCCTGATCGAGCTCCAGATGGAGGGTGCGGTCGGCTGACGCCGACCCGCCCGCCCCGCACCAGACCGTCGTCGCAGAACAGACCAAGGACGAGATGACTACCCAGGCTTCCGCGCCGCCCACGACCAAGTCGCAGGCGCTCCGCTCGTACGACGTCGCCGACTTCCCGGCCCTCACCGGCCTGGAGGAGGAGTGGCGCTTCACCCCGCTCAAGCGCCTGCGCGGCCTGGCTGCTGGCGAGGCGCAGGCCGCGACCGGCACGGTCCGCCACGAGCACGGCGACCTGCCCGAGGGCGTCACCGTCGGCCGGATCGGCAAGGACGACCCGCGGGTGGGCAGCGTGCTCACCCCGGTCGACCGGATCAGCGCGCTGGCGTACGGCGGGGTCGACGAGGCGCTGCTGGTGCAGGTCGCCCGGGACGCCGTGGTGGAGGCGCCGGTGAGCCTGCGGGTGGTCGGCGGGGGCGCCGACGCGCTCGCGCTGGGCCACACCTTCGTCGAGGTGGGCCGGTTCGCCGAGGTGACCCTGGTGCTGGAGCACGTCGGGTCGGCCACCCTGGCCGACAACGTCGAGGTGGCGGTGGGCGACGGCGCGAAGCTCACCCTGGTCACCGTCGCCGACTGGGCCGACGACGCCGTGCAGGCGCAGCACCTCAAGGTCAGGCTGGGCCGCGACGCCAAGGTGATCCATGTCCAGGTGAGCCTCGGCGGCGACCTGGTCCGGCAGTACACGTCGGTGGAGTACACGCAGCGCGGCGGCGAGGCCGAGCTGTACGGCGTCTACTTCGCCGACTCGGGCCAGCACCTGGAGCACCGGCAGTTGGTCGACCACACCGTGCCGGACTGCCGCAGCTACGTGGGCTACCGGGGCGCCCTGCAGGGCGAGAGCGCGCACACCGTCTGGGTCGGTGACGTGCTGATCCGGGCCGAGGCGACCGGCACCGACACGTACGAGATCAACCGGAACCTGCTGCTCACCGACGGCGCGCGGGCGGACTCGGTGCCCAACCTGGAGATCGAGACCGGCGAGATCGCCGGCGCCGGGCACGCCAGCGCGACCGGCCGCTTCGACGACGAGCAGCTCTTCTACCTGATGGCCCGGGGCATCCCGGAGGGCGAGGCCCGCCGCCTGGTGGTCCGCGGCTTCTTCGCCGAGCTGATCAACAAGATCCCGGTCGAGGAGCTGCGCGAGCGGCTCGGCGACGCCATCGAGGCCCGCCTCACCAAGGCCGGCGCCTGATGATCAGGATCTGCTCGACCGAGGACGTGCCCAAGGGCACCGCGATCAGCGCCGACGTCGACGGCACCCAGATCGCGATCGTGCACGGCGAGGACGACGCGTTCTACGCCGTGTACGACGAGTGCTCGCACGCCGCCGTGGCCCTCTCCGAGGGCGAGGTCGACGGGTGCACGCTGGAATGCTGGCTGCACGGATCCCGTTTCGACCTACGGACCGGCGAGCCCACCGGGCTGCCCGCCACCGAACCCGTTCCCGTCTATCCCGTCGAAGTCCACGACGGCGACATCTTCCTTCCTGTGGGCGACGACGGCCGCCCGATGCCGAGCAATGGAGTGACCCGCTGATGAGCACCCTGGAGATCCGCGACCTGAAGGTGTCGGTCAAGCTGCCCGAGGGTGAGCTCAAGCCGATCCTGGCCGGCGTCGACCTGACCGTGCGGTCGGGTGAGACCCACGCGATCATGGGCCCGAACGGCTCTGGCAAGTCGACCCTGGCGTACTCGATCGCCGGCCACCCCAAGTACGAGATCACCGGCGGTTCGGTGACCCTCGACGGCGAGGACGTGCTGGCCATGTCCGTCGACGAGCGGGCCCGCGCCGGCCTCTTCCTGGCCATGCAGTACCCGGTCGAGGTCCCCGGCGTCTCGGTGGCCAACTTCCTGCGCACCGCCAAGACCGCCATCGACGGCGAGGCGCCGAAGCTGCGCACCTGGGCCGGCGAGCTGCGCGGCGCCATGGAGAAGCTCCAGATGGACCCGGCGTTCGCCCAGCGCAACGTCAACGAGGGCTTCTCCGGCGGTGAGAAGAAGCGGCACGAGATCGTGCAGCTGGAGCTGCTCAAGCCGAAGATCGCCATCCTCGACGAGACCGACTCCGGTCTCGACGTGGACGCGCTGCGCGTGGTCAGCGAGGGCGTCAACCGGGTGCGCGACACCGGCGACACGGGCCTGCTGCTGATCACCCACTACACGCGGATCCTGCGCTACATCAAGCCCGACTTCGTGCACGTCTTCGTGGCCGGCCGGATTGTCGAGCAGGGCGGCCCGGAGCTGGCCGACAAGCTCGAGGAAGAGGGCTACGAGCGGTACGTCGCCGGGGCCGGCTCGGCGCGGGCCTGAGCACCGATGACCTCCATCGCGATCCCGTCGGGCATGCCGCAGTACGACGACGTGCCCCGCTACGACGTGGCACGGGTGCGGGCCGACTTCCCGATCCTGGACCGGGAGGTCAACGGGCACCGGCTGGTCTACCTCGACAGCGCCAACACCTCGCACAAGCCGCGGCAGGTGCTCGACGTGCTCGCCGAGCACTACGCGCGGCACAACGCCAACGTGTCGCGCTCGGTGCACACGCTGGGCACCGAGGCGACCGAGGCGTACGAGGGGGCCCGGGCGAAGATCGCCGCGTTCATCAACGCGCCCAGCGTCGACGAGGTGGTCTTCACCAAGAACTCCACCGAGGCGATCAACCTGGTGGCGTACGCGTTCTCCAACGCCTCGCTGCGTCCGGACGCCGACCCCCGGTTCCGGATCGGCCCCGGTGACGAGATCGTCATCTCCGAGATGGAGCACCACTCGAACATCGTCCCGTGGCAGCTCCTCGCCGAGCGGACCGGCGCGACCCTGCGCTGGTTCCCGGTCACCGACCACGGCCGGCTCGACGAGTCCGGGCTGGACGACCTGGTCACCGAGCGGACGAAGATCGTCTCGCTGGTGCACATGTCCAACATCCTCGGCACGGTCAACGCCACCTCGCGGATCACCCAGCGGGTCCGCGAGGTGGGCGCCCTGCTGCTGCTCGACTGCTCGCAGTCGGTGCCGCACCTGCCCATGGACGTGGTCGACTACGACGCGGACTTCATCGTCTTCACCGGCCACAAGATGTGCGGCCCGACCGGCATCGGTGTGCTGTGGGGCCGGGGCGAGCTGCTCGCCGCCATGCCCCCGGTGTTCGGCGGCGGCTCGATGATCGAGACCGTGACAATGGCGCGCTCGACGTTCGCCGCGCCGCCGGCCCGGTTCGAGGCGGGCACGCCGCCGATCGCCGAGGCGGTCGCGCTCGGTGCGGCGGTCGACTACCTCACGAGCATCGGGATGCCGGCCATCCAGTGGCACGAGAAGGAGCTGACGGCGTACGCGCTGGACGCCCTCGCCACCGTGCCCGGGCTGCGCGTCTTCGGCCCGAACGTGCCGGTCGGCCGGGGCGGGACGATCTCCTTCGCGCTCGGCGACGTGCATCCGCACGACGTCGGGCAGGTGCTCGACTCGCTCGGCGTGCAGGTCCGGGTCGGGCACCACTGCGCCAAGCCGGTGTGCACCCGGTTCGGCGTGCCGGCCACCACCCGGGCGTCGTTCTACCTGTACACCACGACCGAGGAGATCGACGCGCTGGTGGCCGGTCTGGAACAGGTGCGGAAGGTGTTCGACTGATGCAGCTCGACCAGCTCTACCAGGAGATCATCCTGGACCACTACAAGCACCCGCACGGCCGCGGCCTGCGGGACGCGACGGACCCGGTCGCCCGGGTCGGGGAGGCGCACCACGTCAACCCGACCTGCGGCGACGAGATCACCGTGCGGGTGACCACCGACGGCAAGGTGTTCACCGACATCTCGTACGACGGGATGGGCTGCTCGATCAGCCAGGCGTCGGCCAGCGTGCTGCACGAGCTGCTGCGCGGCCGGGCCGCCGACGACGCCAGCGTGGTGCACGAGGCGTTCGTCGAGTTGATGTCCGGACGTGGCCAGGTCACGCCGGACGAGGACGTGCTCGGAGACGGGGTGGCGTTCGCGGGTGTCGCGCGCTACCCGGCCCGGGTGAAGTGTGCGCTGCTGTCGTGGATGGCGTTCAAGGACGCCGCGGCACGCGCCGGGGTGGGCGTGAGCCCGGAGGTGAAGGCATGAGCAGCGAAGAGACCACCTCGACGCCGGAGACCGGCGCCGTGGCGACCGACGGCGCGACGGCCAACGGCGCGGCCCCGGCCGGCGGCGGCAGGGCCGCGATCGACGACATCGAAGAGGCGATGAAGGACGTCGTCGACCCCGAGCTGGGCATCAACGTGGTCGACCTCGGCCTGGTGTACGGCGTCCACGTCGACGACCAGAACGTCGCCACCCTGGACATGACGCTGACCTCGGCGGCGTGCCCGCTCACCGACGTGATCGAGGACCAGGCCCGCCAGGCGCTGACCACCGGCCCGGGCGGCGGCCTGGTCAACGACATCCGGATCAACTGGGTCTGGCTGCCGCCGTGGGGCCCGGACAAGATCACCGACGAGGGCCGGGACCAGCTCCGCTCCCTCGGCTTCAACGTCTGACCGTTTCCCGGTCCCCGTCGAGCGCGGCACCCCTGCGGGTGCCGCGCTCGACCCGTTCCACCGCTCAGCGGTTGTCGCCGCTGCCGCCCAGCACGCCACGGCCCTGGCGGCTGGCCAGCTTGGCGAGGTTGGCCGCCGCGATGTCGTCCAGCGACAGGTCGAGGTAGTCGGCGAGCACCGCCACGTACCAGAGCACGTCACCGAGTTCCCTGGCGATGTCGGCCCGGTCGATCCGCGACTCGTCGCTGTCGAGGTCCCGGACCCACTTCTTGAACTTCTCGGCGACCTCACCCGACTCGCCGACCAGCCCGAGCACCAGGTGGAGCAGCTCGTTCCTCTTGTCACGGGGAGCGGCCGTCCGGAGGGCGCCGCGCTGATACGCATCCAGGTCCATGGCGCACCAGTATGCGTCCAGGATCGCGGGCGGGAAATCCGGTGGCGGCCCCGGGGGAGGGGGTGCACGATGGGCGCGTGATCGAGGCGTACCCGAAGCAGGTCCCTGTCCGTGCGGCCACTGCCGCACGCCGACAGCGCACCCTGCCGCCGGCCGCCTCGACCCGCCGCCCACCGTCGTGACCGGGGCGTTCCTCGCCGGCCTGGTGGCCGGCTACGGCGTCGCCGTCCCGGTCGGCGCGATCGCGATCCTCATTCTCGGGCTCAGCGCGCGTACCGGTTTCCGGGTCGGCGCGGCCGCGGCGCTCGCCGTGGCCACCGCCGACGGGCTCTACGCGGCGGTCGCCGCGCTCGGCGGCGCCGGCCTGGCCGGGCTCATCGCGCCGGTCGCGGGCCCATTGCGGGTGGTGGCCGCGCTGGTCCTGCTCGGGCTCGCCGGCCACGGGCTGTGGCGGACCTGGTCCGCCCGCCGGACCCGGGAGGTCGCCGAGGCGCCGGTGGGGCGGGGTCTGAACAGCCCCGGGCGTGCGTACGCCGCGCTGCTCGGCCTCACGCTGCTGAACCCGGCCACGGTGCTCTACTTCGCCGCGCTCGTGCTCGGCCGCCAGGACACCGCCGACGCGGACGTGGCCACCGCCGCGCTCTTCGTGGCGGGGGCGTTCCTTGCCTCGGCGAGCTGGCAACTGGTCGTCGCCGGTGGCGGCACCATGGTCGGCCGGGCGCTCGCCGGGCCGCGCGGCCGCCTGGTCACCGGCCTGGTCTCCAGCGCCCTGATCGCCGCCCTGGCGGTCGCCACCCTGCTGCCCGACTGAGCCGCCGGTGCCGTACGGTCGGGCGGTGACCAGCCGACCCGCAGCCGGGGGCGGCCGGTGGGTCGAGGTCGACCCGGCCCGCGTCGCCCGCTGGGTCGAGGGCTTCGCCGACCGGCACGGCCCGCCCACCACGACCGTCGAGGGGTACGGCCTGCTGCTCACCGCCCCCGACGGCGCCACCGCCGAGCTGCACACCCCGCCGGGCGCCCCGGCCGCCGCCGACGTGCCCGGTTTCGTGGCCGCGGCCGGCGCGCCCCGCCGGCTCGGCCTGCTGCTGGCCCGCAAGGGCGCGGTGGCGGTCGGCGTCGCCGACGGCGCCGAGCTGGTCGTCTCCAAGGTGGACACCCGGTACGTGCAGGGCCGCACCGCCGCCGGCGGCTGGTCCCAGCAGCGCTTCGCCCGGCGGCGCGACAACCAGGCCAGGGCGGCGCTGGGCGACGCGGCTGAGCTGGCCGTACGCCTGCTGTTACCGGAGGCGGAGCGCCTCGCGGCCGTGGTCGGCGGCGGCGACCGGCGGGCCGTGGACACCGTGCTGGCCGACCGGCGGCTGGCCCCGCTCGCCGCCCTGCGCGCGGAGCGGCTGCTCGACGTGCCCGAGCCCCGGCACGCGGTGCTGGTCGGCGCGATCGCCGCCGCCCGCGCGGTGCGGATCCTGGTCCGCGACCCGGCCCCCGACAGCGCCGGCTGAGCGCACCCATCGCCGGTGGTGCCCCGCCGACACGACGGGACCCCGGCGCCGGGGTGGGCGCCGGGGTCCGCGTGCGGTCGGTCGGGCGTTACAGGCTGCCGCCGAAGGTGTCGCAGGCCTTCGGGTCGCCGGTGGAGAAGCCCTTGGTGAACCACTGCTTGCGCTGCTCGGAGGTGCCGTGGGTGAACTCGTCCGGGTTCACCGGCCGGCCGGAGCGCTGCTGGATCGCGTCGTCGCCGATCTTCTCGGCGGTGTCGATCGCCTGCTGGATGTCCTGGTCGGTGATGCTCTTGAAGATCTTCTGGCCCTGCTCGTCGGAGGTGCCCGTGGCGTTCTTCGCCCAGGCGCCGGCGTAGCAGTCGGCCTGGAGTTCCAGCTTCACCGACAGGGTGTTGGCGTTCTGCGGGTCGCGCTGCTGCTGGCGGCGCATCTGCGCCTCGGTGCCGAGCAGGTCCTGCACGTGGTGCCCGTACTCGTGGGCCAGCACGTACGGCTGGGCGAACTCGCCCTCGGCGCCGAGCTGGTCGGCGAGCAGGCGGTAGAAGGTGAGGTCGATGTAGACCAGGTCGTCGGCCGGGCAGTAGAACGGGCCGACCCCGGAGTCGGCCGCGCCGCAGCCGGTGTTCACGTTCTGGCTGAAGAACACGGTCTTGGACGGCTTGTACTGGTCGCCGAAGACCTCCGGCAGGGCGGTTCGCCAGTAGGCCTGGATCGAGTTGACGTAGAGGGTGTTGCGGCAGTCGAGCTGCTTCAGCGCGTCCTGCGCGGAGCACTTCTGCTCCAGCGAGGTGTTGTCGCCCTGCTCGGAGCCGCCGCCGTTGGTGGCCGCGTTCAGGCCGAAGCCGCCGCCCACCAGGGCGACCAGGACGGCGATGATGATGCCCACGATCCCGCCCCGGCCGCCGCCGATCGGGATCGGGATGCCCATCCCGCCGCCTCCGCCGGACCCTCGCCGGTCATCCACCTGGCTGGTGTCGACCCGCGCGTTCTCGTTCAGCTCCATGTTGACCCCGATCACCGATTAGTCCGTGTGTGGTGGTTGCGGTACCGGACCGGGTCCGGACGGGGTTTTCGGTACCCGATGATCTTGTGCGGTAATCCGGGAGGCCGGCCGGGGAGCGCCCGGTACAATTGGCGCGTGCTGCGCTGCGAAGGCTGAACGGCCCCGCGCCGACGGGAACTGATGACCCGCCGGCGCTTTCGCGTGCCCTGAGTCAGCCCTTCGCCGAACCCCGAGAGCGAGTACCCCGACATGATCAACGCCACCGGCCTGGAGCTGCGCGCCGGTTCCCGGATCCTGCTGTCCGACACCACGCTGCGGGTGCAGCCGGGTGACCGGATCGGCCTGGTCGGCCGCAACGGCGCCGGCAAGACCACCACGCTCAAGGTGCTGGCGGGGGAGGGGCAGCCCTACGGCGGGCAGATCGACCGGCGCAGCGCGATCGGCTACCTGCCGCAGGACCCGCGCACCGGTGACCTGGACGTCACCGGTCGGGACCGGGTGCTCTCCGCCCGCGGCCTTGACGTGCTCATGGCGCAGATGAAGGAGGTGGAGGAGAAGCTCGCCGAGGGCGCCGATGACGAGCGGCTGGTCCGCCGCTACGGCGCGCTGGAGGACCAGTTCGCCTCCCTGGGCGGCTACGCGGCCGAGGCCGAGGCGGCCCGTATCTGCGCGAACCTCGGGCTGCCCGACCGGGCCCTGGCGCAGACCATCGGCACCCTCTCCGGCGGCCAGCGCCGCCGCATCGAGCTGGCCCGGATCCTGTTCCGCGACGCCGGTGAGAACGGCGGCGGTATCCTGCTGCTCGACGAGCCGACCAACCACCTCGACGCCGACTCGATCACCTGGCTGCGCGGCTTCCTCGGCAACCACAAGGGCGGCCTCATCGTGATCTCCCACGACGCGTCCCTGCTGGAGGCCGTGGTCAACAAGGTCTGGTTCCTGGACGCCACCCGTTCCGTGGTCGACGTCTACAACCTGGGCTGGAAGGCGTACCTGGAGGCGCGGGAGACCGACGAGCGGCGCCGCCGCCGGGAGCGGGCCAACGCCGAGAAGAAGGCCGGCGCGCTCATGGCCCAGGCGGACAAGATGCGGGCCAAGGCCACCAAGACCGTCGCCGCGCAGAACATGGCCCGCCGGGCCGAGAAGCTGCTGTCCGGCCTGGAGGACGTCCGGGTCGCCGACAAGGTGGCGAAGGTGCGCTTCCCCACCCCGGCGCCGTGCGGCAAGACCCCGCTCACGGCCTCCGGCCTGTCGAAGTCGTACGGGTCGCTGGAGATCTTCACCGACGTGAACGTGGCGGTGGACCGCGGCTCCCGGGTGGCCATCCTGGGCCTCAACGGCGCCGGCAAGACCACCCTGCTGCGGATGCTCGGTGGCCTGCTCGAACCGGACACCGGCGAGGTGCGCCCCGGGCACGGGCTGCGGCTCGGCTACTACGCCCAGGAGCACGAGACGCTGGACGTCGAGCGGACCATCCTGGAGCACATGCGCAGCGCCGCGCCGGAGCAGACCGACACCGACCTGCGCCGGATCCTGGGCGCGTTCCTCTTCTCCGGCGAGGACGTCGACAAGCCCGCCGGGGTGCTCTCCGGCGGTGAGAAGACCCGGCTGGCCCTGGCCACCCTGGTCTGCTCCGGCGCCAACGTGCTGCTGCTGGACGAGCCGACGAACAACCTCGACCCGGTCAGCCGCGAGCAGGTGCTCGACGCGATCGCCCGCTACCCGGGCGCCATCGTGCTGGTCACCCACGACCCGGGCGCCGTCCTGGCCCTGAAGCCCGACCGCGCCATCCTCCTCCCCGACGGCGACGAGGACGCCTGGTCCGACGACCTCCTGGAACTGGTCGAACTGGCCTGACCCTGGTCAGGGGAGCAGGTGGGGGAGGACGCCGGAGGTGGTCAGGATGATCGCGCCGAGGGCGATGAAGACGGCCGGGACCAGCCAGTGGCCGGCCCGGCCGACCAGGGACACCACCCGCGGGTGGCTGCCGAGCAGGGCGGCGGCCGCGCACCAGACGGCCACCAGGGCGGCGAAGACCAGCAGCCAGACCAGGCCGGTGGCCGGGTCGAGCGCGCGGAACACCGGCACGTAGACGGCGATGTTGTCGGCGCCGTTGGCCACCGTCACCCCGGCCACGCCGAGCAGGCTGCCGACCACGGCCGGCGGCTCGTCGTCGCTCCGGCGGGCCAGCAGGGCGCGGACGCCCAGCGCGATCGGCAGCAGCCCGAGCAGGCCGGTCCACGGGTCGGGCACCACGAACAGCCCGGCGGCGACCACGACGGCGACCCCGACCAGCGCGCCGATGCCCGCGTACTGGCCGGCGACGATCTGCCAGGGGCGGGGCCGCCCGGTGGCCCGGGCCGCCACGAAGAATACGGTGAGCACGACGATGTCGTCGATGTTGGTGGCGGCGAAGACGCCCGCGGCGGCGGCCGCCGCGGGCAGCAGGTCGATCACCCGAGGAGCGTACGGGTGGGCCGGCCGGTCGGCCTCTCATGATCCGGCCGGCCGACGCCGGCTGGGCCGGTCAGAAGGATCACTCTATCGGGAAGCTGACATTGCATAGCGTGTCGGTTGGCGAATAGTTGATATCTGGCGCATGATCGTCCGAGGCGGTCTAATAGGTGGGACCGTATCCGAACCGCACAGTCTGGGACGTGAGGAATCAGCATGGCAGCCACCGGCACAGCCACCAGCACTGAGAAGGGTCGCCGGATCGTCGGGGCCGAGCGGCAGACGCTCGCCAAGGACCTGGTAAAGCGGTACACCTCGGGTGAGAGCATCCGTGCGCTCGCGGCCTCGACCGGCCGTTCCTACGGGTTCATCCACCGGGTGCTCACCGAGTCCGGGGTGCAGCTGCGGCAGCGTGGCGGCGCCCGGCGCCGCAAGAAGGCGTGACCCGCCCCCCAGCGTCGTCCATCAGCGCTGTGCTCCGGGCGGTCCGGTGACCCCCGAGACGACCGGAGTACGACTCGACTGCGACGGGCCGGTCGCGACGGTGACGTTGTGCCGGCCCGACGTGCTCAACGCGCAGACCCCGGCCATGTGGCGCGCGATGAGCGACTTCTCCCGGGAGCTGCCCGGCGACGTCCGCGTCGTCGTGGTGCGCGCTGAGGGGCGGGCCTTCTCCGCCGGCCTCGACCTCTCGGTCGCCGGCTCCTCCGGCCCGGGTTCCTTCGCCGAGCTGTCCACCCTGCCCGAGCAGGAGTGCGCCGACCGGATCGCCGAGTACCAGGGCGGTTTCACCTGGCTGCACCGGCCGGACGTCATCTCGATCGCCGCCGTGCAGGGCCACGCCATCGGCGCCGGCTTCCAGCTCGCCCTCGCCTGCGACCTGCGGGTGCTCGCCGAGGATGCCCGGCTCTCCATGGCCGAGGTGACCCTCGGCCTGGTCCCCGACCTGGCCGGCACGAAGCGCCTCGCCGAGCTGGTCGGCTATTCCCGCGCGCTGGAGATCTGCGCCACCGGCCGCCGGATGGACGCCGCCGAGGCGGACCGGATCGGCCTGGCCACCCTCGTGGTGCCGGCCGGTGAGCTCGACGGCGCGGTGCGCGACCTGACGGCGGGCCTGCTGGCCAACAACCGTGACGCGATCGTGGAGATCAAGGCGCTGCTCGCCGGCGCGGGCGGGCGCACCCACGCCGAGCAGCAGCGGGCCGAGCGGGAGGCGCAGACGCGGCGGATCCGCGACCTGGCCGGGCGGGGCGAATAGTAAGGACCGTTCGGGAAGATCCGGGTTACTCGCGAGGTTGTCGTAGTCGTCGGGAGAATTGATTCCGACGGTCCACGGCTGCCGACGACCCGGAGGTGACGAGTGTCCAACCCGATGGCCGGTGGCGGCATGGGCGGCTGGAGCATGCTCCGGTCGATGCGCAACCGCGACGAGATCTCCACCCACCAGCTCAAGCGCGGCACGGCGCGGCGGATCGTCGCGTTCGCCCAGCCCTACCGGCGCGACATCCTCGTCTTCCTGGTGACCGTGGTGATCGCCGCGGTGATCGGGGTGGCCACGCCGCTGCTCGCCGGTGAGGTCATCGACGCGATCGCCGGCGGCGGCTCCGACGCGGGCGCCACCGTGGTCCGGCTCGCCCTGATCATCGCCGTGCTGGCCGTGGCCGACGCGCTCTTCTCGCTGGCCCAGCGGTGGTATTCGGCGCGGATCGGCGAGGGCATCATCCTCGACCTGCGCACCCGGGTCTACGACCACGTGCAGCGGATGCCGCTGCAGTTCTTCACCCGCACCCAAACCGGCGCGCTGGTCAGCCGGCTCAACAACGACGTGCTGGGCGCCCAGCGGGCGTTCACCTCGACGCTGTCCGGCGTGGTCAGCAACGTCATCCAGCTCGTGCTCACCGCCGGGGCGATGCTCATCCTGTCCTGGCAGATCACGGTGCTGGCGCTGGTGCTGCTGCCCATCTTCATTATCCCGGCCCGCCGGGTCGGCCGGCGGCTGGCCGAGATCACGCGCGAGTCGTACAACCTCGACGCCAAGATGAACGCGACGATGACCGAGCGGTTCAACGTCTCGGGCGCCCTGCTGGTCAAGCTCTTCGGCTCGCCCGAGGTGGAGGCGACCCGGTTCGCCGGCCGGGCCGAGCGGGTCCGCGACATCGGCATCCAGTCGGCCATGTACTCGCGCACCTTCTTCGTGGCCATGCTGCTGGTCGCCTCCCTCGCCCAGGCCCTCACCTACGGGCTCGGCGGCTGGCTGGCCGTCACCGGCGCGGTCAGCGCCGGCACCGTGGTCAAACTGGCGCTGCTGCTCACCCGCCTCTACGGCCCGCTCACCGCGCTCTCCAACGTCCGGGTCGACGTCATGAGCGCGCTGGTCTCCTTCGACCGGGTCTTCGAGGTGCTCGACCTGCGCCCCGGCATCGAGGAGAAGCCCGGCGCCCAGCCGGTGCCCCGGGGCAATGGCCGGGTCGAGTTCCGCGACGTGCGGTTCCGCTACCCGAGCGCCGCCGAGGTCTCGCTGGCCTCCCTGGAGGAGGTCGCCGCGCTCGACCGCACGGTCAACGAGCCGGTGCTCAAGGGCGTCTCGTTCGCCGTCGAGCCCGGCCAGATGGTGGCCCTGGTCGGCCCCTCGGGCGCCGGCAAGTCGACGCTCTCCATGCTGATCTCGCGGATCTACGACGTGAGCGACGGCCAGGTGCTCGTCGGCGGGGTCGACGTGCGGGACGCCACGCTCGCCTCGCTCCGCGACGAGATCGGCGTGGTCACGCAGGATTCGCACCTGTTCCACGAGACCATCCGGGAGAATCTCCGCTACGCCAAGCCGGACGCCACCGACGACGAGATCTGGGCCGCGCTGGCCGGCGCGCAGGTCGCCGACCTGGTCCGCGCCCTGCCCGACGGGCTCGACACGACGGTCGGCGAGCGCGGCTACCGCTTCTCCGGCGGCGAGAAGCAGCGCATCGCCATCGCCCGGCTGCTGCTCAAGGCCCCGTCGATCGTGATCCTCGACGAGGCCACCGCGCACCTCGACTCGGAGAGCGAGGCCGCGGTGCAGCGGGCGCTGTCGGTGGCGCTGACCGGGCGCACCGCGCTGGTCATCGCGCACCGGCTCTCCACGGTCCGCGACGCCGACCAGATCCTCGTCCTCGACGAGGGGCGGATCGTCGAGCGCGGCCGGCACGACGAGCTGGTCGCCGTCGGCGGCCTCTACGCCGAGCTCTACCGCACCCAGTTCGCGGTGACCGACTCGCCGGCCCCCTACACGGAGCCGGAGCAGCCGGAGCCGGTGGTCACCACGGTGCCGGTCGGCACCTACGTGGCGCAGGAGAGGCTACCGCCGGCCGCCGCCAACTAGCCCGGTCCGACCAACTGTTGTCGGGCAATCCGCCCGGCGGGCTTGACCCTGACGCTGCGTCAACCCTCCATGCTGCCGTCATGAGCATTCCCCCAACGGACCATCAGGTCGAGCAGCCCGCGATACGCGTGCGCGGCCTGGAGAAGTCGTTCAAGCAGCTCACCGTGCTGCGCGGCGTGGACATCGACGTGGCACGGGGCAGCATCTTCGCCCTGCTCGGCTCGAACGGGGCGGGCAAGACCACCGTGGTGAGGATCCTGTCCACGCTGCTCAAGGCCGACGCCGGGACCGCCCGGGTCAACGGCTTCGACGTCGCGACACAGGCCGCCGACGTACGCGAGTCGATCAGCCTCACCGGGCAGTTCGCGGCGGTCGACCAGATCCTGAGCGGGCGGGAGAACCTCGTCCTGGTCGCCAGGTTGAGGCACCTCAAGAACCCGGGCGCCATCGCGGACGACCTGCTGCGGCGCTTCTCGCTGACCGACGCGGGCAACCGGAGGGTGGCGACGTACTCCGGTGGCATGCGCCGCCGGCTGGACATCGCGATGAGCCTCATCGGGAATCCGCCGGTGATCTTCCTCGACGAGCCGACGACCGGGCTGGACCCGGAGGCGCGCATCGAGGTGTGGCAGGCCGTCCGGGAACTCGCCCGGGGCGGCACGACCGTGCTGCTCACGACCCAGTACCTCGACGAGGCGGAGCAGCTCGCCGACCGGATCGCGATCCTCCACGAGGGTCGGATCATCGTGAACGGCACCCTCGACGAACTCAAGCGGCTCCTCCCACCCGCCGAGATCGAGTACATCGAGAAGCAGCCGACCCTCGAAGACGTCTTCCTCACCCTCGTCGGCGCCGGAACGGACAAGGAACAGCGATGAACAAGCACTTCCTCGGCGACACCGCCGTGCTCCTGGGACGTTCGCTGCGCCACATCGCCCGCAGCCCGGACACCATCATCACGACCGCGATCATGCCGATCGCCTTCCTGCTGTTGTTCGTCTACGTCTTCGGTGGCGCGATCGAGACCGGATCCGACTCGTACGTGAACTACCTGCTGCCCGGCATCCTGCTCATCACGATCGCCTCGGGCATCTCCTACACCGCCTACCGGCTCTTCCTGGACCTGCAGGGCGGCATCTTCGAACGGTTCCAGTCCATGCCGATCGCCCGGTCCGCCGTGCTGTGGGCGCACGTCCTCACCTCGCTGGTCGCCAACCTGATCTCGCTCGTGGTCGTGGTCGGCGTCGCCCTCCTCATCGGCTTCCGCACCGGGGCGGGCGTGCTGGGGTGGCTGGCGGTCGCCGGCATCCTGGTCCTGTTCACCCTGGCGCTGACCTGGATCGCGGTGATCCCCGGACTCACCGCGAAGTCGGTGGACGGCGCGAGCGCGTTCTCCTACCCGCTGGTCTTCCTGCCGTTCATCAGCTCGGCCTTCGTGCCCACCGGGTCCATGCCCGGCCCGGTGCGGGCGTTCGCCGAGCACCAGCCGGTGACCTCCATCGTCAACGCGATCCGGGACCTGTTCACCGAACAGAAGGTCGGCACCGACATCTGGATCGCCCTCGGCTGGTGCGTCGGCATCCTCGTGGTGGCCTACGTGTTCGCCGACATCACCTACCGTCGCAGGATCTCCTGAGCCGGCGTCGGGCGGCCGGGGGCAGGATCAGAGCATGCTGACGATCGGGCAACTGGCGGCGTACGCCGGCGTCACGGTGCGGGCGGTGCGGCACTACCACCAGATCGGGCTGCTGCCCGAGCCGGAGCGGGACGCGTCGGGTTACCGGCGGTATCGCGCCGCGGCGGTCGTGTCTCTCATCAAGATCCGCACTCTGGCCGACGCCGGCGTGCCGCTGTCCCGGATCGCTCAGATGCTCGACGCCGAGGCGGCGGCCTTCGCCGAGGCGGTGCAGCGGATCGACAGCCACCTGCGGGACGAGATCGAACGGCTGGAGACCAGCCGCAAGCAGATCGCGCAGCTCGCCGCCGGGGACGCCCTGGCGCTCCCGCCGGAGGTGATCGCCTATCTCGGTCGGCTCCGGGAGCTGGGGGTGTCGGAGCGGATGGTGGAGGGTGAGCGGGACGGGTGGATCCTGCTGGCTGCCCGCTGGCCCGATCGTGTCCGCGAGTTCATCCCGGGGAAGTTCGCGCAGCTCGACGACCCGCACGTCGTTCGGCTCTACCGGGTCCTGTCGGAGATCTTCGACGACGACGACGCGGGCGACGACCCGCGCCTGGAGGAAGCCGCCGACCTGATGGCCGGCCTGGCCGAGCAGGCGTACGCCTGCGGCGAGAACAGCCTCGGCGAGGAGGCGTACGACGATCTGCCGCACGACCTGCTGGACACGCTCGCCGTGGAGGCCGATCCGCGGGTGGAGCGGCTCGTGGCGCTGTTGCGCGAGCGCGGGTGGGGCGGTTGGAACCGCATGGAGCGGCTGGCGGAGCGGCCCGGCTGACCTCCGGTCAGGCGGTGACCGCGGCGCGCAGCTCACCGAAGGCGGCGCCGAGCGTCTCCGGGGTGAAGTGGGCGTTCAACCCGCTGGGGTTGGGCAGCACCCAGAGGCGGGCCGCCGCGAGGGGTTCCGGCTGCGGCCCGAAGCCCGCCTTGGGCCGGGCGAACCCGATCCGGTACGCGGTGACCCCGACCACCGCCACCCACCGCGGCCGGTAGCGCGCCACCTTGGTGGTCAGCTCCCGCGCGCCCTCGACCAGCTCCTCGGCGGTCAGCTCGTCGGCGCGGGCGCTGGCCCGGGCCACCATGTTGGTGATGCCCAGCCCGAGGCCGGGCAGCTCGTCCTGCTCGCTGGGGTGGAGCTGGCGCGGGGTGAAGCCGCCCCGGTGCAGCGCCGGCCAGAACCGGTTGCCCGGGCGGGCGAAGTGCCAGCCGGTGGCCGCCGACCACAGGCCCGGGTTGATCCCGACGAAGAGCACGTCCAGCCCGGGCGCGATCAGGTCCGGCAGCAGCTTGTCGGCCGCCTCCGAGAGCTGCTCCTTGGTCGGCCGGGGATACCGGCGCCTGGCCGCCGCCGGGTCCGGCCCGGCCGCCCCGGCCGGCGTGGGGTCCGGCTCGGCCGGTCCGGGCCGCGTGGCGCCGGGCGCGGCCGCCCCGGGCCGGGTGTCCCCGGGTCGGCGCCGTCGCTCGTTCACCGGCTCGCGTGTCACAGGCCGCGCAGCGCGCCGCCGTCGACCGGCACGGTCACCCCGGTGACGTAGCCGGCGGCGGGGGAGAGCAGGAAGGCGGCCACCCGGCCGAACTCGGCGGGGTCGCCGACCCGGCGCAGCGGGATCGACGCCTCGGCCTCGGCGCGGGCCCGCTCCGCGTCGCCGCTCGAGGCCAGGAGTTCCCGGTTGCGGTCGGTCATGATCCGCCCCGGCAGCAGGCTGACCACCCGTACGCCGCGGGGACCGTGCTCGTCGGCCAGGTCCTTGGCCACCCCGGCCAGGCCGGGGCGCAGGCCGTTGGAGATGCCCAGCCCGGGCAGCGGGCTGCGGACCGAGGTGGACAGCACGAGCCCGATGGCGCCCCCGTCGGTGAGCGCGGCGGCCACCGTGCGCGCGGTGCGGACGCTGCCCAGGAAGACCGTCTCGAAGGACTCGCGCCACTGCTCGTCGGTGATCTGGGCGGCGGTGCCGCGGGGCGGGCCGCCCACCGAGACGAGCGCCCCGTCGAGCCGGCCGAACTCCTCGCGCGCCGCCGCGATGAGCCGCTCCGGGGTGCCCGCGTCGGTGAGGTCGGCGGTCAGCCCGATGGCCCGCTGCGGCCCGCCGAGCGCGTCGACGGCGGCGGCCACCCGTTCCGGGGCGCGCGACGAGATCACCACGCGGGCGCCGTCGGCGACGAGCTGCTCGGCGGTGGCGAAGCCGAGGCCGCCCGAGGCGCCGGTCAGCACGTACACCCGGTCGGCGAGTCCGAGATCCATGCCGCCGATCCTGCCGTACCCTGCGGGCGCCTGCCACCCGCTCTCAGCGCGGCGCGGGCCGGAGCAGGCGTACCCGGCCGGCGAGCTGGGCCGCGACGGCGCCGCCGGCCCGGGCGACGGCCGGCAGCCGGCGGGGCCGGGGTGCGCTGCGGCCGTCGTAGCGGCTCGCCGCCTCGCGGGCGGCCAGTTCCTCCGCGCCCAGCGGTGGCAGGGCGCCCCGGTCGCGCAGCTCCCGGGCCAGGTCCCAGCCGTCGCGCAACGAGCCGTTGGTGGGGCGGCCGGCCGCCCAGCCGGCGAAGGTGGCCGGCCAGGCGTCGCCGAGGCCGGCCGCGAGCAGCGGCCAGTGCCGGGCCACGTCGCCGGCCCGCTTACGCAGCAGCGCCCGCCGGGCCGCCTCGACGGGCGCGGCGGCGAACCCGGGCGGCAGCGGCCCGCCGGCCACCAGCGCCGCGACCAGTTCCGCCTGGCGCGCGGCCAGGTCGCCGCCGGTCACGTGACCACCGGGTACGAGGAGGCGGCGGCCAGGGCGTCCAGCTCGCCGCGCAGCTCGGCGGCGGGCGGGTAGTGGCCGTCGCGTTCCAGCAGCAGCGCCGGAGGCCGGCGCCGGTCGCACAGCTCGCGGACGAGGTCGAGCACCTCGGCGGGGACCGGGTCGGTGTGCGTGTCGTGGTAGAAGCCGCCCCGCTCGGCGCCGCCGGCCACGTGCACGTAGGCGATCCGGTCCAGCGGCAGCCGGTCCAGCAGGTCGGCCGGGTCGCCGCCCCGGTTGCGCGCGTTGGCGTGCACGTTGGCGACGTCGAGCAGCAGCAGCGCCCCGGTGGCGTCGAGGATCTCGGTGAGGAAGTCGGCCTCGTCCAGCTCGTCGTCCGGCCAGTCGAAGAGCGCGGCGATCGGCTCCAGGGCCAGCGGCACGGGCAGCTCCGCCTGCGCCCGGCGCACGTTGGCCACCACCGCGGCCACCGCTTCGCGGCTGCGCGGCAGCGGCAGCAGGTGACCGGCCTCCAGACCACCGGCCCGGACGAACGCGATGTGCTCGCTGACCAGCGGCGCGTCCAGCGCCGCGGCCACACCGGCCAGGTGCGCCACCCGGGCCGGGTCGACCGGCTCCGCGCCGCCGAGGGAGAGCTTCACCCCGTGGGGTACGACGGTGACGCCCCGCCCGCGCAGCTCGGCCAGGCCGTCGGGGAGGGGCCCGGCCGGGGCGACCGTCTCGGCGACCACCTCGACGAAGCGCAGCCCGGGCAGGCCGGCCACGAAGCCGGCGATCTCCGGCCGCCACCCGATGCCCACACCCGACGGTCCGGCGGTCATCCGCCGCACCCGCCACCGCCCCCGCAGGAGCTGCCCCCGCCGCACGAGCTGCCGCCCCCGCAGGAGCTGCCGCCTCCGCAGGAACTGCCGGAGCTGCCGGCGGACCCCATCGCCTGGCGCTGGATCTCGGCCTGCTCGGAGAAGCCCGGGTCCATGCTCCAGAGGGTGGCGGTGCCGAACAGCGCGACGCCCATCGCGGCGTCGGACGGCCCGTAGGTGGCGTAGGCCGGCGCGGCGGAGGGACGCAGCCAGGTGTGCCGGCGGCGCAGCTCCCGCAGCGCCCGGTCGGCCGCGCGGGTGCGCCACGGCACCCGGTTGAGCAGAAAGAATGCGATGAACAGCGGCACGAGGGTGAGCATCAGCCAGCCGACGGGCCGGCTGTTGGACATGCCGACGAAGGCCCGGACGAAGCCGAGCGCCAGCAGGGCCCCGACGAGCAGCGCGCCGCGGCGCAGCGTCGCGCGCCGCTCCTTGTCCAGTGCCAGGCCGCGGCGCACGAGACCGTCGCGCAGCTCGTCGAGGGCGCGCCGGACCCACTCGTCCTGGCCCAGCTCCCGGGAGCGCAGGCCCCGGTTGGCCGCGTGGTGGATGGCCTGGTCCAGCGGCGTGACCCCGGCCGGCAGCGGGCCACCGGTGGTGAGCCGCCGGTCGGGGCGTACGCCGACCGCGCCGGCGCGGCGCAGCCCGCCGAGCGCGGTCCAGACGGCGAGCTGGTCGCCCCCGTTGAGGTACGCGACCTGCTGCGGCCCGAGGGGCCCACCGCCCTGCACCGGGGTGCCGGCCAGCGCGCGCCACCGGTACACCAGCGTGCCGAGGACCAGCACGACGGCCGTCACGAGGTACCAGCGGAGGAAGACGGGGCCGGGGATGCCCCAGGTGTCGCCCGCGAGGACTGTCATGCTCTGCTGCTTCCTACTTGTTGCTCATAGTTGAGCGGTTCGGATGGTTCGCTCTCCGCCCGGTGGTGGCTGGGTTGGAGTCCTGGACCGGCAGTCTGGTCCGGTGGCGATCGGTCCGGTCCTGCAGGATCTGCTTCACCTTCTGGTGTGGGGTGTGCAGGGCGATGTCGGGGTCGCCGGCTCGGTGCAGGATGTTGATCGCGGCGTTCACGTCGGCCTGCCACACCACCCCGCACGGAGTGCAGTGAAACCGGTCCCCGCTGCGTCGGCCGAAGGCGCCGCAGCGGTGACAGGTTTGTGAGGTGTAGGCGGCGTTGACATGTACGAGCGCAGAACCTCTGCGCTCCGACACGCTTTTCAGTGCCTCGGCGGTGACTCCTTTGGTCCACGCGGCGAGACGCCGGTTGATGTTCTTGCTCAGCGTTTTGCGGCCGGTGAAGCGTTTGGTGAGATCCTCGGCGATCACGGTGGCGGCCTTGTCCACGACCTCGTGCACGGCGGTGAAGATCTCCGTGCGCACCCGCGCTCGGTGTCGGGCGGCCTGCCGGTCCCGCTTGATCGTGCCGAGGTTGTTGGCCTTGATTCGGTGCGCTTTCGCGTGGTCACCACGCAGGGCGGCGGTGTTGGCGATTGAGCGTAGCTTCGCCCGACGGCGGTTTCGTTCCTTCAACCGGTCCGACTCGCGGGTGAGCAGCACGCCGAGCTGTTCACCGTGGGGCTGGCCGTCGGAGTCGGTCAGGGCTTCGGTGTAGCCCTTGTCCACGCCGAGCCTGCGGTCGCCGCACGGGCGCTGAGATGAGCGCATCGTCGCCGCGTCGATCTGGTAGTGCACCTCGACTCGGCCGCCGCGCAGGATCAGGCGCAGCGTCCCGGTCGGGGCGACGGTCGTGGACAGCGGGATCCTGACCATCTTGCGGGGCTCGAGACCGGGAATCGCCAGCCACAACCGTCCCCGCCCATCGACGGCGGTGTGGTACTTGTCGGCGCGTACCACGATCTGATCGTGCGTGCGGTTGTGGCCCCGCTTCCAGTGCTTGCGCATCTGCCGGGCCAGGAACGGATCGTCAGCCCATTGGTCGGCCTTCAGCGCGGTGAACATCCGCCTACGCTCGGCCGGGTCGTTGGTGCGTCGGCTGATCGCCCGCCGGACGTCGACCTTGGCCGCCCCGAGGTTCGCGGCGATGTCGGCCATGGCATCGCGGACGGTTTCCTTCCACGCATTCGCCAACACGGCGAACTGCACATGCGTGCCGTCAGCCAGCCACCGGTCGCGCACCTGACGGTCCCGCAGTCCGGCCCCGACACCGTTGATCGAGCCGTAGCGCTGCCACACCTCGCTGCGCACCCGGCCCAACCGGCGGGCCTGTTCCGCCAGGGCGGCGTATTTGCCCGGGTTCAGTCGGGCCGAGTAGGCGATCCGGGTGACCTTCACCGGTCACCCTCCATGGCCAAGTCCGCTCTTTTCAACTCCTTCTCGTAGCGGCGCAAACCGTCCAGCCGGTGCGAGAAGGTGTGCACGACGGCCAGGAGGTCCTCGACCAACTCCTGCTGCGGGGACAGGGACTCCTGGTTGGCGACGACGATCTCGCAGCCGCCGCGCGCCGCCAGATGCTCCAGCAAGTCGAACCCGAACCGGGCCAACCGGTCCTGGTGCGCCACCACCAGCGTGGCTACCTCACCCCGGTCGACCGCGTCCATCAACGCCAGGAACTTTTCGCGGCGAAGGTCCATCCCGCCGCCGACCTCGCTGATCCACTCGTCCACGGCCAGACCACGAGCGAGGCAGAACTGTTGCATCGCCGCCACCTGCGAGGCCAACTCAAGCTTCTGACCCGGCGACGAGACCCGGCAGTACACCACAACCTTCCGCCGGTCGACGTCGAAGCCCGGCTGAAGCACCCGGCGCACATCGGAATCGTCGAAGTACCGCTGTCCGGACGGCAGACGACGAGCCGCGATCCGGCCCTCCGCCTCCCACCGGCGCACCGTACTCACCGAACGGCCCACCCGCTTAGCAAACTCGCCGATCCGATAAACGCTACCCACGACAGCCCATTGTGGACAGCTTTAGCAAGGAAAGCAACCACTAGTCGCTGCTCCTGTCGCGAGGGATCGCGGCTCATTGTGGAGCAGGTCCGCCAGCGGTGATCTCCCCGAGCGGTCGAGTTACCGGACCGATATCCGGGGCCGGTCAGTGCCGGCGGACGGCCTCCTCGACCAGGTCGAGCACCCGGCCCAGGTCACCGGCGGGACGGCCCATCGCCAGGTGCAGCACCAGACCGTCGTACGCCAGCTCCAGGAACTGGGCCAGCACGTCGATCGGCACGTCGTCGCGGAGCACCCCGGCCTCCCGCTGGCGGAGCAGGCGTTCCCGGGTGGCCTCGGCGATCGCCGCCGAGCGTTCCGCCCAGCGGCGGGCGAACGCGGGGTCGGTGCGCAGGCGCCGGGAGACCTCGAGCTGGCTGCCGAGCCAGCCGGTGGTGTCCGGGGAGACCGCCCCGGCGAGCAGGTCCCGCATCACCTGGACCAGGCCGTTGCGGGCCACGGTCTCCACCATGATCGCGGCGTCGTCCTCGGCCACGGCGAGGAAGAGCGAGTCCTTGTCTCGGAAGTGGTGGAAGATCGCGCCCCGGGAGAGCCCGGTGGCCTCCTCCAGCCGGCGGACGGTGGCACCCTCGTAGCCGTGCCGGGCGAAACACGCCCGTGCGGCGCCGAGGATCTCCTGCCGGCGCGCGTCGAGCTGGTCCTGGCTTACTCTGGGCACGTCACGATCGTTCCAGGTGAGCCCGGTCGATGCAAACCGTACGTACGGCTTGAGATGCGGTTTCGCATGATCGGCTCCGCCGGCCGCGCCGGTTAGGATCCTCCGGTGACCCAGGCCGTGCCCCTCCCCACCCGCCCGCTGACCGTGGCCACCGTGCAGGCCGAACCCGTTCCGGGTGACGTCGCCGGCAACGCCGCCCTGGCCGCCCGCCTCGTGGGCCGGGCCACCGGCGCCCGGGTCGTGGTGTTCCCCGAGCTGTTCCTGCCCGCGTACCACCCGCCGACCCTGGGCGCCGACCCGACCGGCACCGACGTGGCCGCCGACCCCGAGGGCCGGGTCGACGACGCGCGGCTGGACCCGCTGCGCGCGGCCGCCCGCGACGGCGGGACGAGCGTGGTGATCGGCGCGGCGGTCCGCCACCCCGACCGGCGGCGCACCATCTCCTCCCTGCTGGTCGACCCGACCGGCGCGGTCACCGCCGCGTACGACAAGCAGCAGCTCTGGAGCGGCGAGCGCGAGCTGTTCGACGCCGGCCGGCGGGGCGCCTCGCTGCTGGTCGACGGCTGGCTGTTCGGCCTCGGCATCTGCTACGACGGCTGCTTCCCCGAGCACGGCCGGGCCGCCGCCGTCGCCGGCGCGCACGGCTACCTGTGCCCGAGCGGCTACCTGGCCGGCTCCGAGCACCGCCGCGACCTCTACTACGCCGCGCGCGCCCTGGACAACACCATGTACGTGGTCTTCGCCAACGCCGTGGGCGGCGCGGACCCGTGGCGGTTCAACGGCGGCGCCGCCGTCTACGAGCCGGAGGGCCGGCCGCTGGCCCGGGGCGCGGACACCGGCGAGGAGGTGCTGGTGGCGACCCTCGACCCGGCTGCCCTCGGCGCCACCCGCGCGGCACACACCATGCTCACCGACCGGCTGCCCGATCAGGGGCTCGCCCGAACGACGCTCGTCGGCTGACGGACGGCGTGATGCCCTCGGGCCTGTCGGTCGCGCAGCCCGTCCCGTAAGGTTCCCGAGTGCCGTTGCTCCTGCTCGATCTGGACAACACCCTGCTCGACCGCGAGGGGCCGTTCCGCGCCTGGGGTGAGCGGTTCCTGGACAGCATCGGCGCGCCGCCCACCGACATCGAGTGGTTGCTCTCCGTCGACGCCGACGGCCTGACCGACCGCTGGGACGTGGCGGACGCGATCCGCGACCGGTACGACGTGCGCATCCCCTCGATCGACCTGGTCGAGGAGTTGCACGACGGCGTGGTGGCGTTCACCCGGCTGGATCCTCTGGTGGCCTGCGCGCTGCGGATCGCCGACGACGCCGGCTGGGTGCCGGTGGTGGTCACCAACGGCACGTCCCGCCAGGAGGACGCCAAGATCCGCCGGACGGGGCTGGACCGCTACATCGCCGACTGGGTGATCTCCGAGGAGGCCGGGGTCAGCAAGCCCAACCCGCGGATCTTCGCGCTGGCCGCCCAGCGGGCCCGGATGCCGCTGCGCGGCGCCTGGGTGATCGGCGACAGCCCGGAGGCGGACATCGGCGGCGCGACGGCGGTCGGCCTGCCCAGCGTCTGGCTGCACCGGGGGCGCCGGTGGTCGGACACCCGGTTCGCGCCCACCCGCACGGTCGACGGGCTGATCGCCGCGGTGGCCGCCGTCCTGGCCGGCTGAGCGAAATTCGGTTGACCCGCCCGTGGCCGCCCGTGACCATGGTGCGGCGCGAGGGCGCAGCCGGGCGGTGCCCGGTCGAGGAGAGGAGGTCGGTCATGGCCGTCTTTGCAGGGTCCAACCACCTGCCTCCACCAGCCTCGATCGAAGGACCGATCCACCCGTGCGCGATCACGACTTCCCGGCGCCGCAGCGCCGTGGCCGCGGCAAGAGCCGCTTCGACGACGACGAATCCACCTTCCTGAAGCGGGGCCGGCACGCCGAGCCGGTCCTCACCGACCCCGACGCCGAGCCGGACGCGGAGGACAGCTGGTCCTCCTGGGACCAGGCCGTGCACGGGCCCGAACCCCACCCGGAGTGGCTGGTCACCGAGCTGGCCGCGAGGGACACCGAGCTGGGGGTGCTGAAGACCGGCAAGGAGGCGGACGTCCACCTGGTCCGCCGTGCCGTGCCGGACACCGGCCGGGGCTGCCTGCTGGCGGCCAAGCGGTACCGGGATCCCCAGCACCGCCTCTTCCACCGCGACGCCGGCTACCTGGAGGGGCGCCGGGTGCGCCGCTCCCGGGAGATGCGGGCCATGGCCGGCCGGACCTCGTTCGGCCGGCAGGTGATCGCCGGGCAGTGGGCGGCGGCCGAGTTCGCCGCGCTCGCCCGGCTCTGGGAGATCGGCGCCGCCTCCGGGCGGATCGCCGTGCCCTACCCGGTGCAGCTGCTCGGCACCGAGCTGATGCTGGAGTTCGTCGGCGACGCCGAGGCGGGCGAGGCCGCGCCCCGGCTGGCCCAGCTCCGGCCGGAGGGTGCCGACCTGCGCGACCTGTGGGAGCAACTGGTCGACGCCCTGGTGGTGCTGGCCCGCGCCGGGTACGCCCACGGCGACCTGTCCCCGTACAACCTGCTGGTGCATGCCGGGCGGCTGGTCATGATCGACCTGCCGCAGGTGGTCGACGTGGTGGCCAACCCGCAGGGGGCGGAGTTCCTGGGTCGGGACGTCCGGGTGGTGGGCACCTGGTTCACCGCCCGCGGCCTGCCCGCCTCCGAGATCGACCCGGAGGCGCTGACCGAGGTGTTGCTGCGGGAGGCGGGCCTGCGCTGAGCGCGGCGCGTCCCGGGCGGGCACCGGCCCGCCCGGGACGCCGGCACGGCGGTCGGCCGCCGGCCCCGGGTCACTGGAGGTAGCGCTCGACCTCGGTCACGGGACGCTGGCCCTGGGCGTCCGGGTCGCCGTGCGTCCGGCGCGCCGCCCGGCGGCGGCGGAGCAGGTCCCAGCACTGGTCGAGGGACTCCTCCAGGGCCCGCAGCCGCTCCTTGGCCTCGTCGTCGGTGCCGGCCTCGTGCTCCTGCGCGGCCGCGCGCAGCCGGTGCTCCTCGTCGACGAGTTCGGAGATCCGGCTCAGGATGGTCTTGTCGTCCATGCCCGAAGCTTGGCACAGGGGGCGGGCACGCGCCCGGGTTCTCCCCAGTCGGCCGGGAGGAGTTGACCGCGCCGGCCCGCCCGGACGGCTCAGGCCGGTCCGAGCGGCGGGTGGACGGCGGCGCCGGGCGGACCTGCGCCGGAAGCCGCCTACAAACTCCACTGTGGATGCATCTGCCCGCCGAAAGGCTTCCGGCGTGACGCAAATCCCACCGGCTCCATTGTCGACATCGGGATTGTTGTGGAGTGAGATATTTTCCTGTCCGCCTTTTTATCCGTCGTTCAGGATGACATGCTCGCGGGCAACGTCACGGTTCATGACGGTGTCGCGACACTGGGTACAACAAGGGAGCCATTCACGTGGACGAGTCGCCGACCGCGCCCCGGCCCAGCGGGCGGCCCCACACCGTTCCCCTGCGGCAGATCCTGCCCGGCATGCTCCGGGACCCGGCCCGCGCGCTGATCGACGTCGGCAACCGCACCGGGGGCGCGCTCGCCCGGCTGAACCTGGGCTCGTTCCGCCCGTACCTGGTCACCCACCCCCGGCACGTCCAGCACGTGCTGCGCGACCGCGCGGACAACTACGAACGGGCCGGCGACGGGCTGTTCTGGCGCCCGGTCAAGCGGTTGTTCGGCGAGGGCATCCTGGGCGAGGGGCAGATCTGGTCAGCCAGCCGCCGGATGCTCCAGCCGATGTTCACCGCCAAGCGGGTCGAGGCGCTCATCGACGGCATGGCCGACGCCATCCGGGACGCCGTCGACGATCTGGACGAGCCGTTCCGGGCCGGGCGCCCCGTCGACATCGGCACCGAGCAGGCCCGGATCGTCAGCCGGGCGATCATGCGGGTGCTCTTCGCCGACAAGATCTCCGTGCCGGACGCGCTGCGGGTGATCGACGCGCAGGACGTCATCGCCAGCGCGGTGATCCCCCGGATCGTCGTGCCGTTCGCCCCGCTCTCCCTGCCCATGCCGGGGGACCGCCCGTTCCGGCGTGCCGTCCGCATCGTCGACGAGGTGCTCGTGCCGATCGTCCGGGAGACCCGGGCCGTGGCCGACCAGGGCGACGACATCATCTCCACGCTCTGGCAGGCCCGCACCGACGACGGGCGGCAGCTCGACGAGCGCCAGGTCCGCAACGACACCGTGGCCATGTTCGCGGCCACCACCGAGACCACCATCAACGTGCTCACCTGGGCCTGGCCCCACCTGGAGCAGCGGCCCGACGTGGCCGAGCGGCTCTACGCCGAGATCGACCGGGTGGTGGGCGACGAACCGGTGCGCCGCGAGCACCTCGCCGAGCTCACCTACACCCGGATGGTCCTGGACGAGCTGCTCCGGCTCTACCCGATCGGCTGGATCATCCCGCGCCGCGCGGTGGCCGACGACGTCATCGACGGCGTGCCGATCGAGGCCGGGGCGACCATGGTGGCCAGCCCGCTGATCACCCAGCGGATGCGGCAGTTCTGGGACCGGCCGGACGAGTTCGACCCGGAACGGTTCCGGCCCGAGCGGGTGCGCGCCCGGCACCGGTACGCCCACTTCCCGTTCGGCGGCGGCCCCCACCAGTGCCTCGGCATGTACCTGTTCTACCTGGAGGCGCAGCTCATCCTCGCCACGATGCTGAGCCGCTACCGGTTCCGGCTGCGCCGTCCCGGCGTACCCGGGTTGCGGCTGGCCGCGGCGCTGCGGCCACGCGAGCGGGTCGAGCTGACCCTGCTGGCCGCCGACCGACGGGCGGAGCCGGCATGACCGGCGGGGAGGTGCCGGATCCGGTCGCCGCCGCCGCGGAGCAGGGCCGGATCTGCGCGCTCGCCGCGAAGGGCCAGCGCGACCTGCAGCGGTGCGCGGCCGGGCACGCCGAGCTGTTTCCCGGCCGGCCGTTCGACGCGGCCCTGTTCAGCAGCATCGCCCTCGCCATGTCGTTCAGCGCGCCGTGGTGTACCGCCGAGGAGCTGGCGCTTACCAACCGCGCCGTGCTCTGGGGGTTCGCGGTCGACTGGCAGGTCGACCACCTGGCGGCCTCCCGGTCGGAGGTCGACCGGATCGTCAAGTCCTGCCTCGCCGTGGTCGACGGCGCGGCGCCCGACGACCCGCTGGGCCGGTTCCTCGCCGAGCTGCGCGATGACCTGGCCGCCACCCCCGCCTACGCCGAGCTGGGCGAGCCGTGGCGGGACGCCATGGCCCGCACCCTCGACGCGATGGCCCGCGAGTGGGAGTGGAAGCAGGGCGCGCACCCCACGCTCGCCGACTACCTGGCGAACGCCGACAACCTCGCCGCCACGGTGGTCAACGTGGCGCACTGGATCCACACCGGGGACGCCGGCACGCACCGGGAGCTGCCCCGGCTCATCGCGGTGAGCGACGAGGTCCAGCGGGCCCTGCGGCTGGTCAACGACCTCGGCACCCACCGGCGGGACCGGGAGTGGGGCGACCTCAACGCGCTCATGCTGGTGGACGACCCGGCGGAGATCGAGCGGCGCCTGGCGGAGCAGGTCGAGCACTGCCGGCGGCTGCTGGCCGGCCTGGCGCCCGACTGCCCCCGGCAGGCCGACTTCCTGGCCCGGCAGCTCGGCTTCACCAGCGGTTTCTACCGGCTCACCGACTTCTGGGGCGCCCAGTGAGCCTCACCGCCGGTCCGGCGCCGGTCACCCGTGCCGGCGACGCCCGCGCCGGGCAGGCCCGGGAACTCGTCGAGGCCATGGTGGACAACCCGGCCGGGCAGACCTCCGCGTCGGTCTACGAGACCGGCCGGCTGGTCGCCCTGGCGCCGTGGCTGCCCGGCCACGACGTCCGCGTCTCCTGGCTGCTCGACCGGCAGCGCGCCGACGGCGGGTGGGGCGGCCCCGGCGGGTACGCCCTGGTACCCACCCTGAGCGCCACCGAGGCCCTGCTGACCGTGCTGCGGCGGCACGGTCCCGCCGCGCCGCTGGCCGGTGCCGCGCACCGCGGCCTGACCTTCCTGGCCGGCGCCCTCGACGCGGGCGCCCCGCCCGACCTGCCCGCCACCGACCTGATCGTGCCGGCGCTGCGCGAGGCCGTCGACCGGCACCTCGCGCAACCCCCGGCCGGCCTGGCCGACTGGGCCGGGGTCCGCCTGCCACTGCCGGCCGGTCTCGACCCGGGCCGGCTGACCCGGGTACGCGGCCTGCTGGCCAGCGGGCGGCCCGTCCCGGAGAAGCTGGCGCACGCCCTGGAGGTGGCCGGCGACGGCGCCTGCCGGGCGGCCGGCGTGCGGCCCACCGAGGCGGGCGCCGTCGGCGCCTCGCCCGCCGCGACGGCCGCCTGGCTCGGTCGCCCCGAGCCCGGCCCCGCCCTGGACTACCTCCGGACGGTCGGCGGGCGCGGTCCGGTGCCCTGCGCCAGCCCGATCACCGTCTTCGAGCGCGCCTGGGTGCTCGGCATCCTGGCCCGCGCCGGCGTGCCGCTGACCGTCCCCGGGTCGCTCGTGGCCGAGCTGCGGGCGGCCGTCGGGGCTTCCGGGGCGGCCACCGGACCCGGGCTGCCCGCCGACGCCGACACCACCTCGGTGACCCTCTACGCGCTGGCCCGGCTGGGCCGGCCGCTCGACGTGTCCCGGCTCGACGCGTACGACACCGGGCGGCACTTCTGCACCTGGCCGGGGGAGGACGGGGCGTCGGTGACCACCAACGCGCACGTCCTCGACGCCCTCGGCCAGCACCCCGGCCACCCCGGCGTGGCGGCCACCATGGACCGGGTCGCCGGCTGGCTGGTCGAGCGGCAGGAGCCGGACGGCCGGTGGGGCGACCGGTGGCACGCGTCGGCGTGCTACGCGACCTACTGCGTGCTGCTCGCGCTCGCCGAGAACGCCACCGGCACCGGGGTGCGGGCCGCCGTCGAGCGGGGCGTCGGCTGGCTGCTGGACAGCCAGCGGGCGGACGGCTCGTGGGGGCGCTGGGGCGGCACCGCCGAGGAGACCGCGTACGCGGTGCTCGCGCTGTCCGGCGCCGCCCGGCCGGAAGATACGAGGGTCGATGCGGCGCTCGCGCGGGGGCGGCGACGACTGTCCGAGTGGGACGGACGCGCTGATGGGCCGCTTCTGTGGCACGACAAGGATCTCTACCGCCCGACCCTGATCGTGCGCGCAGCGGTGCTGGCCGCGTCGTGGTCGGCCGACCCAACTTCCACCGGGCCGGCAACACCATGATCAGGATCGCTTGAATGGAGTTCACGACGACTGCTAGCGTGCGCCGGAGTCGATCGGATTTCCGACTGATCGGATACCGGGCCAGGACGGTGTGATGCGTTCCCGCAGTACGAATCTCCGTACGAAGATCATCGCCCTTCTGGCGTCCCTGATCGCGCTCTGGGCCTTCGCCGCGTGGGTGACGGTGCGCGACGGGTTCAACCTGCTCGGTGTGCAGGCGCTCAACGCGCGGGTCTTCGAGCCGGCCGATCCGCTGCTGCTCCAGCTCCAGAACGAGCGGCGGCTGTCGCTGTTGTACCTCGGACAGTCCGACCCGGACCAGCTCTCCGAACTCGTCGCCCAGCGGCAGCGCACCGACGACAGCGCCGCCACGCTGTGGCGCTCCGCGCAGGACTGGCGCACCGAGATCCCCGCCAGCGACGAGCTGGAGCAGCGCATCACCGACCTGAAGACCCAGGTCGAGCAGCTCGGCGCGGTCCGCGCCGAGGTGGGCCGCAAGACCATCGACCGCACCGCGACGCTGGCCGCGTACAACGAGGCCGTCGACGCCATCTTCGGTGTCTTCGACGCGCTCGGCGGCCTGGACGACGACGAGATCGCCCGGGACACCGCCGCGCTCATCGACCTGAACCGGGCCCGGGAGCTGCTGTCCCAGCAGGACGCCCTGCTCACCGGCGCGGTGGCGGCCAACCGGATGACCGTGGCCGAGCAGACCGCCTTCGCCCGGCTGGTCGGCGCCCAGATGTTCCTCTCCGACCGCACCGCCCGCGACCTCGCCCCCACCGACCGGGCCCGCTACCAGCAGATGACCGAGGGGGAGTCGTTCCGGCAGCTCCGTGCCCTCCAGGACCGGGTGCTCGCCGCCAAGGGCAGCGACGTGCGCCCGCCCGTCACCGCCACGGCCTGGCAGGCCGCCTCCAGCCGCTCGATGGAGGACCTGCGCGGCGTGATCCTCGCCGGCGGCGACGACATCGTGGCCCGGGCCACCCCGGTCGCCGTCGGCGTCATCGTCCGGCTGGTGCTCGCCGCCGGCCTCGGCCTCATCGCGGTCGTCGCGTCCATCGTCGTCTCCATCACCACGGCCCGGGCGCTGGTCCGGCAGCTCGAACGGCTGCGCGAGGCGGCGTTCCGGCTGGCCAACGAGCGGCTGCCCAGCGTGGTCGAGCGGCTGGGCCACGGCGAGGAGGTCGACGTCGCCCGCGAGGCGCCGCCGCTGCAGACCGGTGACGACGAGATCGGGCAGGTCGGCAAGGCGTTCAACGCCGTGCAGGAGACCGCCATCCGCACCGCCGTCGAGCAGGCCGAGCTGCGCCGCAACGTCCGCGAGGTCTTCCTCAGCCTGGCCCGGCGCACCCAGGCGCTGGTGCACCGCCAGCTCACCCTGCTCGACGCCATGGAACGCCGGGAACACGACGCCGAGGAACTGGAGGACCTGTTCCGCGTCGACCACCTGGCCACTCGGATGCGGCGCAACGCGGAGAACCTGATCGTCCTCTCCGGCTCCACGCCCGGCCGGGCGTGGCGGCGCAACGTGCCGATGGTCGACGTGGTGCGCGGCGCGGTCGCCGAGGTCGAGGACTACACCCGCGTGACCGTGCGGCCGCTCGGCCCCGTGTCGCTGACCGGCCGGGCCGTCGGCGACGTCATCCACCTGCTGGCCGAGCTGATCGAGAACGGCCTCTCCTTCTCGCCGCCGCACACCACCGTCGAGGTGCGCGGCATGATGGTGTCCAACGGCTTCGCCATCGAGATCGAGGACCGCGGCCTCGGCATGGGCGCGGAGGAACTGGCCGCCGCGAACCGGCGCATCGTGGACCGGTCCGAGCTGAACCTGGCCAACGCCGCCCGCCTCGGCCTGTTCGTGGTCAGCCGGCTCACCGAGCGGCACGGGGTGAAGGTGCAGCTCAAGGAATCGGCGTACGGCGGGACGACCGCCGTGGTGCTGATCCCGCTCGAACTGGTCACGCACGACGGGCCGGACCCGAGCATCTCCGGCGGCTTCCCGGTCGGCGCCGGGCAGCCCGCCCCGGCGGCGCCCGCCTCCCCGGCGACGGAGAGCGCGGCGGCCGAACCCGCGGGCGATCGGCCGGCCGCCACGGTGGCCCTCGCCGAGAGCGCCGATCTGGCCGAGCCGGTCGCGGACGGCACGGAACCACCCGCCCCGGCCCGCGAGGACGACTCGGACGAGCCGCGGCTCACCCCGTCCGGGCTGCCGGCGCGTACCCGGAAACGGCAGCCCGCACTCGGCGAGCCCACCGTGGCGCTGACCCCGGTGGAGGCCCGGCCCGCGGAGGCCCCACGGCCCGAGGCGCGCGCGGACGGCGGCGCGGCGGACGGCGTGGTGCCGGCCCGCACCGACGGCGGGCTGCCCGTCCGGGTCCGGCAGGCCAACCTGGCGCCGGAACTGCGGCACGACCAGACCGCCGCGGACGACGACGGCGGGGACGACGACGACACGGTGCGCCCACCGGAGCAGGTGCGCCGAATGATGAGCTCCTACCAGAGCGGCACCCGACGCGGCCGGACCGACGCGGCCCGGCTGCTCGGCGGGGCGCACGAAGCCGGCGCGCCGGACACCGGCGACGGTCAGGCGACCTAGGGACCGCCGATCCGGCGATCCCGGACGAGCACGGCACACCAGCCGGGGGAGAAGAGGACGACGAGTGGCGCAGAAGACGGCTTCGAGCGCAGACCTGACGTGGTTGCTGGATGACCTGGTCGGCCGGGTCAAGCAGGCGGAACACGCCGTGGCGCTCTCCACCGACGGACTGCTGATGGCCTCGTCCCGCGGGTTGAGCCGGGACGACGGCGAGCACCTGGCGGCGATGGCGGCGGGCATCCAGAGCCTGGCCCGGGGCGCGGGGAAGCGGTTCGGCGGTGGTCAGGTGCAGCAGACCATCATCGAGATGCAGTCGTCGTTCCTGTTCGTCACCGCGGCCGGCCGCAACGCCTGCCTGGCCGTGCTGGCGTCCGAGGACGCCGACGTCGGCCTGATCGCGTACGAGATGGCCATGCTGGTCACCCGGGTCGGCCGGTTCGTCGCCTCACCGACACGGGAACAGCCCCTCGGCGAGAACCCGGCGCGATGACCGGCCAGGGGGAGACCGCGGAGCACGAGTGGGTGGACGACCACGCGGGCCCGGTGGTGCGCCCGTACGCGGTGACCGGTGGCCGGGCCCGCCCGGTGACCGGCACGTTCGATCTGATCTCCCTGGTCACGGCGACCCGGGCGGAGGTGGCGTCGGAGTCCGGGCTCGGCCCGGAGCACGTGGCGATCGTCGGTCTCTGCCAGCGGATCCAGTCCGTGGCCGAGATCGCCGCCCACCTCGACCTGCCGGTGGGCACCGTCCGGGTCCTCCTGGGTGACCTGGCGGCCCGCAGTCTGGTGCAGGTGCGTGAGCCGCGGGCGACCCCCGCCGGCGTTCCCGACGACAGTGTTTTCGAGGCGGTAATCAATGGACTACGGGCGCTCTGAGCGGCCGGCGGGTGCGGCGCCGCTGCCCACCGCGATCAAGATCCTGATCGCCGGCGGTTTCGGCGTGGGCAAGACCACCCTGGTCGGCGCGGTCAGCGAGACCCGGCCGCTGCGGACGGAAGAGGTGCTGACCGAGACCGGGATCGGCATCGACGACCTGTCCGGTGTGGAGGAGAAGACCACCACCACCGTGGCGATGGACTTCGGCCGGATCACCCTCAGCGACGACCTGGTGCTCTACCTGTTCGGCACCCCCGGGCAGGACCGGTTCTGGTTCGTCTGGGACGAGCTGGCGCTGGGGGCCATCGGGGCGGTGGTGCTCGCCGACACCCGCCGGCTGGCCGACTGCTTCCCGTCGATCGACTACTTCGAGGGGCGCGGCACGCCGTTCGTGGTGGCGGTGAACTGCTTCGAGGGCGCCAAGCAGTTCCGGCTGGACGAGGTGCAGGGGGCGCTCGACCTGGACCCCGACGTTCCGGTGGTGCTCTGCGACGCGCGGAATCGGGAGTCGGTCAAGGAGGTACTGATCACGCTGCTGGAGTACGCCATGAAGCTGCGCGAGGAGCGCCGCCGGGCCGCCGGCGACTGACTCCGGCGGCGGGCGCTGCCATGATGGGGCGATGTCGACGGAATCCCGGCACCTGAGCGTGCACATCGACCGGCCCGTCGCCGACGTCTACGCCTTCGTCGCCGAGCCGGCCAACCTGCCCCGCTGGGCGCCCGGCCTGGGCAGCTCGGTGGTGCGGGAGCAGGGGGCCTGGTTCGTCGAGACACCGGAGGGCCGTGCGCGGGTCACCTTCGCCCCACGCAACGAGTACGGCGTGCTCGACCACGAGGTCGTGACGCCCTCCGG
Organism: Micromonospora sp. NPDC005305; assembly: GCF_040607315.1. Classification (NCBI taxonomy): domain Bacteria; kingdom Bacillati; phylum Actinomycetota; class Actinomycetes; order Micromonosporales; family Micromonosporaceae; genus Micromonospora; species Micromonospora sp. NPDC005305. The sequence goes on along the minus strand of NZ_JBEXGL010000028.1, from coordinate 8,816 downwards.
CGAGACGGTGTACGTGCCGCTGCGGGCCGTCGCGGACGGCGACGGCTGCGAGGTGGTCTTCACGCTGCGCCGCTCGCCCGGCATGACCGACGCCGAGTTCGAACGGGACGCCGGGCTCGTCAGCGGTGACCTCGCCCGGCTCAAGGAGGTGCTGCAAACCGGGACGCCGTGACGGGTCAGCTGCGGCGGAGCACCAGCGTCACGAAGCCCAGCACGTTGCGGTACCCGCGCAGCCACTGGTCGCGGTGCTCCCGGGCGGCGGTGAGCGCCTCGGCGGCGTCGGGATGGCCGGGATTGTCCAACGCCCACTCGGTGAGCGAGCCGATCCACGACCATTCGTAGTCGTCCCACTCGGCGTCGTCGCTGACATGGGCGTACACCGGCGTCCAGCCGGCCCGCTCGGCGGCGTCGACCAGGCCGGCGAGGTCGGTGAACTCCTCCGGCTTCGCGTCGAGCGCCGCGAGTGCCTCCGGCGTCGGCGGGACCTGCCAGAACCCCTCACCGACCATGAGGATGCCGTCGGCGTTCACCTGCCGGCCGGCCAGCTCCAGCGTCTCGCCGAACCCGCCGAACGCGTGTGCCGACCCGACACACAGCACCAGGTCGTAGTCGCCGTCCGGCACGTACGTCCGGGCGTCGCGCTCGTGCAGGGTGAGCCGGTCGGCGAGGCCACGCGCCTCGGCGGCGCCGGCGGCGCGTTCGAGGGCGTACCGGCTGACGTCCACGCCGTCGGCGTGCCCGTCCGGGTAGTGAGCGAGGGCCTGCAGCGCCCAGGACCCCTCTCCGCAGCCGAGGTCGAGGATACGAGCCGCGGGTTGGCGGCCCGCCCGGCGCAGGAGCCGGTTGACGTTGACACCGAAGATCGGAGCCGCGATCGGATGGTGCGAGTGCGCGATGCTGCTGAGCCGTTGACGATCCACCGCCAGAGTCAACACGAGTCCGCTTGACGCCGCACCCGGGTTGTCCTGCCGCCAAGGTCGCCGGCTGTTCACCTAGGATCTTGCTGGCCGCCCTGCGGGAGCTCGGCGGTGTGGCGACACCCGAGGTGATCCTGGCCGACCGGGAACTGCTGGTGTTGTCGGTGCTGCGGCCCCGGCCGCGCAGCGAGACGTTCTGGGAGCGGTTCGCGCACGCGCTCGCCCGCCTGCACACGAGCACGACCCATCCGCGCTTCGGCTGGCACCGTGACAACTGGCTGGGCCGCCGCCGGCAGATCAACACCTGGGAGGACGACGGCTTCGCCTTCTTCGCGCAGCACCGGCTGCTGCGGTGGCTCGGGCAGCCCCGCGTCGACGCGGCCCTCGACGCCGGCGACCGGGCGGCACTGGAGCGGTTGTGTCACCGGCTGCCCGACCTGCTGCCCGACCGGCCGGCATGCCTGACGCACGGCGACCTGTGGGCACAGAACGTCCTGGCCACGCCGGACGGGCAGCCCGCGCTGATCGACCCGGCCGTCTCCTACCTGTGGGCCGAGGTCGACCTCGCGCACCTGTGGTCCACCTCGCCCCCGCCCGAGGCGCAACGGTTCTTCGAGGTCTACGCGGAGCTGACCGCCCTCGACCGCGACTGGCAGGCCCGCATGCCGATCGTGCAGCTGCGGCAACACCTCGCCGTGCTGGCCCAGTTCGACGACGACTGGGGCGCGGGCGACCAGATCCGCGCCACCCTCGCCCCGTTCCGGACGCGAGCCTGACAGTCGCCCGTCAGGCGGCGAAGTCGACGCCGGCGAGGGAGACGGCGCGGTAGGCGGCGAGGCGTTCGGCTTGCCCGACGATGCTCTCGCGCGTGGTGGCGGACAGTGCCTGCCACGGCTGGACGGCGACCTTCAGCGTCCTGCCGGCCTTGCGGGGACGCCAGGTGCCGACCAGTTGACCGTCGACCAGGACGGCGCCCGGGCGGCCCAGCACCGGCCACAACTCCTTGGCACGTGCCGGGTCCGGCACCAGGGTCGCGCGGTCCTTGGCCTGGAGGAAGAGGTCGAACGGGCCCAGCAGGCGGGTGGCCGTGGTGTCGGCCGATTCCAGCGCCTGCTCGTCGGCGGCCAGCAGCGAGCGGGCCTCCCCGTCGACCAGCACCTCGACGACATCCTCGGGCCAGCGTGCCTTGACCTCCTTGACCGGGGCGTCGAGGTAGTCGGCCACCTGCTTGGGGGTGGCCGGGCCGAGCAGACGAAGGTACGCGCGGATGAGGTCGAACCGGTCGCCCGCGGTGGCGGCCTTCGTGAACCGCGCGATGCGGTGCAGGACCGGCGGCGAGGTGTCGAGTTGCAACTCCAGCCCGGCCCGTACGGCGGCCAGCCGGAACGGCATCTCGTAGAGGTGGGTGGCGTCGCACGGCCGGCAGAACCGCAGATAGGGCTCGGGCACCACCTCGGCCAGGCGGCGGGAGACGTCCCCCTTCACCATCGGCTTGGTGACGATGGCGCGCAGCTGAGCGGCCAGCTCGTCGAGGGCCGCCAGGTTGGCGATGCCGGCCGCCTTCAACGGCCTGGCGGCGTCATAGATGCGCTTGCCCGCGTCGGCGTCGGAGAACGGCTCGACCGCGGCCGCCACCGTGCCCGCGTCGGCACGGCGGTAGAGGTGGGGAGCACCGCGCACGGTCCACAGCAGGATCAGATCCTCCGCGGACAACGCCGGCACATCGACCCCGCGGATGGCCAGCGCCCACCGGCCGCCGTCCGTGCCGGTGTCCTGCACCCCGAGATCGAGCACGGCGGTGTCGTCGAGCGTGCCCTCGGCCCGGTCGAGCTGCTGGGCCCGCACGCGGAAGTTCATCACCTGGCGTTGATCGACCACCCCGGTACGGTACCCAGCGGCCCTGACAAACGTCCCTGAGCAGGGCGGGACGCTCCGGGGGACTGGAGGTGGCGCTCAGCCGCGCTTGGCCATCGCCACGAAGCGGGTCCAGGCGGCCGGGTCGAAGGTGAGCACCGGTCCGGTCGGGTCCTTGGAGTCCCGCACGCCGACGACGCCCGTGAGATTGTCCGCGACCTCGACGCAGTCGCCGCCGTTGCCGCCGCTCTTGGTGCTCTTGCGCCACCGGGCGCCGATCAGGTCCATGCTGTCGCCGCTTCTCTCAGGAGGTCCAGGGACCGACTGCGGGGGAGAGCTTCGCCCCGGATGCGTTCCCACCGGCGCTCCAGCGTAGCAATCTCGGATGCCTGGTCGATGATCTGCGCGCGCGCTTGGCTGTCGACGTGCGCCACCCGCGTGCCGTCCCGCAGCTCCGCGAGGGTGAAGGGCCCGTCGAGCCCGGGATACGTCGGCGTGTCCCGCGGCACGACGTGGAGTTGGACGCTGGGCAGTTCGGCGCAGGCGACGAGATGGGCCAGCTGCGCGGCCATGAGCCGGCGGTCGCCGGCCGCGGGGCGGCGCAGAACCTGCTCGTCCACCACCGCGACGAAGAACGGCCCGCGTTCCCGGGTGAGGATCGCCTGCCGGTCGAGCCGCGCCGCGACCAGATCGGCGACCTCGGCCGTCGTGAGCGGCTGGCCGAGGAACGTGGCGCGGGCATAGGCCCCGGTCTGGAGCAGTCCCGGCACCCAGGCGAGCTGGAACGCGCGCAGCGCGACTGCCTCGCGCTCGATGTCGACCCAGGGCCGGAACCACACGGGCTCGCGGCGCTGGACCGCGTCCGGCCAGAGCGCATCGACAGGCCGGCCGAGGAGGCTTGCGACGGTGGCGCGGTGCCGGCCCTGAGGGATGTGCCCGGGGTTTGCCCACCGGGCGACCGTCTTCGGATGCACACCGAGCTGACCAGCCAGGCTCTCGGCCGTGTGGCCCGCCTCTGCCAGTGCGGCGACAAACGCGTGGTTCATGCCTGTCCCCTCCGGAACAAAACAACCGTCCACAGGAGATTACATAACGCTGTGTGATTGTCCGGCAACCCCCGGAAGGCTGCTGTGCAGACGACGCCGAGGAGGGACGACGATGCCCGAGAACAAGCCGCAGCCGACAAGCGGTCCGCCGCCGCCCCGTCCGATCGTGCCGGGCCCGATCGGGCCGCTCGTCCCTCCGTACCCTGGCCCGGGCCGAATGACCAACGGCGTGCCCGAAACGCGCTGGCGGACCCGCGGCGGCCCGGCCGTCGCGCACACCGCGAGCGGCCCGTCCTGGCGGTGTGACGCCTGCGGCCGGGACTGGCCCTGCCCGGCGCTGCGGGCGATCCCGACGGACGCCGCCCGGCGCGCGACCCTGATCCCGGAGTTCTCCCGGATCACCCGCCGCGCGATCCGCGACCTGCGCGGCCGGCCGGGTGGCCCCGACCCGGTCGCGATCGTGCGCCGCTTCCTCTGGTTCCTGCCGCTCACCGACGAGGAGGCACGGGCGGTCGCGCTGAGGCTCCGGTGAGCGGCGTGCCACGTCGGTGGCTCGGCGCCGGCGACGTCGTCCTCCTGTCCCGGGCCGCCTCCCCGCAGTTCGTGGTGCCGATCAGCGTCCGCCTGATCCGCGAGGTCCCCGACCGGCACCCGCCCTGGGGGTGGACCTGGATCGAGGGCTACCAGCTCGACTCCCGGGGCCTGGCGACCGCCAAGCGGGAGCTGTTCGTGCTGGTCGAGGGGGTCCAACTCACCGTCGTCCGGGCGGGAAACGCCGAAGGGCCGCTTCCCGCGAGCGCGGGAAGCGGCCCTTCTCAGCCGTGCCGACCTCAGTTGGCGATCATGCGGCGCAGCACGTACTGCAGGATGCCGCCGTGCCGGTAGTAGTCGGCCTCACCGGGGGTGTCGATGCGGACCACGGCGTCGAACTCCACGCCGGTGTCGGTGGTGACCTTCACGGTGCGCGGGGTGTCGCCCTCGTTGAGGGCGGTGACGCCGCTGATCGAGAAGGTCTCCGTGCCGGTCAGGCCCAGCGACTCGGCCGTGGTGTCGACGGGGAACTGCAGCGGCAGGACGCCCATGCCGATGAGGTTCGAGCGGTGGATCCGCTCGTACGACTCGGCGATGACGGCCTTGACCCCGAGCAGCATGGTGCCCTTGGCCGCCCAGTCGCGGGACGAGCCGGAGCCATACTCCTTGCCGGCCAGGATGACCAGCGGGACCCCCGCCTCCTGGTACGCCATCGAGGCGTCGTAGATCGAGGTCTGCTCGCCGGTCAGGTGGTTGACCGTGAAGCCGCCCTCGACGCCCGGCACGAGCTGGTTGCGCAGCCGGATGTTGGCGAAGGTGCCCCGGATCATCACCTCGTGGTTGCCGCGGCGGGAGCCGTACGAGTTGAACTCGTGCCGCGCCACGCCGTGCTCGGCGAGGTACCTGCCGGCCGGGGAGTCCGCCTTGATCGAGCCGGCGGGGGAGATGTGGTCGGTGGTCACCGAGTCGCCCAGCTTGGCCAGCACCCGAGCCGCACTGATGTCCTGCACCGGCTGCGGGTCGCGCTCCATGCCCTCGAAGTACGGGGGCTTGCGCACGTAGGTCGACTCGCCGGCCCAGGCGAAGGTGTCGCCCGTCGGGGTCGGCAGCGACTGCCAGCGCTCGTCACCGGCGAACACGTCCGCGTACGCGGAGCTGAAGCCGGTGGCGCCGATCGCCGAGGCGATGACGTCCTGGATCTCGGCGGTGTTCGGCCAGATCTCCCGCAGGAACACCGGGTTGCCCTGCGCGTCCTCGCCGATCGGCTCGTTCGCCAGGTCGATGTCCATGGTGCCGGCGAGCGCGTACGCGACCACCAGCGGCGGGGAGGCCAGGTAGTTCATCTTGACGTCCGGGTTGATCCGGCCCTCGAAGTTCCGGTTGCCGGAGAGCACCGAGACGACTGCGAGGTCGCCGTCGTTGACCGCGGCCGAAACCTCCTCCGGCAGCGGGCCGGAGTTGCCGATGCAGGTGGTGCAGCCGTAGCCGACCAGGTTGAAGCCGAGCTTCTCCAGGTAGGGCGTGAGGCCGGCACGGTTGTAGTAGTCCATGACGACCTTGGAGCCCGGGGCCAGGGTGGTCTTCACCCACGGCTTGCGGGCCAGGCCCTTCTCCACCGCGTTCCGGGCCAGCAGCGCCGCCCCGATCATGACCTGCGGGTTCGAGGTGTTGGTGCAGGAGGTGATCGCGGCGATCACCACTGCGCCGTGGTCCAGCTCGTACTCGGCGCCGTCGGCGCCGGTCACCCGGACCGGGTTGGTGGCGCGGCCACCGGCCCCCGCCGCGGCGGTCTCCAGGTCCCGCGGCTCGTCGGCCGGGTCGCTGTAGTCGTTGGCCGGCGGGTCGCTGGCCGGGAAGGACTCGGCGCTGGCCTCGTCGGCCGGGCCGGCCGCCCCGCTGGGCAGCTTCTCCCGCGGCACGCTCGGCTTGAGATCGCGCTCGCCGTCCACCTGGCCCTCGGCCACGTAGTCGGTCAACGCCGAGCGGAACAGCGTCTTGGCGCTGCCCAGCGGCACCCGGTCCTGCGGCCGGCGCGGGCCGGCCAGGGACGGCTCGATGGTGCCGAGGTCCAGCTCCAGGCGCTCCGAGTACTCCGGCTCGCGCTCCGGGTCGTGCCAGAGGCCCTGCTCCTTGGCGTACGCCTCGACGAGCGCGACCTGCTGCGGGTCGCGGCCGGTCAGCTCCAGGTAGCGGACGGTCTCGCCGTCGATCGGGAAGATCGCGACGGTGGAGCCGTACTCCGGGGACATGTTGCCGATGGTGGCCCGGTTGGCCAGCGGCACCGCGCTCACGCCGGGGCCGTAGAACTCGACGAACTTGCCGACCACACCGTGCTTGCGCAGCATCTCGGTGATGGTGAGCACCAGGTCGGTGGCGGTGGTGCCGGCCGGCATCTCGCCGGAGAGCTTGAAGCCGACGACCCGCGGGATCAGCATGCTGACCGGCTGGCCGAGCATCGCGGCCTCGGCCTCGATGCCGCCGACGCCCCAGCCCAGCACGCCCAGGCCGTTGACCATCGTGGTGTGCGAGTCGGTGCCGACCACGGTGTCCGGGTACGCCTGGCCGTTGCGCTCCATGACCGTGCGGGCCAGGTACTCGATGTTGACCTGGTGCACGATGCCGGTGCCCGGCGGGACGACCTTGAACTCGTTGAACGCGGTCTGGCCCCAGCGCAGGAACTGGTAGCGCTCCTTGTTGCGCTCGTACTCCAGCTCCACGTTGCGCTCGAAGGCGTCCTCGCGACCGAACAGGTCGGCGATGACCGAGTGGTCGATGACCAGCTCGGCCGGGGCGAGCGGGTTCACCTTGGTGGCGTCGCCGCCCAGGTCGCGGACGGCCTCGCGCATGGTGGCCAGGTCGACGACGCAGGGCACGCCGGTGAAGTCCTGCATCAGCACCCGGGCCGGGGTGAACTGGATCTCCACGCTCGGGTCGGCGGTGGGCTCCCACGCGCCGAGCTGCCGGATGTGGTCGGCGGTGATGTTCGCGCCGTCCTCGGTCCGCAGCAGGTTCTCCAGCAGGATCTTCAAGCTGTAGGGCAGCCGGTCGTGGCCCTCCACCTTGTCGATCCTGAAAATCTCGTAGCTCGCGTCTCCGACGCGTAGCTGGGTCTTCGCACCGAAGGTGTCGAGGCTCGCCACGTCGTACTCCTTCACACCAGCGACCGTGAGTAGTCCTGAGCAGTTTGTCGCACCGGCCGGGGTGCCGCCGTGGTTAGGCGACACTTACCTGCGTCGGTCTCAACAAAACCGTACGTCCGTCTTGCTATTCGCGCAACCTCGTGCCAGGGTTCGGGACGAGGAGGTGCCACCATGATCCATCACGTCCTGCTGGCCTGCCCGCGCGGCTCCGAGGAAACGTCCCGGTCGTTCTACGCCGGCCTGCTCGGGCTGGTCGAGAAGGCCAAACCGCCGGCCCTCGCCGCCCGCGGTGGTTGCTGGTTCACCGGGTACGGCGTCGAGCTGCACCTCGGCGTCGAGGACGACTTCCGCCCGGCCCGCAAGGCGCATCCGGCGCTGCTCCGCACCGACCTGGACCGGCTCGCCGCCCGGCTCGACGCCGCCGGCCACCCCGTGACCTGGGGCGACGAGGAGATTCCCGGCATGCGGCGGTTCCACACGTACGACCCGCACGGCAACCGGCTGGAGTTCCTCGCCCCCGCCGGCTGAGCCCGCGCGGGTAGGGTTCGGGGGTGGTCGACGTCCAGCACTGGCTCTCCGCGCTGCCCCCGGGCGTGATCTATCTGATCGTCGCCGGGGTCATCGGCGTGGAGAGCATGGGCATCCCGCTACCCGGCGAGATCGTGCTGGTCAGCTCCGCGCTGCTCGCCGCCGCCGGGGTGGTCGAGCCCGAGTGGGTGGCCACCGCCGCCGCGGCCGGCGCCATCGTGGGGGACTCCATCGGGTACGCCGTGGGCCGCCGCGGCGGGCGGCCGCTGCTCGAACGGCTCGGCCGGCGCTTCCCGAAACACCTCGGCCCGGCGCAGCTCGCCCGCGCCGAGCAGAGCTTCGCCCGGCACGGCGTCTGGGCGGTCTTCTTCGGGCGGTTCGTCGCCCTGCTCCGCATCCTCGCCGGCCCGCTCGCCGGGGCGCTGCACGTGCCGTACCGCCGGTTCCTGGTGGCCAACGCGGCCGGCGGCCTGGTCTGGGCGTTCGGCACCACGTACCTGCTCTTCTCCGTGGGCCGCGCCGCCGAGCACTGGCTCAAGGACATCTCCTGGGCCGGCCTGGTCCTCGCGGTGCTCGCCGGCCTGGCCAGCACCTGGTGGTTGCGCCGCCGCGCCCGGCACCTGGAACAGGTCGAGGTGCCCGACGAGGCCGACGAGCCGGTGCACGCGGGCGACCGCTGACAACGACGAAAGGGCCCGACCCCTCGTGGGGTCGGGCCCTTGTCGTGTGGCTTCCGGTGGATCAGGACGCCGAGTAGCCGCGGGTGGCGATCCAGTCGGCGAGGTTGTCCACGCTGATGC
>NZ_JBEXGL010000027.1:29906-78086 GCF_040607315.1 Micromonospora sp. NPDC005305 | reverse complement strand
GCGTTGGGGAGTTTCGTTGTTTTGGTGAACGGGAACGTGCCCGTTCCCGACGCAAACCTCTTGATCAACTGCTCGAGGAGGGGGCGCGGGCCGGCACGGGTGGGGTTCAGGCCGGTAGGGCGGACGGCGTGATCTCGCCCGTGGCGACCAGGACGGCGGGGCCGGCGAGCCAGCAGGTGTCCTCGGTGATCGTGATCGTGAGGCGGCCGCCGGGGACGTCGACGGTCATCGTGCCGATCTCCCGGCCGGCGTCGCGCAGCGCCACGGCGGCGACCGCGCAGGCGCCGGTGCCGCAGGAGAGCGTCTCGGCCGAGCCCCGCTCGTAGACCCGCATGAGCACGTGCCCGTCGGTGCCCTCGACCGGCTCGCCCGGGCTGATGAACTCGACGTTCACCCCGGCCGGGAAGACGGACGGGTCGACGTCGGGCGCCCGGGTGAGGTCCAGGCCGCCCAGGTCCAGGCTGGCGGGCAGCGCGCAGACCAGGTGCGGGTTGCCGACGTCCACGGCGGCGCCGGTCAGGGTGAGCCCGCCCAGGGTGGCGGTGGCCGTGTCGTACAGGCGGGGGCGGCGCATCTCGACGGCGACGTCCGCCCCCTCCACCCGGGCGCGCACCAGGCCGGCCCGGGTGGCCAGCGGCACGGTCCCACCGGACGGGGCGGCCAGCCCGGTCTCCAGCAGGTAGCGGACGAACACCCGGGCACCGTTGCCGCACATCTCGGCGAACGAGCCGTCGGAGTTCCAGTAGTCCATGAACCACTCGGCCTCGCCGGCCAGCGCCACGCCCTCCGAGTGCTTGGCGGCGCGTACCACGCGCAGCACGCCGTCGCCGCCGACGCCGCGGCGCCGGTCGCAGAGCGCGGCGACCAGGCCGGGCGTCAGGTCGAGCGCCCCGTCCGGGTCGGGCAGGATGACGAAGTCGTTGCCGGTGCCGTGGCCCTTGGTGAACTCCACGCCTCCATCATTCCCGATGCTCGGCGGCCACCCGCAGCGCAGTGTCGACAAACGCGGGCGAGGCCGAGTCCAGCCAGTGGATCCGCGGGTCGCGCCGGAACCAGGAGCGCTGCCGGCGGACGAACCGCCGGGTGGCCCGGACGGTCTCCTCGTGCGCCTCGGCCTCGGTCAGCTCCCCGGCCAGGAAGCGCAGCACCTGCTGGTAGCCGAGCGCCCGGCTGGCCGTCCGCCCCTCGGGCAGGCCCTCGCCGACCAGCGTCCGCGTCTCGGCGACCAGGCCGTCGGCCCACATCCGGTCCACCCGCAGCGCGATCCGCTCGTCCAGCAGTGCGGTGTCCAGGTCGACGCCGAGCTGCACCGACGGGTAGTACGGCGTCGGCGCCGGCAGCGACGCGGTGAACGGCGCGCCGGTCAGCTCGACGACCTCCAGTGCGCGGACAATGCGCCGGCCGTTGCTCGGCAGGATGCCCGCCGCGGCCACCGGGTCGGCCTCGGCGAGCCGGGCGTGCAGCGGCGCCGGGCCGACCTCGGCCAGCTCCGCCTCCAGCCGCTCCCGCACGGCCGGGTCGGTGCCGGGGAACTCGAACTGCTCCAGCACCGCCCGCACGTAGAGCCCGGAACCGCCGACCAGCAGCGGCACCCGCCCCCGGGCCAGGATGTCGTCGACCGCCGCGCGGGCCAGCTTCTGGTATTCGGCGACGCTGGCCGGCTCGGTCACCGGCCAGATGTCGAGCAGGTGGTGCGGCACGCCCTCCCGCTCGGCCGGGGTCAGCTTGGCCGTGCCGATGTCCATGCCCCGGTAGAGCTGCATCGAGTCGGCGTTGACCACCTCGCCGTCGAGGGCGTGCGCGAGGGCGATGCTCAGCGCCGACTTGCCCGCCGCGGTCGGCCCGACCACGGCGACGACGGTCACGCCTTCTCCCAGTTGGCCACGAAATAGGCAACGCCGTAGGGGGCCTGGTGGTAGCTCACCTCGCCGCGCCAGTCGCCGCCCGCCGCCCGGGCCGCGCCGGCCAGCACCTGCCACGGCGCCCGCCCGGCGACCCTCAGCTCCGCCGACAGCACCGGGTCCAGGCCGAGCAGGATCGCCGCGTCCGCGCCGGCCAGGGCCCGGGCAACCCCCTCGTCGTACGCGGGCGCGCGCGGGTCGTCGTAGCCGGGCGCCTTGACGCCCCGGCAGGCCGACCCGTCCCCGAGCACCAGCAGCGCGGTCCGCTCGTCCGGCTCGGCGACCAGCTCCGCGCCGAGGGCGGCGCACTCGGCCGGGGACGCGTCCGCGGCGACCGCCCGGGCCAGCCGGGGCAGCTCGGTCCCGGACCGGTTCACCAGCCAGGCGCCGATGGTCAGGCTCAGCGGCAGGCGGTCGCTCCCGGCGCAGTTGACCTTCCAGAGCCGCACGTGCCGGTCCAGCCCGTACGGGCGCAGCGAGCCGTGGTCGGCGCTGCCGAACCGCTCCGTCTCCGGCCCGGCGCCGAGCAGCAGGATCACCTCGGGATCGGCGGCCAGCAGCCGGGCCACGGCCGCGTCGGCGGCGGCGCGGAGGTCGTCCAGCTCGGGCGCGGCGGCACCCGCCAGCTCGGGCACGATCAGGGGCGGGTGGGGGCAGACGGCGGCGGCGACCAGGGACACGGCACCAACCTATCCGTATCCCCCGGTGCGTCCCCGCGCCGATCCGGTCATCGAGGCGCTACGACACCGTATGGTCACGGTCGACGACAGGCGCTCGACACGGACCGGGTCGGACCTGTGACAATGCCGGGAGAACTTTGCTGCGCCGTGGCGGCGATCGCGGGAGGTGTCCCGTCGACGCCGGGAGAACGAGGATGGGCACATGAGCGACTGGACTGCCTTCGGACGGGTGGACGAGGACGGCACCGTCTACGTCAAGACCGCCGAGGGCGAGCGGGTGGTCGGATCCTGGCAGGCGGGGGCACCGGAGGAAGGGCTCGCCCATTTCGCCCGGCGCTTCGCCGACCTGGTGACGGAGGTGGACCTGACCGAGGCCCGGCTCAACTCCGGCGCGGCGGACGCCAGCCACTCGCTGACCACGATCCGGCGGATCCGCGCCTCGCTGGCCGAGGCGCACGTCGTCGGTGACATCGACGCCCTGGCCGCCCGCCTGGACAAGCTCGCCACGGTGGCCGAGGAGAAGGCCGGCGAGGCCCGCGCCGCCCGCGACGCCGCCCGCGGCGAGGCCCTCGCGCGCAAGACCGCCCTGGTCGAGGAGGCGGAGAAGCTGGCCGCCGAGTCGACCGGCTGGAAGACCGCCGGCGACCGGCTCAAGGAGATCCTCGACGAGTGGAAGACCATCCGCGGGGTCGACAAGAAGGCCGACGGTGAGCTGTGGAAGCGGTTCGCCGCCGCGCGGGACGGCTTCACCCGCCGTCGCGGCGCCCACTTCGCCTCCCTGGACCAGCAGCGCAAGCAGGCGCAGGGGGTCAAGGAGGAGCTGGTCGCCGAGGCCGAGAAGCTCAAGGAGTCGACCGACTGGGGCACCACGGCCAACCAGCTCAAGGACCTGATGGCCCAGTGGAAGGCCGCGCCGCGCGCCTCCAAGGAGGCCGAGCAGAAGCTCTGGGAACGGTTCCGGGCGGCGCAGGACGACTTCTTCACCCGCCGCAGTGAGGTCTTCTCGGCGCGCGACAACGAGCAGCGCGCCAACCTGGAGCGCAAGCAGGCCCTGCTCGCCGAGGCCGAGGCGCTCGACGTCGACGGCGACCCGAAGGGCGCCCAGGCGAAGCTGCGGGAGATCCAGGCGCAGTGGCACGAGGCCGGCCGGGTGCCGCGCGAGGCGGCCGCCGGGCTGGAGCGCCGGCTGCGCGCCATCGACGACAAGGTCCGCGAGGTCATGGACTCGGCGTGGCGGCGCACCTCCAAGGAGGACAACCCGCTCCTGGCCCAGATGCGGAGCCAGGTCGCCGAGGCCGAGGACCGGCTGGCCCGGGCGCAGGCGGCCGGCGACGCCCGCCGGATCAAGGAGGCCGAGCAGGCGCTCGCCTCGAAGCGGCAGTTCCTCCAGCTGGCCGAGCAGGCCGGCTGAGTCCCCGCTTTCACCGGAAGAGCCCCCGTCCCGTCCCGGGACCGGGGGCTCTTCCGTGTCCGCCTCCGGCCGGACGAGGAAGGCGGCCCGTGGTCGCGTGTTGACGCATCGAGGCCGGCTGATCAAAATGGGCGGCAGAGCCAGGTTCCGCACCGGCGCGAGGGCACGACGGCACGAGCTGCCGTCGGGATTCGCCGGTGCTTCTCCCCGCGGGTGGCCGTCCACGTGACACGGCCCGGCGCGCGCTGTCCGCGTACTCGATGACGAGCGGGCCGTCTCCCCCTGGTCTTTCCGCCCGCGGCGCTCGCGCGGCGCGGGCATCCGAAGTGGAGCTCGCCATGCACCGACCCACCGCCCTCGGCGGCGCCCTCGCGGCGCTCGCCACCGCCGCGGCCGGCGTCCTCGTCGCCGCCGCCGTCAGCACCACCCCGGCCGCCGCCGCGACGGCCGGGACCGGCACCGGCTACCTGCACACCAGCGGCAACAAGATCGTCGACAGCACGGGGGCCACGGTCCGGCTCACCGGCATCAACTGGTTCGGCATGGAGACCGACAACAAGACCTTCCACGGTCTGTGGTCGAGCAACCCGTGGCGCGGCCAGCTCGACACCATGGCCCGGCTCGGCTACAACACGCTGCGCATCCCCTACTCGAACGACGCGCTGAAGCCCGGCGCCACGGCCACCGGCATCAACGACTTCGTCAACCCGGACCTGGTCGGCCTGTCCCCGTTGCAGATCCTCGACAAGGTCATCGACTACGCGGGCAGCAAGGGGATGCGGGTCATCCTGGACCGGCACCGGCCCACCTCGGCCGGGCAGTCGCCGCTCTGGTACACCTCGACGGTCTCCGAGGCGACCTGGATCGCCGACTGGAAGATGCTCGCCCAGCGGTACGCGAACAACACCACCGTGATCGGCGCGGACCTGCACAACGAGCCGCACGCCGAGGGCACCAACCCGGCCGCCACCGGCGCCTGCTGGGGCTGCGGCGACACCGCCCGCGACTGGCGGCTCGCCGCCGAGCGGGCCGGTAACGCGATCCTCGGGGTGCAGCCCAACTGGCTGATCTTCGTGGAGGGGGTGAGCTGCCCCAGCGGCGGCCTGTCGAACGTCTGGGACAACGACCCCAGCAACGACGAGGACTGCGGCTGGTGGGGCGGCAACCTGTCGAAGGCCGGGCAGTTCCCGGTGCGGCTGAACGTGGCCAACCGGCTGGTCTACTCCCCGCACGAGTACGCGACCTCGGTCTACCGCCAGACCTGGTTCGACGACCCGAGCTACCCGGCGAACATGCCGGCCATCTGGGACCGGTACTGGGGCTACCTCTACAAGCAGAACCTCGCGCCGATCATGATCGGCGAGTTCGGCAGCACGCTCCAGGACCCGAAGGACAAGGTCTGGCTGCAGAACCTCATGGCGTACACGGGGACCGGGGTGACCGGGATGTCCTTCACCTACTGGTCGTGGAACCCGAACTCGGGTGACACCGGGGGCATCGCCAACGACGACTGGACCACCATCAACCAGGCCAAGCAGGACATCCTCCAGCCCTACCTGATCCCGCCGGCGGGTGGCGGCGGCAACCCCACCCCGACCCCGACGGGGACCGGCTCGCCGTCGCCCACCACGCCGGCGCCGAGCGGCGGCTGCACGGCCACCTACAAGCAGGTCAACGCGTGGCAGGGTGGCTTCCAGGGCGAGCTGACCGTGAAGAACAGCGGCACCGCCGCGGTCAACCCGTGGTCGGCCACCTGGACCTGGCCGTCCGGGGTGACCCTGGCCAGCGGCTGGAACGCCACCGTCACCCAGTCCGGCACCACGGTCACCGCGGCAGCCCCGAGCTGGGCGGCGTCGCTCGCGCCGGGCGCCTCGGTGACCGTCGGCTTCACCGCCAACGGGACGGCCGCCGCGCCGGGCGCCGTGAAGCTCAACGGCACCGCCTGCTGAGAGCACGACGGCCGGGGCCGCCACGGGGCGGTCCCGGCCGTCCGCGGTCGGTCAGCGGGCGGCGCAGCCGCCGGTGGGGGCGGGCGCCGCGGCCGGCGCGCCGATCGTCGGCAGCCCGAGCAGCACCCCGGGGGTACGCGGGGCACGCCCCGCCTCGGCCGCGTCACCGGCGCGGGTGCGCCGGTGCGACAGCGGCTCGCCGTCGGCGTTGAGGTGGTGCGGGGCGGCGTAGGTGACCGTGGTGTGCACGATGTCGCCCGGGCGGATCTGCCCGGCCAGGCTGCCCGCGTCGAAGTGGACGAGGCGGCCGTCGCGGGCGCGGCCGGACATCCGGCCGGTGCGCTCGTCCTTGCGTCCCTCGCCGACCGCGACGAGCACCTCGACGGTCTCCCCGACCAGCTTCCGGTTCTCCGCCCAGGTGATCTCCTCCACGCAGGCGATCAACCGCTCGTACCGCTCCTGCACGACCTGCTTGGGCAGCTGGCCGTCCATCGTCGCGGCCGGCGTGCCGGGGCGCTTCGAGTACTGGAACGTGAACGCCGACGAGAAGCGGGCCTGGCGGACCACGTCGAGGGTCTTCTCGAAGTCGGCGTTGGTCTCGCCGGGGAAGCCGACGATGATGTCGGTGGTGATCGCCGCGTCGGGCATCGCGGCCCGGACCTTCTCGATGATCCCCAGGTACTTCTCCGACCGGTACGAGCGGCGCATGGCCCGCAGCACGTCGTCGGAGCCGGACTGCAGCGGCATGTGCAGCGAGTGGCAGACGTTGGGCGTCTCGGCCATCGCGGCGATCACGTCGTCGGTGAAGTCCTTCGGGTGCGGGCTGGTGAACCGGACCCGCTCCAGGCCGTCGATGTCGCCGCAGGCCCGCAGCAGCTTGCCGAAGGCGTACCGGTCACCGAACTCCACGCCGTAGGAGTTGACGTTCTGGCCGAGCAGCGTCACCTCCAGCACGCCCTCGTCGACCAGGGCGCGCACCTCGGAGAGGATGTCGCCGGGGCGGCGGTCCTTCTCCTTGCCGCGCAGGGAGGGCACGATGCAGAACGTGCAGGTGTTGTTGCAGCCCACCGAGATCGACACCCAGCCGGCGTACGTCGACTCGCGCCGGGTCGGCAGCGTGGACGGGAACACGTCGAGGGATTCGAGGATCTCCACCTCGGCGGCGGTGTTGTGCCGGGCCCGCTCCAGCAGCACCGGCAGGGACCCGATGTTGTGCGTGCCGAAGACCACGTCCACCCAGGGCGCCTTGCGGACGATCTCGCCGCGGTCCTTCTGGGCCAGGCAGCCGCCGACCGCGATCTGCATCCCCGGGTGCCGGTCCTTCACGGGGCGCAGATGACCCAGGTTGCCGTAGAGCCGGTTGTCGGCGTTCTCCCGGACGGCGCAGGTGTTGAACACCACCACGTCGGGCTGCTCGTCGGCCTCGGCGGCACGCACGTAACCGGCCTGTTCGAGCAGGCCGGAAATGCGCTCGGAGTCGTGCACGTTCATCTGGCAGCCGTACGTGCGCACCTGGTAGGTGCGCGGGCTGCCCGCGGCTGCGGTAGTCATGACCCGGACAGCGTATCCGGGCCGAGCTGGTCGGACCGAACGAGGAGGAGCCGTGTGCCGGAGCATCAAGACCCTGCGTGAGCCGTACGTCCCGGTGGTGACCGAGGAGGACATCCGGGCGGCCGCGCTGCAGTACGTCCGGAAGATCTCCGGGTTCCGCGCCCCTGCGGCGCACAACGCCGCCGCGTTCGACTCGGCGGTCGACGCCGTGGCGGCGGCCACCGCCACCCTGTTGGACCAGCTCGTGGTCCGGGGCCAGCAGCCGGCGGCCCGCTGAGTCTGCCGGGGCCGCCCCTCGCCCCCGTCAGGCGGCGGCGAGGGCCGGGGCGACCGAGTCGGGGGCCCAGCGGGAGCGGTGGCACTGCGACCAGCCGCGGCAGCGGGGGTCCGCCACGGTGCAGAGCCGCTGGTCGCTGAGGACCTCGCCGTCGTCGGTCTCGACCACGTCGAAGTGCACCGGGCGGATCGTGCCGTCCGGGGCGACCAGCAGGTGCCGCCCGGCGTCGAGGGTGTCGTCGCGCATCAGGCAGTTGCGGTCCAGCAGCCGGGCCAGCGCCGCGATGCTGGGCAGCTCGGGCAGGCGCTCGGGCACCCCGTAACAGTCGACCACGGTCCCGTACGCCCCGGGCGCCTCCCAGACGTCGCAGACCACCGCGTACGCGGGGAGTCGGGCCGGGTCGGCGACGGCGAGGGGCATCACCACCCGGCCGAGCGCCTCGGCCAGCGCCGGGTAGACCTCCACGGGCGCCGCGCCGTCGATTCTCCAGTTCCACAGCTCGGTCATGCCGCCTCCTCGCTGCGCTCGTCCCACCGGCCTCCGGATCGGGCCTTACTGACGATGGTGGGGTGCTTTTGACCTCAGCCGGGCGCAAGTTACCGGTCTGTGACCATTCCGGGCAGAATTTCCTCGGGCGACCTCGCCCAGAGTAGCGGGAAGGTGACAGTTTATCGGGTATGGTGCCGCGTTCGCGACAGCGAATCACCGAGTTGTGGTGACGGATTCGCGAATGCCGGCGCGGGTTTTCAGCGCACCCGGATCAGGTGGTCGCTCGCCGGCAGCAGTTCGCCGACCACCGTGCCACCCGGCACCTCGCCCGCCACCAGCAGCCCACCCGAGGTCTGCGCGTCGGCCAGCAGCAGCCGCTCCCCCTCGTCCGCCCCGCCGAAATCCGTCCACGGGGTCACCCAGTCCAGGTTGCGCCGCGTGCCACCGCTGACGAAGCCGTCGCGCAGCGCCTCCCGGGCGCCGGGCAGGTAGGGCACCGCGGCCGCGTCGATCGCCACGGTCAGCCGGCTGGCCCGGGCCAGCTTCGAGGCGTGCCCGAGCAGCCCGAACCCGGTCACGTCGGTGCCGCAGCGGACCCCCGCCGCGACGGCCGCCCGGGCCGCGTCCCGATTCAGCCGGGCCATCGAGGCGACCGCCTCCGGGAACCGCTCCCCGGTGCTCTTGTGCCGGGTGTTCAGCACCCCGACGCCGAGCGGCTTGGTCAGCGACAGCGGCAGGCCGGGCCGGCCGGCGTCCAGGGTGATCAGCTCCTCGGGCCGGACCACCCCGGTGACGGCCAGGCCGTACTTCGGGCCGTCGTCGTCCACGCTGTGCCCGCCGGCCAGATGGCAGCCGGCCTCCCGGGCCACGTCCTGGCCGCCGCGCAGCACCTCCCGGGCCAACTCCAGCGGCAGCACCTCGCGCGGCCAGCAGAGCAGGTTGAGCGCGACCAGCGGGGTGCCGCCCATGGCGTACACGTCGGAGAGCGCGTTGGCGGCGGCGATGCGCCCCCAGTCGTAGGCGTCGTCGACCACCGGGGTGAAGAAGTCGGCGGTGCTGACCAGGCCGGTGCGCTCGTCGAGCCGGACCACCGCGGCGTCGTCGCCGTGCTCCAGACCGACCAGCAGTTCGGCGGCGCCGACGGCCGGGGCCAGCCCGGCCACCATCGTCTCCAGCTCACCCGGCGGGATCTTGCAGGCGCACCCGCCGCCGCGGGCGTAATCGGTCAGCCGGAGGGGGTCTGTCATCCCCACATGATCGCCGTGGACCGGTGTGGCCGCTACTCGGACGCCCCGTTCGGTGACGGAATTCGGACGCACGGGTACGGCGGTGACCGGTGTTACCGCTCCGTGACCATTCGAGTTGCGTTCTGCCACATCACGCCGCCTACAGTGGCCCAACCAGGGGTCTCGCGACCCCGCTTTCCGTACGGACGACAGGGACGGTGGACGACGTGACGACGGGCGAACCGCTGATCGTGCTGGACGGGGTGAACAAGTGGTTCGGCCCGCTGCACGTGCTGGACGACGTCTCGCTCTCCGTCGGCAGGGGCGAGGTGGTCGTGGTCATCGGCCCGTCCGGCTCCGGCAAGTCGACGCTCTGCCGGGCGATCAACCGGCTGGAGCCGATCAACTCGGGCACCATCACCTTCGACGGCACCCCGCTGCCGGCCGAGGGCAAGGCGCTGGCCAAGCTGCGCAGCGAGGTCGGCATGGTGTTCCAGTCGTTCAACCTCTTCGCGCACAAGACCATCCTGGAGAACGTCACCCTCGGCCCGGTCAAGGTGCGCCGGGAGAAGCCGGCCGCCGCCCGCGAGCGCGGCCTGGCCCTGCTGGACCGGGTGGGCATCGCCAACCAGGCGGACAAGTACCCGGCGCAGCTCTCCGGCGGCCAGCAGCAGCGGGCGGCGATCGCCCGCGCGCTGGCCATGCAGCCCAAGGCGATGCTCTTCGACGAGCCCACCAGCGCGCTCGACCCGGAGATGGTCGGCGAGGTGCTGGAGGTGATGACCTCGCTGGCCCGCGACGGCATGACCATGGTCGTGGTCACCCACGAGATGGGCTTCGCCCGGCACGCGGCCAACCGGGTCGTCTTCATGGCCGACGGCCAGTTGGTCGAGGAGGCCCCGCCCACGGAGTTCTTCGCGAACCCGCGCAGCGAGCGGGCCCGGGACTTCCTGTCCAAGATCCTCACGCACTGAGCGTCCGTAGTTGGAGTGCGCCGTCCCCCGGTGGCTCCGTCGTAGAAGGAGATGAGTATGCGTTTGAAGCGCGTGGCCGCGGTTGCCGCGGCGGCGACCCTGGCGCTGGGCATGGCCGCCTGTGGTGGTGACAGCGACGAGGGCACCGGCTCGGGCAGCAAGTCCTTCGCCGCCGGCAGCACGATGGAGCGCCTGAACAAGGCGCAGAAGATCAAGATCGGCACCAAGTTCGACCAGCCGGGCTTCGGCCAGAAGGGCCTGTCGGGCAAGCCGGAGGGCTTCGACGTCGAGGTCGCCAAGCTCATCGTGAAGGAACTCGGCATCCCCGAGGACAAGATCGAGTACGTCGAGACCCCGTCGAAGGTCCGCGAGGACGTGATCGTCAACGGCACCGTCGACCTGGTCGCGGCGACCTACACGATCAACGCCAAGCGCAAGGAGCGCATCGCCTTCGCCGGGCCGTACTACGAGGCCGGCCAGAACATCATGGTCCGCAAGGACGACACCAGCATCACCGGTCCGGACTCGTTCAAGGACGGCACCAAGAAGGTCTGCTCGGTGACCGGCTCCACGCCGATCGAGGAGATCAAGAAGTACGTCAAGGACGTCGCCACCCAGGTGGTGCCCTTCGACACCTACGACAAGTGCCGGGACGCCCTCAAGAGCGGCCAGGTCGATGCGCTCACCACGGACAACGTGATCCTGCTCGGCTACATCGCCAAGGACGAGGCGTCGTTCAAGATGGCCGGCGACAACTTCACCAAGGAGCCCTACGGCATCGGTGTCAAGAAGGAGGACACCGACTTCCGTAACTTCATCAACGACACCCTGGAGAAGGCCTTCCAGGACGGTAGCTGGAAGAAGGCCTGGGACAACACCGCCGGCAAGTTCGGCGCGACCCTGGGTGACGCTCCGGCGCTCAACCGCTACTGATCTGACCTGATCTGGAGGGTGGGGAGGAAACCAACCCGTGAGTGTGCTCATCGACAAGTTCGACGTCTTCGCGGGTGGATTCTGGCTCACCCTCCAGATCTGCGTACTCGCCGCGATCGGCGCCCTGATCCTGGGCGCCGTCGTGGCGGTGCTGCGGATCTCCCCGGTGCCGCCGCTGCGGGCGCTCGGCACCGGTTACGTGAACGTCTTCCGGAACATGCCGCTGACCGTGGTCATGTTCTTCGCCGCCTTCGGGCTGCCGGCGCTCGGCTCCAACGCCGACTTCCTGCGCATCCCCGGGCTGGACGCGATCTTCGGCCGGCTCGGCGCCGACCTGCCGTACTTCCGCTTCGCGCTCATCGCGCTGGTGCTCTACACGGCGGCGTTCGTCTGCGAGGCGCTGCGCTCCGGGGTGAACGCGGTCCCGCCCGGGCAGGCGGAGGCGGCCCGGTCGCTGGGGCTCACCTTCGGCCAAAACCTGCGGTACGTGGTGCTGCCGCAGTCCTGGAAGGCGTCGGCCGTGCCACTCGGCTCGGTCATCATCGCGATGATCAAGAACTCCGCGCTGATCGGCTTCTTCGGCGTCATCGGTGACCTGTCCCAGACCGCCGACCAGCTCACCTCGGCCGGCGGCTACGCCTTCATCCCGGTCGCCATCGGCATCTCCGTCGGATACCTGATCATGACGGTGCCGCTGGGCGCCCTCCTCGACCGGATCGAGAAGCGACAGGCGGTGGCCCGGTGAGCCAGCAGAACAGCGTCCTCTACGACGTTCCCGGTCCCCGGCAGCGGCGGATCACGCTGGTCGTCAGCCTGATCGCCACGGTCGTGGTGCTCGTCGGGGCGTACTTTCTGATCTACCGACCGCTGGCCGACAAGGGCCAGTTCTCGATGGAGCTGTGGGGGCCGCTGGTCGACCCCTCGAACGAGAACTTCTCCCAGGTCTGGGACCGCCTCGGCGTCGGCCTGAAGAACACGCTGACCGCCGCCGCGCTGGCCATCGTCGCCTCCCTCGTGGTCGGCACCCTGATCGCCGTGCTGCGGATCCAGCTCAAGAGCCTGGCCCGGCGACGCTTCACCGGGTTGGCCGCCCCGCTGGCGTACCTGCTGCGCGGGCTGAGCTGGCTGCTGTCGGCGGTGACCCGGGTCTGCGTCGAGGTGTTCCGGGGCCTGCCCGTGGTCCTCACGATCTTCTTCGTGGCGCGCGGCTTCCCCGAGTTCGGCATCTCGTTCGACAACCTCTGGTACCTGGTCATCGGTCTGACCGTCTACAACTCGGTGGTCATCGCCGAGATCCTCCGCTCCGGCATGGAGGGTCTGCCGGGCGGCCAGGCCGAGGCCGCCGCCGCGATCGGGCTCTCGCCCGCCCAGACCACCCGGATGATCCTGCTGCCGCAGGCGTTCCGGATCATGCTTCCGGCGCTGATCAGCCAGCTCGTCGTGGTGCTCAAGGACACCTCGCTCGGCTTCATCATCAGCTACGAGGAGACGCTCAACATCGGCAAGCAGATCATCGGCGTGCTGGGCAACCCGATCCAGGTGTACGTGGTGATCGCGGCGCTGTTCATCGCGGTGAACTACTCGCTGTCGAAGCTGGCCCAGTACGTCCAGCGCCGGCTCTCCCGGGGCCGGAAGACCGCCGGCACCCCGGCGCAGAACCCGCCGCCCGCGGCACTGATGTCGCAGGCCGAGGGCGGCGGCGGCATCTGATCACCTGACTCGGCGGAAAGGCCGGCCCGGATCCCGGGCCGGCCTTTCGCATCTCCCTGTCGTCAGCGGGCGATCTCGGTGACCCGGGACTCGCGGACCACGGTCACCCGGATCTGACCGGGGTAGGTCAGCTCCTCCTCGATCTGCTTGGCCACGTCCCGGGCCAGCACCGCCGCGCCGATGTCGTCGACGTCCTCCGGCTTGACCATCACCCGGATCTCCCGGCCGGCCTGCATGGCGAAGACCTTCTCCACGCCGAGCTTGCCGGCCGCGATCTCCTCGATCCGCTCCAGCCGCTTGACGTACGCCTCCAGGCTCTCCCGCCGCGCCCCCGGCCGGCCGCCCGAGCAGGCGTCCGACGCCTGGGTGAGCACCGCCTCGATGGTCTGCGGGGGCACCTCGTTGTGGTGCGCCTCGATGGCGTGCACCACGTCCTCGCTCTCCCCGTACTTGCGGGCCAGGTCGGCGCCGATGATGGCGTGGCTGCCCTCCACCTCGTGGGTGAGCGCCTTGCCGATGTCGTGCAGGAACGCGCAGCGCTTGATGGTCGGCACGTCCAGCCGCAGCTCGGCGGCCATGGTCCCGGCGATGTGCGCGGTCTCCACCAGGTGCTTGAGCACGTTCTGCCCGTACGACGTCCGGTAGCGCAGCCGGCCGAGCAGGGTGACCAGCTCCGGGTGGATCTCGGTGATGCCCACCTCGACCAGCGCGTCCTCGGCGGCCCGGTGGCAGAGCTCCTCCACCTCGTGCCGGGCCAGGTCGTAGACCTCCTCGATCCGGTGCGGGTGGATCCGGCCGTCGAGCACCAGCTTCTCCAGCGTGAGCCGGCCGACCTCGCGGCGCACCGGGTCGAAGCAGGAGAGCAGGACCGCCTCGGGGGTGTCGTCGATGATCAGGTTGACCCCGGTGACCGACTCGAAGGCGCGGATGTTGCGCCCCTCCCGGCCGATGATCCGCCCCTTCATCTCGTCCCCCGGCAGGTGCAGGACGCTGACCACGCTCTCCGCGGTCTGCTCGCTGGCCACCCGCTGGATGGCGTCGACCACGATGTGCCGGGCCCGCTGCTCGGCGGTGCCGCGGGCGTCGGCCTCGATCTCCCGGACCAGCAGCGCGGCCTCCCGCTTGGCCTGCCCCTCGATCGACTCGACCAGCTCGGTCCGGGCCGCGTCGGCGGTCAGGCCGGCCACCCGCTCCAGCTCGCGGCGGCGCTGCTCCTCGGCCTCGGTGAGCGCCTGCTCCCGTTCCACGAGGGCCGCCTCCCGGGCGGCGAGCGCGGCGCTGGCGGCGGTGAGCTGCCGTTCCCGCTCGGCGAGGCGCTCCACCTCCTCGGTGTGCAGCCGTTCCCGCTCGTCCATCCGGGCGGCCCGCCGCTCGACCTCGGCAGCCTGTTCCCGGGTGGTCGCGGCGAGCACCGCCACCTCCCGCTCGCCGCTGCGCCGGGCGGCGGCGCGGAGCTGGTCGGCGTCCGCCTCGGCCTGCTTGTGCGCCCGCTCCAGCACCGTGTCGGCCTCGGCCCGGGCGTCGTCGAGCACCCGCCGGGCTTCGGCGCGGGCCGCCTTCGCCTCGGCCTTGGCGGCGGCCGCCTCGGCGCGGGCCGCGGCGGCGGCCGACTTGGCCACGTCGATGGTGCTGTTGGCCTCGTCGGCGGCGTTGCGCAGGGCCGCCAGGGACTGCTCCTGGCGGTCCTTCTCGGCGATGAAGGCCGGATCCTCGGGGGCGGGCGCGAGGCTGAGCCGGCGCATGGCCCGCACGCCGAACAGGACGGCGCCGACCACCACCACCACGAGCAGCAGCACCACGGCGAGGATGACGACGTCGAAGGCGCTCATGCGGCCGCTCCGCGCCGGTGCGCGCCCACTCCGGCGCGGCTCGTGCAGCCGCCCGGCGAGGAGCGGCCGGGCCCGTGTGGAAGACCGCCGGTGAACCTGTGCCGCCCCGCCATGGCCGCCTCCCCTGAACGTCGGCACCGCAGGCGGCGTGCGAACGGCACGCACCTGCGGCTCTGGACGCCCGACCGGAGCGGCTGGCTGTGGGTAGCTTTCCGTCGGCGGTGCCCACCTCGGGGCATCGCCGGCGGCCGGTTGCAGTTGTCGGTCGGCTCCGGACCGGCCGTCCGAAGCTTGCCGTCAAGGGCCGGTGAAGCTGGCCAAAAGTGATGCTGTTCTGTTACGCGATCTATGTTGTGCGCTTAGCCTGCGCTGGTCGGGCAAAGTGAGCCTGTATGGCGAGGCTAGGTCTCCAGGGGCCGTTCGGTCAAGGACTCATGATCAAACCACCCGGACGGAGAGAAGTGGGAACGTCACGCAGCGCTGTCCAGATGCCGGACACGGCCGGACAAATTTCGCCCGCTCGGGTCCCTCGGTCAGCTTCCCGACCTGCTCAGAGCCACCACCTGACCGTCCCCGGCCCCCGCTCGGGACGACCCGGCGCCGGCCTCTCCGGGCCGGCAACTTTTCGCAAGGGTGACTCGCATGTCACCAGGCGGCCCGCTCGCTCGCTCGCCGGCGTGGCGGTGGCAGGGCACTCGCCCGCACCTCTCCCGCCGCCTGTCGAGCTGATGACATGAACGACTCACCGGGCGCTCGGCGCCACAGCCCTGCCAGATCTTGGCGAGTTTCCGTTCGAGACGAACAGCAACTCGCCAAGGACTCGGCGCGACACGGGGCCGGAGTTGCGCGGGGAACGGTGGCCAGTGGCGCGGGCGTCGCTGCTCAGTGGGCGCCGAGGGCGCGGGCCGCCGTCACCAGCGCCGGGTTGTCCGGTGCGGCGCTGCCGTCCGGCAGGACCAGCGTGTCCTCCAGGCCGATCCGGGTATGCAGGCCGCGGCGTACGGCCTCGGCGCACACCGGCCAGGTCGCCGGACCCTCGCCGTGCAGCAGCACGGGCGGGCGCTCGGCGGGCAGCGCCGCGAGGATGGCCGCGGCGTCGGCGAGTGCCACGTCGACCTCTTCGGCCAGGCACTCGACGAGGACCCGCCCGGTCGGCGCCGGCCAGCGACGCCAGGCGTCGACCGCGGCCACCGTCCAGAGGCCGGCCTCGACCATGACACCCCGCTCGTGCAGGGCGGCCGCGACGGCCGCCGCGCCGGGTTCGTGGGCGTTGACGGAGGCGAAGTCGGGCAGCACCGTCCAGGCGCGTACGGCGGCGACCCGGTCGGCGGGCTCGGGGGCGATCCAGGCGCCGGTGCTCACCCCGACGGGCAGGCCGGGCCGGGCGGCGCGGATCGCGGTGACCGCCGCGGCGATCACGGCCGGGTCGAGCGACTCGGCACCGCCGGCGTCGCGCGGGTGCACGTGCACGGCCGTCACCCCAGCCGCCGCGCACCGGACCGCCTCGGCAGCCAACTCGTCGGGCGTAACCGGCACGGCGGGGTGCTCCTGCCTCCCCCGCCCCCCGTTCAGACACGCCTTCAACACGGCCGCACACCTCTCCAGGAGTCGATCATGAAGTTGTTGCGCCGACACGCCGACGCGGCGGGCAACAACTTCATGATCACCACCAGAGTGGTCGGCGTCAGTCGAGCGGGCGGGAGGCGGGGTCCGGCTCGTGCTCGGCGTCGGCGAGGGCGTCGGCGTCGAGCTGCTCGGCGAACTCGGCCGCCTCGGCGCTCTGCGCGGCCAGCGCGTCCTTGACCGCCCGGATGGCCACGCCGGCCGGGTAGCCCTTGCGGGCCAGCATGCCGACCAGGCGCCGGAACACAGCGTCAGGCTCGCCCCGGGTCGCGCGCAGCTTCCGCTCCACCAGGGTGCGGGCGGTCTCCGCCTCGGTCTCCTCGTCCAGCTCGTCGAGGGCCTCGCTGGCCACCTCACCGTCGACGCCGCGCTGGCGCAGCTCGTTGGCGAGCGCCCGGCGGGCCAGCCCCCGACCGTTGTGCCGACTGCTCACCCAGGCACGGGCGAAGGCGGCGTCGTCGACGAGGCCGACCTCGTCGTAGCGGTCGAGGACCTGGTCGGCGACCTCCTCGGAGATGCCCCGCTTCGCCAGGGCACCGGCCAGCTCGGCACGGGTGCGCGGCCGGACCGCGAGCTGCCGCAGGCAGATCTCCCGGGCCACCTCGGCATCGTCGCGGGGCGGCGCGGGGGTCGCCTCGGCATCGGGCTCCTCGGCCCGGCCCCGGCGGCCACGGCGCGGCCGCGGTGGAGTGGTGGCGTCACCCGTGCGGGGCGGGCTGGCATCCCAGCCCCGCCCCGTACGGGCGCGTCGTCCTGCCACGGGTCAGCCGGGCGATCAGAAGTCGACCGGCGGCAGCTCCGGGCCGCCGGCGGCGTCGCCCGCGCCGGTGCCGACGCCGAGCTTCTCCAGGATCTTCTTCTCGATCTCGGCCGCCACGTCCGGGTTCTCCCGGAGGAACTCGCGGGCCTTCTCCTTGCCCTGGCCGAGCTGGTCACCGTCGTACGTGTACCAGGCGCCGGACTTGCGGATGATCGCCTGCTCCACGCCGACGTCGATCAGCGAGCCCTCGCGGGAGATGCCCTTGCCGTACATGATGTCGAACTCGGCCTGCTTGAACGGCGCGGCGACCTTGTTCTTCACGACCTTGACGCGGGTGCGGTTGCCGACCACGTCGGTGCCGTCCTTGAGGCTCTCGATGCGGCGCACGTCGAGCCGGACCGAGGCGTAGAACTTCAGCGCCCGACCACCGGTCGTGGTCTCCGGGCTGCCGAACATCACGCCGATCTTCTCGCGGAGCTGGTTGATGAAGATCGCCGTGGTGCCGGTGTTGTTGAGCACACCGGTGATCTTCCGGAGCGCCTGGCTCATCAGCCGGGCCTGCAGACCCACGTGGCTGTCGCCCATCTCGCCCTCGATCTCGGCGCGCGGCACCAGGGCCGCGACCGAGTCGATCACGATGATGTCGATCGCGCCGGAGCGGACCAGCATGTCGACGATCTCCAGCGCCTGCTCGCCGGTGTCCGGCTGGGAGACCAGCAGGGCGTCGGTGTCGACGCCGAGGGCCTTCGCGTAGTCCGGGTCGAGCGCGTGCTCGGCGTCGATGAAGGCGGCGATGCCGCCGGCCCGCTGCGCGTTGGCCACCGCGTGCAGGGCCACCGTGGTCTTGCCGCTGGACTCGGGACCGTAGATCTCGACGACCCGGCCGCGCGGCAGGCCGCCCACGCCGAGCGCCACGTCGAGCGCGATGGAGCCGGTCGGGATGACCGCCGTCTGGACGACGGGCCGCTCCCCCAGCCGCATCACCGAACCCTTGCCGAACTGCTTGTCGATCTGAGCGAGAGCAAGGTCGAGTGCCTTCTCCCGGTCGGGCCCTGCCGCCATCGTTGCCACCCCTGCCTTCGCCGGCGTCTTTGCTGAGCTTCGCGTCACGCGGACACGCTAGGCGCTGGGTCCGACAGAAAACCAGCCGACGGGCCGCGAGCTGTGGACGAGCACCCCGCTGTGGACAATAGCCGAACAGGTGTACGACTCGACAAGCGACACGCGGAACCGGCGAAAAGGCTGCTCAGCGTAGTCGGGCGGGCACCCGGTCGGGATACGCGGCGACGACCGCGCGCCACACCACGTGCGTCTCCACCCCCGCCGCCAGGGCCTGCTCGATGGTCCGCCCGCCGAGCTGGGACAGCACCTGGTCGCTGGCGATGCTGGTCGCGTAGCCCGGCCCGAACGCCTCCGCCAGCCGCGCCCAGAAGTCGGTCAGCCGCACGTGTCACTCCTCCTTGTCGGGCACCTCGTCCGAAGGACGCCCGAGTTCGTCCGCCGCCCCGACGGGCGCCGGACGCAACGCTAGCGCCACCAGCGGCACCACCGCGATCGCCGCCAGCAGGGTCAGGGTCGGATAACCCACGCCCCGCATGACAAACCCGCTCGCCGCCGCCGCGCCCGCCCCGGCCAGCCCCATGACCAGGTCGGACAGGCCCTGCACGCCGGGCCGGTCAGCGGTGGGCACCGACTCCGACAGCAGGGTCGAGCCGGCCACCATGGTGCCCGACCAGCCCAGCCCGAGCAGGGCCAGGCCCACCGAGAGCAGCGGGGTGTGGTGCCCGGCGGTGCCGGCGACCGCGCAGGCGGCCAGCAGCAGGGCCACCCCGCCCAGGATCACCGGGCGCCGGCCCAGCCGGTCGGTGAGCCAGCCGACCAGCGGGGACAGCGCGTACATGCCGGCGATGTGCAGGCTGAGCACGATGCCGACCACCCGCAGCACGTCCGCGTCGGAGTGCGACTCGCCGAGGCGTACCGGGGTCATCGACATCACGGCGACCATCACGAGGTGACCCACGGCCACGGCGGCGATGCCGAGGCGGGCGGCGGGCCGCCCGCGTACCGTGCGCCAGGCCGCGACCATGCCCGCGCGGCGCCGGGCGGTCCCACCCGGCGCCGCGACCGGGTCGGCCGGGGTCTCGGCCGCCGCCAGCCGGCGCGCGGTGAGCAGCGGGTCCGGCCGGAGCAGCACCGCCAGCACGGCGGCGGCCAGCACGAACGCGACGGCGCTGAAGGCGAACGGGCCGGCCAGCGCCGGCAGGCCCCAGCCGCGGGTGGTGGCGTCGGCGAGCGCGGCGAAGTTCGGCGCGGCCACCGCGCCGATGGTGGTGGCCCAGACGACCAGCGAGAGCTGGCGCCCCCGGCGCGCCGGCTCGGCCAGGTCCACGGCCGTGTAGCGGGCCTGGAGGTTGGCCGCGGTCCCGCCGCCGAAGAGCAGCATGCCGACGAAGAGCAGTGGCACCAGGTCGACCACGGTCGCGACCACCACGAGCACGCCACCGACCGCCCCGACCAGGTACGCGGTGACCAGCCCCGGCCGCCGCCCGCGCGCCGCCATGATCCGGGTGACCGGCACGGCGAGCAGGGCGGCGCCGACCACCCCGGCGCTCTGCGCCACCCCGGCCAGGGCGGTGCCGGCGACCCGGGCGGCGAGCAGCGCGCCGACGGAGATGCCGATGGTGACGCCGATGCCGCCGATGATCTGGGTGAGGACGAGCAGCCGGACGGTGCGTCGCTGGATCGGGGCGACGTCGAGCCGGCTCGGGACCGGCGTGGTCAGGTCGGTGGCCATGGCGGATGCTCCTGGGAGTAAGGGGTGACCCATCCTCCCGCACCCGACCCGGCCGGGGGCACCCGGTTTCGCTACAGGCCGAGCCCCCGACCGATGATCTCCTTCATGATCTCGGTGGTGCCGCCGTAGATGGTCTGCACCCGGCTGTCCAGCCAGGCCTTCGCCACCGGGTACTCCAGCATGAAGCCGTAGCCGCCGTGCAACTGGACGCAGCGGTCGGCGACCCGGTTCTGCAGCTCGGTGGTCCACCACTTGGCCTTCGCCGCGTCGGTCACCGACAGCCGGCCGGCGTTGTACTCGGCCACGCAGTGGTTGACGAACGTCCGCGCGATGGTGACCTCGGTGTCCAGCTCGGCCAGGAGGAACCGGTTGTGCTGGAACCGCCCGATGGGCCGGCCGAACGCCTCCCGGGAGCGGGCGTAGTCGAGGGTGAGCGCGAGCAGCTTCTCCGCGGCGGCCACCGCGGCGACCGCGATGCTCAGCCGCTCCCGGGGCAGGTTGGCCATCAGGTGGTAGAAGCCGTGGTTCTCGGTGCCGATCAGGTTCTCGGCCGGCACCCGGCAGTCGTCGAAGAACAGCTCGGCCGTGTCGTTGGCCTTCAGGCCGACCTTGGCCAGCCGCCGGCCCCGGGCGAAGCCGGGCGTGCCGGTCTCCACCACGATCAGGCTCACCCCGTGCGCGCCCTGGTCGGCGGCGGTCTTGGCGACCACCACCACGAGGTCGGCCAGCTCCCCGTTGGTGATGAACGTCTTCTGCCCGTTGAGCACCCAGCTGTCGCCGTCGCGGACCGCGCTCGTGCGGATGCCCGCCAGGTCGCTGCCCGCGCCCGGCTCGCTCATCGCGATGGCGGTGACCAGGTCGCCGGAGCAGAAGCCCGGGAGCCAGCGCTTGCGCTGGTCGTCGGTGGTCAGCTCGGTCAGGTACGGGCCCACCACGTCGTTGTGCAGCCCGAAGCCCAGCCCGGTGCAGCCGGCCTCGATGATCTCCTCGTCGAGCACCGCGTTGAACCGGAAGTCGCGCTGCCCGCCGCCGCCGTGCTCGGGGTCCACGTCCATGCCGA
The DNA here is from genome assembly GCF_040607315.1 of Micromonospora sp. NPDC005305. NCBI lineage: Bacteria > Bacillati > Actinomycetota > Actinomycetes > Micromonosporales > Micromonosporaceae > Micromonospora > Micromonospora sp. NPDC005305. The sequence goes on along the minus strand of NZ_JBEXGL010000027.1, from coordinate 56,919 downwards.
GCAGCCCGGCCGCGCCCGCCCTGCGCCACACCTCCCGGTCGACGATCCCGTCGGCCTCCCAGCGCTCGTGGTGCGGCACGGCCTCGCGGGCGAGGAACTGCCGGCACAGGTCCCGGAACTCCTGGTGGACGGGCTCGTAGAGATGCTGCTCCATGGCGGCCAGTCTGGCACCGCCGGCTCCCGCTGCCCAGAGGTGATCCGCGCTCAGCTCCACCAGGTGGCGTCGGTGACCGGGACGAAGCCGAGCGAGCGGCGGTCATGTCGCCGACGCTACGGCCCGCGCCGTCCGCCGTGCAGGTCCATTCCGGCGCCGTGGCACTGGTCCAGCAGCCCGGGGTACGCCAGCATGGCGGGATGAGCACGCTGACCGGAGCACAGATCGCCGACGCCGCCCTGGACGGGTGGACCTTCCTGCTCGGCGCCCTGCAGACCCGCATCCGTACGCCGAACTTCGCCGCCGGACTGTCGCTGGTGGACGCCATCGGCGCCGAGGCCGAGCGGCGAAACCACCATCCCGACCTGGACCTGCGCTACACCCACGTCGACGTGCGGCTCTGGTCGCACGACGCGCGCGGGGTCACCGACCGCGACGTCCGGCTGGCCCGGGCCATCTCCGCGCTCGCGGCCGAGGCCGGCCTGTCGCCGGCGCACACCGGCGTGTCCCGGCTCGAACTCGCCCTGGACAGCCCCGACTTCGCCGCCGTGCTGCCGTTCTGGCGGGCGGTGCTGGCCGGGGAGCACCTGGCCGGGCCCGGGTTCGGTGACGAGGTGCGCGATCCGGCCGGCGCGCTGCCCACCGTGTGGTTCCAGGAGTCCGGCCGCGACGAGCCTCGCCAGCGCTGGCACCCCGACGTGTGGGTGGACCCGGCGGAGGTGAAGCAGCGCATGGAGGCCGCGCTCGCCGCCGGCGGGACGCTGGTCAGCGACGAGGCGGCGCCGCACTTCTGGGTGCTCGCCGACGCCGACGGCAACCGCGTCTGCCTCTGCACCTGGCAGGGCCGCGACTAGCGCAGCGCGCGGGCGGCCACCTTCAGGTCCTTGACGAGCCCGTCGTACGCGACGTCCTGGTTGTCGGCGCGCAGCACCGCGGAGGGGTGGATGGTGGCCAGCAGCCGGGCCTCCGGGGCGTCGGCGACCCTGCCGGCGCTGTCCACCGGGACCCGGGCGAAGTCCTCCGGGTGCTGGGCGGCGGCGGGCCAGGGCAGCAGCTCGCCGCGCTGCTTCGTGACGCGGAAGGTCGGGCCGAGCAGGGCCTTGGCGGCGGTGGCGCCGAGCACCACCACGATCTCCGGGTGCAGCCGCGCGAACTCGGCGACCAGCCAGGGGCGGCAGGCGGTGATGTGCACCCGGTCGGGCGTCTGGTGGATCCGCCGCTTGCCGCGCAGTTCGAAGCGGAAGTGCTTGACGGCGTTGGTGAGGTAGATGTGGCCGGGGTCGATGCCGGCGTCGTCGACGGCCTTGCGCAGCAGTCGGCCGGCCGGGCCGACGAACGGCAGCCCCTTCTGGTCCTCCATGTCGCCGGGCTGCTCCCCGACGAGGACCACCCGGGCGCTCTCGTCGCCGCGGCCGAACACCGTCTGCGAGGCGTCCCGGTAGAGCTCGCAGCCCCGGCAGCCGGTCGCGGCGGCGCGCAGCTCGTCGATGGTGTCCGCCTGCGGCGGGATGAACTCCTGCGCTCCGGGAGCGTTCTCGGTCTCGGCCATGCCAGCTTTATATACCGGTTTCGGCACCGACGCCGGATGCGCCCGCGTCAGTATCCGGAGCCGCCGCCACCGCCGCGCGAGGCCAGCGCGATCGCGATGATCACCAGAATGATCACGACCGCCGCCACGCCGATCCAGAGACCGGTCCGGGATCCGTTCGAAGCCATGACACGCACCTCCCGGCCGCGGTTACCCGCGGGCCGCCGGCCCATGCCGCGGCTCAGGTGGTGAAGCCGGCGGGCGCCGGCCGGACCGCGCGGGCCACCGCGTCGGCGAGCGGACCGAGGTCGGCCTCGTCGAGCCGGCTGACGGTGATCCGCACGCCGGGCGCGGCGGCGATCCGGTTCAGCGCGCCGGGGGCCACCGACCAGCCGGCGTCCCGCAGGGCGGTGACCGCGACCGTCTCGTCGGGCACCGGCACCCAGACGTTGATGCCGGTCCGCCCGTGGGCGGCCAGCCCGCGCGCCGCGAGGGCGTCGACCAGGCCGTCGCGCCGCCGGTCGTAGCTCTCCGCCGCGCGGCCCACCAGGTCGGCGGTGGCCGGGTCGCGCCAGAGCGCCAGGACCAGGCGTTGCAGCACGGTGGAGACCCAGCCGGCGCCGACCCGGGCCCGGCCGGCCACCCGGGCCACGGTGGCCTCGTCGCCGGCGAGCACCGCGAGCCGCAGGTCGGGGCCATAGGGCTTGCTCACCGACCGGACGAAGGCCCAGGCCGGGGTCGCCCCGGCGAGCGCGTGCAGGGGTACGCGGGCCAGCTCGGCGGCGTGGTCGTCCTCGATCAGCAGCAGGTCGGGGCGGCCGGCGAGGAGCGTACGCAGCTCGGCGGCCCGGTCGGCGGAGACGGCGGCGCCGGTGGGGTTCTGGGCCCGGCTCGTGACGATCAGCGCGCGGGCGCCGGCGGCCAGCGCGACGCCGACCCCCGGCGCGGTCGGGCCCTCGTCGTCCACCGGCACCCCGATGGGGCGCAGCCCGAGGGCGGCGAGCAGGTCGAGCAGGTTGGCCCAGCCGGGATCCTCGACGGCGACCGCGTCGCCGGGGCGCAGGTGGGCGGCGAGCAGGCGTTCGATGCCGTCGAGCGCGCCGCCGGTCACGGTGATCTCGTCGGCCGGCACCCCGTCGGCGGCGAGCCGGTCGCGGGCCGCGGCGGCCAGCTCGGGGAGAACTGCCCTCTCCGCGTAGCCGGCAGGGCTCCGGAACTCGGCGGCAAGCGCGGCCAGGTGCGGGCCGAGCGGCGGCAGCAGCCGGCTGTCGGGGTTGCCGGCCGAGAGGTTGCGCGTGCCGGGCAGCGGCGGCGGCATGAGCGCGGAGCGGCGGCTGGCCACCGGCGGGCGGGGGCGGACCCGGGTGCCGTGCCGGCCGGCGGTGACGACGAGGCCCCGCTGGCGCAGTTCCTGGTACGCCTTCGCGACGGTCGCCGGGCTCACGGCCAGCGCGGTGGCGAGGACCCGGACGGCGGGCAGGGCGTCGCCCGGTGCGAGGTCCCCGGCGCGGATGCCGGTTTCCACGCTCGCCGAAATCGCCGCCGAGGAGGAACCACTGATCTGATAACGTGCTGCCACAGTTCAGAGATTGTACTAGAACAAAGGTGGGATGTCGCATGTACCCCCCGACCGAGCGGACCACCGCCACCCGCATGCGGGCCCGGATGAGCTATGACGAAGCCGCCGCGCACGCCGTGCTGGACGAGGCGTACCACTGCGCGCTCGGGTTCACCGTGGACGGCGAGCCGCGCGTCCTGCCCACCCTGCACGTGCGAATCGGCGACACCCTGTACCTGCACGGCTCCACCGGGAGCCGGCCGCTGCTCACTGCCCGCGACGACGCCGGCCTGCCCGTCTGTGTCGCGGTCACGCTGCTCGACGGGCTGGTCTTCGCCCGGTCCCAGTTCAACCACAGCGCCAACTACCGGTCGGTGGTGGCACACGGCACCGCCCGCCTGGTGACCGACGAGCGGGAGAAGCTGGACGTGCTCACCGCGCTGGTGGAGAAGGTGGCCGCCGGGCGCAGCACGGACAGCCGCCCGCCGAGCCGGCGCGAGCTGGCCGAGACCGCCGTGCTGGCGCTGCCGCTGCGCGAGGTGTCGGTCCGCGCCCGGGCTGCCGGGGCCGGCGACGATCCCGCCGACCTGCACCTGCCGCACTGGGCGGGGGTGGTGCCGCTGCGGCTCACCGCGGGCGTGCCGGAGTCGGCCGCCGGGGTCACCGCGCCCGTGCCGGCGTACCTGCGGCCGGCCGCGTCGCCCTGGCTGGAGCCGGTGGTGCTGCGCGGCGAGCACGTCGTGCTGGAGCCCCTCGACGAGTCGCACGCCGAGGAGCTGTACGCCGCCCTCGACGACGAGGAGGTCTGGCGCCACGTCGGCAGCCCGCGCCCGGGCGGCGCCGAGGAGATGGCCGGCCAGATCCGGTCCGCGCTCGACGCCCACCGGCGCGGCGTGCGGATGCCCTGGGTGCAGCGCTGCGCGGTGACCGGGGCCGTGGTGGGCACCACCTCCTACTACCAGCCCGACGCGGAGCTGCGGACCGTCGAGATCGGCGGCACCCAGCTCGGCCGGCCCTGGTGGCGGACCGGGATCAACACCGAGGCCAAGCTGCTGCTGCTCACCCGGGCCTTCGAGGAACTCGACGCCGTCCGGGTCACCTGGCAGACCAGCTCGCTCAACGAGCGCTCGCAGCGGGCCATCGAACGGCTCGGCGCCGTCCGGGAGGGGACGCTGCGGGCCAACCGGCGGCGCGCCGACGGCACCTGGCGGGAGTCGGCGCTCTACTCGATGCTCGCCTCGGAGTGGCCAAACGCACAGGCCACGCTGCGGGAACGACTTCGCTCGGCGGCACCCGTGGCGTCATGATGACCGGCGTGCTGGGGATCACCGACATCGGGACGTACGTGCTGGGCACCGTGGCCATCGTGCTGCTGCCCGGGCCGAACTCGCTCTTCGTGCTGTCCACGGCGGCGCGCCGCGGGGTGGCGGCCGGCTACCGGGCCGCCGGGGGCGTGTTCGTCGGCGACTCGGTGCTGATGATCCTCTCCGCCGCCGGGGTGGCGTCGCTGCTCAAGGCGTACCCGGCGCTCTTCCTGGTGATCAAGTACGCGGGCGCCGCGTACCTCGGGTGGCTGGGGTTGACCATGCTGCGCGGCGCCTGGCGGCGCTGGCGCGACCGCAACGACCCCGCCACGCCGCGGCTCATCGACGCGGCGGAACCCGCGGCGGTGCGCGACCCGTTCCGGCGGGCGCTGGTGATCAGCCTGCTCAACCCGAAGGCGATCCTCTTCTTCATCTCGTTCTTCATCCAGTTCGTCGACCCCGGCTACGCCTGGCCGGCGCTGTCGTTCCTGCTGCTCGGGCTGATCGCGCAGGTGACCAGCGCGCTCTACCTGACCGCGCTGATCCTCACCGGCACGTTCCTGGCCGCCCAGTTCCACCGCCGGCGGCGGCTCGCCGCGACCGGCACCACGGCCATCGCCGTGCTCTTCCTCGGCTTCAGCCTCAAGCTCGCCACCGCCTCGGTCTGAGGACGGCGCGCCGGCGTCAGGTGCCGTCGCCGCCCCCGCCGCCGCCCACGCCCGCGCCGCCCGCGGTGCCGCCCAGGCCGTAGCCGGGGGCGACCGGCTCGTCGGGCGGGCGGCTCACGTGCGCCGACTCGCGGATCCTGGCGGACCAGTCGGCGTTCGAGGCGGCCGAGGCGTGCCGGTCGATGGCGTGCCGCAGCCAGCCGTCCACGATGGCCACCCAGTCCCGCCGGTCGGCCCCCGCGTGCCAGACCCGGAACCGGCTGATGCTCTGGTGGGTCACCCCGGCCAGGGAGAGCCGGCGGTCCATCCAGAGCAGCACCTCCAGCCCCGCCGCATTCGTCACGAAGATCACCTCCAGTTCGGTGATCGGGCCGGCGTAGAGCGGGGCCACCCAGAACCCCAGCCGCTGGTGGAGCGGGAGCGCCTGGTCCACCCCGGGCAGCCGCCCGTGCTGGAGCCCGGCCTGCCGCATGGCGAAGCCGAGGGTGTCCAGCGCGACGAGGATGTGCTGCTGGGTCGGCAGCGGATGGACGAGGACCGGCACCATGGCCCCCTGGTCCAGGTCCGGGTCGACGGACACCTCCGTACGCAACCCGGTGCGCAGGCTCATCAGCGGCACCCCGCCGAACATGGTCACCGGGGTCTCCCACGGCAGCGGCATCGCGAAGTCGACGGCCCGCCGCCGCCCGGCCGGCACCACGAACCGGCCGGCGATCGGCACCTGGTGGTACTGCAGCAACCGGTGCGGCGACTCGGGGTCCTCCGGCTCGACCTGCGCGACCAGCCCGAGCCGGATGTGCCGGACGGCGACGTCGCCGCCGCCGGCGGCCAGCGTGACCCGGCCGGGGAGGCGCAGGCCGGGGCGGGTGCTCGGGTTGGGCAGCGTGGTGCTCACCGACAGCCCGGTCCACACGGACTCCGACGACACCCCGGTCAGCCGCATGCCGCGAGCATTCCCCCTGCCCGCTCCCCCATGCGCCCGGCCGCGCCGATCCGGGTGCGCCTGTTGTCGCCGGGACGACGACAAACGCACCCGAAGCAGCCGGTGGGGACGGGAAACGCGGCGTCAGCGCATCCGGCGGCCGCGCGGCACCGGGTCGGTCTCGTCGTCGAACTCGCCGATGACCTCCTCGAGGAGGTCCTCCAGCGCGACGAAGCCGATCGGCCGGGTCGGGCCGCCGCCGTTGCGCACCAGCGCCAGCTGGGCCTGCCGGCCCCGCATGGCGGCCACCGCCTCGGTGACCGACGCCTCGCCGGGCAGGGTGAACGCCGGCGTCATCAGGTCCTCGGCGGTCGCCGGCCGGCCGGTGGTGACCGCGCGGACCGCCTCGCGGACGTGGACCAGGCCGCAGACCTCGCCGCCGGTGTCGACGACGGCGAGCCGGGACCGGCCGCTGTCGCGGGAGACCTGCTCGATCCGCTCGGCGGCGTCGTCCCGGCGGACCGTGACGATCCGGTCGAACGGCTCCATCACCTGCGCCACGGTGGTGCCCTGCAACTCCAGCATGCTGGTCAGCATCTGGTGCTGCTCGGCGCCGAGCAGCCCGTGCTCGCGGGACTGCTCCAGCAGGATGCGCAGCTCGTCCGGGCCGTGCACCTGGGCGAGCTGGTCCTGCTGCCGGACGCCGACCAGCCGCAGCACGGCGTTGGCCAGCGCGTTGAGCGCGGACAGCACCGGACGGGCGACCCGGGCGAAGGCCCGGAACGGCAGCGCCAGCAGCATGGCCGAACGCTCCGCGTCGGTGATCGCCCAGGACTTCGGGGCCATCTCGCCGACCACCAGGTGCAGGAACGTCACCAGCGCCAGGGCGAAGAGCAGCCCGACCAGGTGGCTGACCGCGTCCGGCAGCCCGACCGCGTGCAGCAACGGGCTGAGCAGGTGCTCGATGGCCGGCTCGGCCAGCGCGCCGAGGCCCAGGGTGCACAGGGTGATGCCGAGCTGGGCGCCGGCCAGCATGAGGCTCAGCTCGCGGACGCCGTCCAGCGCCGCGCGGGCCGCCCGGCCACCGCCCGCCGCCGCCTGCTCCAGGCGGTACCGCTTGGACGCGACCAGCGCGAACTCGGCCGCCACGAAGAAGCCGTTGAGCGCCAGGAGCACCACGGAGAAGAAGAGCGCGAACCCGGGGCTCATGCGGCCTCCTCCCCGTGCGCGGCGGCCGTCGTGCGGAGGCGGACGGAGTCGGCCACGTGCCGGTCCACGGCGAGCACCTCGACCAGGGCGCGCGGCCCGGCGTCCGGCTCGTCGCCGTCGACGGCGAGCGCGATCTCCAGCCGGTCACCCACCTCGGGCACCCGGCCCAACTCGCGCATGACCAGGCCGGAGAGCGTGTCGTACTCGGGCGCCTCGGGCAGCGCGATGCCGGTGCTGTCGGCCACCTCGTCGATCCGCCAGCGGGCCGGCACCACCCAGGAACCGTCCTCCTGCCGGGCGGGAGCCCGCTCCGGCGGGTCGTCCTCGTCGCGGATCGGCCCGACCAACTCCTCGGCGATGTCCTCCAGCGTGATCACGCCGGCGAAGCCGCCGTACTCGTCGACCACGCAGGCGAGCTGGCGGTGCCCGACCCGGAGCCGGTCCAGCACCGTCGGCAGCGGCAACGTCTCCGGCACCAGCAACGGGGGTACGGCCACCGCGGCGACCCGGGTGCTCGCCCGCTCGGCCGGCGGCACCCCGAGCACGTCGGCGATGCCGACCACGCCGACGAGGTCGTCGACGCCCTCGGCGCCGCGCACCGGGAACCGGGAGTGGCCCGTGTCGAGCAGCTCGACGACCCGGCTGACCGGCTCGTCGGCCCGTACGGTGTGCACGTCGACGCGGGGGACCATGGCCTCCCCGGCGGACAACTCCCGGAAGTCGAGCCCCCGGTCGAGCAGGTCGGACATCTCGGCGTCGAGGTGCCCCTCCTCCCGGGACTCGGCGATGATCTGCTCCAGGTCCTCCGGGGTGGCGCCGCTGGGCAGCTCCTCGATGGGCTCGATGCCGACCCGGCGGAGCAGCCGCACGGCGGCCCGGTCGAAGAGGGTGATCACCGGTCCGGCGATCCGCAGGTACATGAGGGTGGACCCGGCGAGCGCCCGGGCGAGCGGCACGGCGCGGGCGATGGCCAGGTTCTTCGGGGCCAGCTCGCCGAGGACCATCTGCACCACGGTGGCGATGAGCAGGGCGAGCACCACCGACAGCGGAAGGGCCAGCCCGCTGGAGAGCCCGGCGACGCCGAGCAGGTCGGCCAGCCCGGCGCCCAGGTACGGCTCGGCGGCGTAACCGACCAGCAGGGCGGTGACGGTGATGCCGAGCTGGGCGCCGGAGAGCATGAACGAGAGCCGGCTGGTCACCTCCAGGGCCCGGGCGGCGGCACGGTCGCCGCCGTCGGCCAGCTGCTTGAGCTTGCCCCGGTCCACGGCGACGTAACCGAACTCCTGAGCCACGAAGTAACCGGTCGCGGCGGTGAGCACGATGATGAGGACGAGTCCGACGAGGATCAGCACGGGAGGGTCAGGGCTCCCGGGGCCGTCGGGTCCAGAGGTTGCCGGGCACGACCCGGCTGGCTACTGCTGCCCTCCTGGGCAGACGAGTCGATCATGCCGCCATTTTATCGGCGGCGACTGGACGTTCGCTGAGGGTGCCGGAAGCCTCCCCGCTGTCCGGTTCACCGGCCGGACAGCTCGTCGACGTCCAGCAGCTTCCGGTCGACCCGCCCGGCGCGGTAGGCGGCCCGGCCGATCATCTGCGCGGCGACCGGCGCGGTGGCCAGCTGGAAGACCGCCACCAGCGCGATCATGCCGAGGTCCGACGGCGTACGCAGGCGCAGCGCGAGGCCCACGAGGAGCAGCAGCACGCCGAGCACCTGCGGCTTGGTGGCGGCGTGCATCCGGGCCAGCACGTCCGGGAAGCGCAGCACGCCGATCCCGGCGACCAGGCTGAGCAGCGCCCCGCCCAGCAGGAAGACCCCACCGACCCAGTCCGCGACCGCGCTCACTGCACTGCCTTCGTTCGCGACTGCGGGGCTCGCAGACCCGGCTCACTCCTCGCGCTCACACTTCCTCCCGGGCCGCGAAGCGGACCAGCGACACCGAGCCGACGAAGCCGAGCAGGGACAGCACCACGAGCACGGGCAGTGTGGTGGCGTGCCCGTTCACCGCCGCCTCCGCACCCACGGCGCCGAGCATGGTGGAGAGCAGCAGGTCGGCGCCGACGACCCGGTCGAGCAGGGACGGGCCGCGGTAGATCCGGGCCAGGGCGAGCAGCGCGGTGACCGAGAGCAGCACGGTCAGCGCGAGGGCGAGGAGCGCGGTCACGGGTGATCCCTCCGATCGACGGGTTCGAGACTGAGCTGGCGTACCTCGGCGGGGGAGCCCACGGCGCGGACGATGCGCCGTTCGACGGCGAGGATCCGCTTCCGGCTGGCGGTCAGGTCCTCCGGGCGGCGGACGTCGAGGACGTGCACGTAGAGCACCCCGCGGTCGCGGTCCACGTCGAGGATCAGGGTCCCGGGCACCAGGGAGATCACCTCGGCGGTGAGCGCCAGGTTGAGGTCGGTGCGCACCCGCAGCGGCACCGCGATGATCGCGCCGCGGGGGCGGAAGCCGGGGCGCACCGCGACGGCGGCGACGTGCAGGCTGGCGGTGACCAGTTCGCCGACGAAGGTGACCGCGAGGACCAGCAGCGCGCCGGGGCGCAGCCGCCCGCCGAAGGTGACCGGCGGGAGCGGGAAGAAGAGCAGCACGGCCGCGCCGATCACCAGGCCGGCGAGCAGGTTGCCCCAGGACAGGTCGCCCCAGAGCAGCACCCAGATGGCGACCAGCCAGCCGAGCGCGACGGCCTGGTCGCGCCGCCGCCCGCCCCGGCCCACGGGGGGCACGGGGGCGTCGGGCGCCGGGGCGGCCGGTGGCGGGCCGCCCGGCGGTTCCCCACCGCCGGCCGCCCGCCCCGGCGGGAGGCCGTCGGTCACGGCAGGACCGCCCGGACGTACGGGGTGCGCTGGCGCAGGTCGGTCGCGGCGTCCGCGGTGACCCGGAACAGCGGCCCGGCGGCCAGGGTGAGCACCAGCCCGAGCAGCACGAGGGCCGCGGTGGCCCCGACCATCAGCCTGGGCAGCCGTACGGGCGGGCCGGCGGTGACCAGCCGGGGCGCCCGCCAGAACGCGATGTTCCACACCCGGGAGGCGGCGTAGAGGGTGAGCAGGCTGGTCAGGGTGCCCGCCCCGACGAGCACGGCGGGCAGCGCCCCGCCGGCCGCCACGCCGGCCTGGAGCAGGCCGAGCTTGCCCAGGAAGCCGGAGAACGGCGGGATGCCCGCCAGGTTCATGGCCGGGACGAAGAAGAGCACGGCGAGCAGCGGGGCGATCCGGGCCAGCCCGCCGAGGCGGCGCAGGTCGGTGCTGCCGGCGCGCTGCTCGACCAGGCCGGCGACCAGGAAGAGGGTGGTCTGGATGGTGATGTGGTGCACCACGTAGAAGATCGCCCCGGCCAGGCCCGCGACGCTGCTCAACGCCACCCCGAAGATCATGTAGCCGATGTGGCTGACCAGGGTGAAGGAGAAGAGCCGCTTCATGTCGGACTGCGCCGCCGCGCCGAGGATGCCGACCACCATGGTCAGCCCGGCCACCACCATGAGCAGGCCGGACACCTGGCCGCCGGGGAAGAGCAGCGTCTCGGTGCGGATGATCGCGTACACGCCGACCTTGGTGAGCAGGCCGGCGAACACCGCGGTAACCGGGGCGGGCGCGGTCGGGTAGCTGTCCGGCAGCCACGCGGAGACCGGGAACACGGCCGCCTTGATGCCGAACGCGAGCAACAGGGTGAGCTGCAACGCCAGGCGTACGGCGGGCGGCAGGGCGTCCAGCCGGCCGGCGAGCTGCGCCATGTTGAGGGTGCCGGTGGCCGCGTACACGAGCCCCACCGCGGCCAGGAAGATCATCGACGACAGGACGCTGACCACCACGTACGTCGAGCCGGTGCGGATCCGCACCTCCGTGCCACCGAGGGTGATCAGCACGAAGCTCGCGGCCAGCAGGATCTCGAAGCCGACGAACAGGTTGAACAGGTCCCCGGCGAGGAAGGCGTTGGTCACGCCGGCGGTCAGCACCAGGTAGGTCGGGTGGTAGATGCTCACCGGCGCGGTCTCGCCGGACTCGCCCCGCCCCTGGCCGATCGAGTAGAGCAGCACGCAGAGGGTGACCGCCGAGGAGACCACGAGCATCAGCGCGGCCAACTGGTCGGCGACCAGCACGATGCCGACCGGGGGCGGCCAGCCGCCCACCCGCACCACCACGGGCCCGTGCCGGTACGCCTCGACCAATAGCACCACCGCCACGAGCAGGGTCGTGGTCAGCCCGATCACGCTGACCGACCGCTGCAACCGGGGCCGGTTGGTGAGGATCAGGGTGAGCGCCGCGCCGAGCAGCGGCACCACCACGGGCAGCGGCACCAGGGCGGGCGTCATCGTTGTTCTCCCCGCCGGCGGAGGCGGCGCAGCGCCGGCTCCGGGTCCACCTGCTCCGGGTCGTTGTCCGGCCCCTCGCCGCCGAGGTCCGCGGTGGGCACCTCGTTGCGCTCGGCGAGCCGGACGATCTGCCGGTCCTCCAGGTCGTCCTGCACCTCGTCGTCGCCGGACAGGTACCAGCTCCGGTAGGCGACGGCGAGCAGGAACGCGGTCAGCCCGAACGTGATCACCACGGCGGTGAGCACCATGGCCTGCGGCAGCGCGTCGCTCATCGCCGGGGCCGGCGCGGCGCCCACCAGCGGGGCGGCCCCGGACCGGCCGCCGAGCAGGATCAGCAGGTTCACCCCGTTGCCGAGCAGGATGACGCCGAGCAGGATCCGGGTCAGGCTCCGCTCCAGCAGCAGCGTGACCCCGGTGGCCACGAGCACGCCGACAGCGATCACCAGCACCAGGGTCGGCCCCGCCGCGCCCCGGCTCACCGCGGCACCCCCGGCCGGGACGCTGGCGGCGCCCTCACGGCGCCTCCCCCTCGCGCTGCACGGCCAGCCCGCCGGCCGGCTCGCCGGCCGCCTCGACGTGCCGGTCCACCTCGGCGCCGAGGCTGCGCAGGATGTCCAGCACCAGCCCAACCACGACGAGATAGACGCCGATGTCGAAGAAGAGCGACGTGACCAGGTAGAAGTGGCCGACCAGCGGCAGCCAGAGGTTGACCTTCACGCTCTCCAGCACCTGGCCGGCGACGAGCAGCCCGAGCGCGCCGCCGCCGACCGAGACGGCCAGGCCCGCGCCGAGCACGGTGCCGGCGCCGACCGGCGCCGCCTCGGCCAGCTCGTACCGGCCGCCGGCCAGGTAGCGGACCGTCAGCGCGAGCCCGGCGACCAGCCCGCCGGAGAAGCCGCCGCCCGGGGAGTTGTGCCCGGAGAAGAGCAGGAACAGCGAGAAGAGCAGCACCGTGTGGAAGATCAGCCGGGTGACCACCTCGAAGACGATCGAGCGGCGGCGCTCGTGCAGGGTCGCCCCGCCGCGCAGCCAGACCGTCCGCCGGTCGCGGCGGGACCGGACCGGGGCGGGTCGGCGCGGCCGGGGCCCGGTGCGGGACCGCTCGAAGATCAGGCTGGCCACCCCGGTCGCGGTCACCACCAGCACGGCGATCTCCCCCATGGTGTCCCAGGCCCGGATGTCGACCAGGGTCACGTTGACCACGTTGCGGCCGTACCCCTGCGCCACGGCCAGGTCGGGGAACGCCGCCGAGATCGACGGGGTACGCCGCGCGCCCGCCGCGGCCAGCGCCAGGCCAGCCATGACCACGCCGGCGGCCACCCCGATGCCCCGGCGCACCCAGCGGCTGCGGCGCAGCGGGCGGGCCGAGAAGCGTTCCGGCAGCCGGCGCAGCACCAGCACGAAGACGGCGATGGTGGCGGTCTCCACGAGGAACTGGGTGAGCGCCACGTCGGGCGCGCCGTAGAGGACGAACATCATGGCGGTGCCGTAGCCGGTGACGCCCACCAGCAGCATGGCGGTGAGCCGGCGCCGGGCGCCCAGCGCGAGCAGCGCGGCCACCGCGATCACCACGCAGACCACGAGCTGGGTCGGGTTGTCCCAGACGGCGATCTCGGTGCGCCACGGCCGGGTGGCCAGCATGGCGCCGCCGGGCACCAGCACGAGGACGACGAGCACGGTGCCCAGGTACTGCGGTAGGGCGCCGCGCTGGGTCGCGCCGGTGACCTCGATGGCGAACCGGTCGAACCGGTGCGTGATCCACTCGTACCCCTGGTTGCCGCTGACCGGCGCGCGGAGCCGCGCCAGCGCCGGGGTGAGCGGGCCGCGGACCAGGTGCAGCACGACCCCGCCGGCGAGCACCACGGCGGAGAGGCCGAGCGCCGCGGTGGGGCCGTGCCAGAGCGCCAGTTTCTCCTCGACCGGGCCGAACAGCTCGGCGTACGGGCGGAGCAGCCCGCCCAGCCAGCCGGCGGCCGGACCGGCGGCGAGCCCGGCGACGGCGAGCAGGGCCGGGGGTACGAGCATCGCGGCGGGCGGGCGCTCCACGTCGGTCACGGGCACGCCGGGCCGGGTCGCGAACGCGCCCCAGAGGAACCGGATGCTGTACGCGACGGTCAGCGCGCTCCCGGCCACCAGCACGGCGAGCACCACCGGCCGCCCGGTGAACGCGCCGAGCACCGCCTCCTTCGCCACGAAGCCGAGCAGCGGCGGCACTCCGGCCATCGAGGCGGCGGCCAGCGCGGCGACCGTGGTGAGCACCGGGGCGCTCCGTCCCACGCCGGACAGGTCGCGCAGATCCCGGCTGCCGGCGCTGTGGTCGAGGATGCCGACGACGAGGAACAGCGCCGCCTTGAACAGCGCGTGCGCCAGCAGCATGGCGACGCCGGCGAGGGCCGCCTTCGGGGTGCCCGCGCCGAGCACCACGGTGAGCAGGCCGAGCTGGCTGACCGTCCCGTACGCCAGCAGCAGCTTGAGGTCGGTCTGCCGCAGCGCCGCCCAGCCCCCGGCGACCAGGGTGACCAGCCCGGCGACCACGGTGACCGGACGCCACGGCCCGGCCGGCGCGAGCGCCGGGCCGAGCAGCCCGATGAGGAACACCCCGGCCTTCACCATGGCCGCCGCGTGCAGGTACGCGCTGACCGGGGTGGGCGCCGCCATCGCCACCGGCAGCCACGAGGTGAAGGGGAACACCGCAGACTTCGCGAGCGCGCCGGCGAGGACGAGCAGCACGGCGACCACGAGGTAGCCGCCGCCGGGCAGCGGCGCGGCCGTCACGACGGACCAGCGGTAGCTGCCGACGTGGTGGCCAAACAGCAGGAAGCCGACCAGCATGGCCAGCCCGCCCAGGGTGGTGACGGTCAGGGCCTGGGCGGCGGCCCACCGGCTGGACCGCCGCTCGGTGCTGTGACCGATCAGCAGGTAGGAGAAGACAGTGGTCAACTCCCAGAAGACGTAGAGCAGCAGCAGGTCGTCGGAGACGACCAGGCCGAGCATCGCCCCGGCGAAGGCCACCATGACGGCCGCGAACCGGGCCAGGCCCGCCGAGCCGGCATGGAAGTAGCGGGCGGAGTAGACCAGCACCAGCGCGCCCACGCCGCCGACCAGCAGCAGCATCAGCCAGGACAGCGTGGTGACCCGCAGCGCCACGTCGAGCTGGAGCTCGGGGACCCACGGGTACGTCTCGACGACCGCCCCGCCCCCACGGACCGCCCCGGTGTGCGCCACCGCCCACGCGAAGGTGGCGGCCGGGGCGAGCGCGAGCAGCAGGCAGGCGCGGGGGCCCCACCGGCGGACCAGCAGCGGGGCGGACAGGGCCGCCACCAGGTGCAGGATCAGCAGGACGAGCACGCGCACTCCCGGTCGAGGTGACAGCGCGCCGAGGCACGCTGCGGCCACGACCGATCAGACGCCACATTCCCGCCCGACCGGGCGGTTTTCGGGAAACCGGCCCGGTGGCCGGCGCCCAGGTCAGCGCAGGGCGGGGTCGGGGGCGGAACGGTCCCGGCGGGGCGTCTCGACGAGCAGGTCGGGACGGCCGAGCTGGCGGACCGCCTTGTTGACCACCCGCTGGGCGGCCGCCAGGGAGCGCACCGGCAGCAGCTTGCCGCGGCTTTCCCGGCGGAGCACGAAATAGTGCACGGCGGCGCGGACGAGCCCCCGGTCGGCGGCGCTGGAGTGGGCGGTGGCGACGACCAGCTCACGCAGGCAGCGGGCCAGCTCCTCGGCCAGCTCCAGCTCGGGGCCGTGCAGGCCGGTGCGCAGTGTGGCGAGGTGACTGTCGACCTTGCGGATGAGCACGTCGGTGCCGGACCCGGACCCTCGCCCCTGCACGGTCATCCAAGCCCCTCCACCCCACGCTGCGTTGCGAGTGAAGTTACTTTATGTTGCGCGCTGCAAGCAAGCAGTTAAGTAAGACTTAACGCATCCAAGGCCGCATCCGTCGCGTAAAGCCCCGTCCCGGACAGATCAGCGTCCGGCGCGGACCGGTTGTCGCACGGTGGGGGCAGGATAGAGGGCGTGGCGGACGAGGTGACCCGGGGCGCGGCGGTCCTGGCGGGGTTCGGCGCGGCGACCCGGGAGTGGTTCGCCGCGGCCTTCGCGGCGCCCACCGCCGCCCAGGAAGGCGCCTGGCGGTCCGTCGCCGCCGGCCGCAACGCGCTGGTCGTCGCCCCGACCGGCTCCGGCAAGACCCTCGCGGCGTTCCTCTGGTCGCTCGACCGGCTGGCCAAGGAGCCGGCGCCCGCCGAGGCACGGCACCGCTGCCGGGTCCTCTACGTCAGCCCGCTCAAGGCGCTCGCCGTCGACGTCGAGCGCAACCTGCGCGCCCCGCTCACCGGCATCCGGCAGGCCGCCACCCGGCTCGGCATCACCCCGCCCGACATCACCGTGGGCATGCGCACCGGCGACACCCCCGCCGACGAGCGGCGGGCCTTCGCCCGGACCCCGCCGGACATCCTCATCACCACGCCCGAGTCGCTGTTCCTGCTGCTCACCTCCGCGGCCCGCGACTCGCTGCGCGGGGTCCGCACGGTGATCATCGACGAGGTGCACGCGGTCGCCGGGACGAAGCGCGGCGCCCACCTGGCGCTCTCCCTGGAACGCCTCGACGCGCTGCTGGAGACCCCGGCGCAGCGGATCGGGCTCTCCGCCACCGTCCGGCCGATCGACGTCTGCGCCCGCTTCCTCGGCGGCGCCCGCCCGGTCGACGTGGTGCAGCCGCCCACCAGCAAGACCATCGAGGTCAGCGTCCAGGTCCCGGTCGAGGACATGACCCGCCTCGACGAGCAGGAGCCGCCGGAGGACGCCCTGGGCGGGATCGGGCCGCGCCGGGCGTCGATCTGGCCCGCCGTCGAGGAGCGGGTCTTCTCGCTGATCCGGTCGCACCGGTCGACCATCGTCTTCACCAACTCGCGGCGCAGCGCCGAGCGGCTCTGCGCCCGGCTCAACGAGCTGGCCGCCGAGGAACTCGAGGCGGCGGCCGCCCCGGACGGCGGGCGCGTGGCCCGGGGCGGGGAGCCGGTGCGCGTATCCGAGCTGCTGCCCGGGGGCGACGGCCCGGCGGCCGACGACGTCGGTCCGGGGGACGACCTCGCCCCCGCGACCGGCGACGGCGGCCCGGGGGGCGGCCCCGACCTGGCGGCCGGCGGCTTCGGTCCGGGGCCGCGGCGTGGTGCCGACGCGTTCGGCGGGCCGGTCGGGCCGCTGCGCGCGCCCCGACAGCCGGCCGAGGTGATGGCGCAGTCCGGGGCGGCGGCCGGGGCGCCGCCGGTGATCGCCCGCGCCCACCACGGCAGCGTCTCCCGCGAGGAGCGCAAGCACATCGAGGAGGCGCTCAAGTCCGGGCAGCTCCCGGCCGTGGTCGCCACCTCCAGCCTGGAGCTGGGCATCGACATGGGCGCGGTCGACCTGGTCGTGCAGATCGAGGCACCGCCGAGCGTCGCCGCCGGCCTGCAACGCGTCGGCCGGGCCGGGCACCAGGTCGGCGCGGTCTCCCAGGGCGTGGTCTTCCCGAAGCACCGCGGCGACCTGCTCTCCTGCACGGTGGTCGCCGAGCGGATGGGCGTCGGCGCGATCGAGGAGCTGCACTACCCGCGCAACCCGCTCGACGTGCTGGCCCAGCAGATCGTGGCGATGGTGGCCCTGGAGCCGTGGCGGCTGGGCGACCTGGCCGTGCTGGTCCGCCGCGCCGCGCCCTTCGCCGAGCTGCCCGACTCGGCGCTGCACGCGGTTCTCGACATGCTGTCCGGGCGTTACCCGTCGACCGCCTTCGCCGAGCTGCGCCCCCGGCTGGTCTGGGACCGGGCCGCCGACGTGCTCACCGGCCGGCCCGGCGCGCAGCGGCTCGCCGTCACCAGCGGCGGCACCATCCCCGACCGCGGACTGTTCGGGGTCTTCCTGGCCGGCGCCGAGCGGGCCGCCCGGGTGGGCGAGCTGGACGAGGAGATGGTCTACGAGTCCCGGGTCGGTGACGTGTTCCTGCTCGGCTCGTCGTCCTGGCGGATCGAGGAGATCACCCCCGACCGGGTGCTGGTCTCCCCCGCGCCCGGGCAGGCCGCCCGGATGCCGTTCTGGAAGGGCGACCAGCTCGGCCGCCCGGTGGAGCTGGGCCGGGCCATCGGCGCGCGGGTCCGGGCGCTGCTGCGGCAGTCCGACGCCGACGCGGTGGCCGCGCTGCGCGCGGGCGGGCTGGACGACTGGGCCGCCGGCAATCTGATGACCTACCTGCGCGAGCAGAAGGAGGCCACCCGGTCGCTGCCCGACGACCGCACGGTGGTGGTCGAGCGGTTCCGCGACGAGCTGGGCGACTGGCGGCTCGCCGTGCACTCGGTGCTCGGCACCCGGGTCAACGGTCCGTGGGCGCTGGCCATCGGCCGGCGGCTCGCGGAGCGCTACGGGGTGGACGCCCAGGTGATGCCCTCCGACGACGGCATCGTGGTCCGGCTGCCCGACACCGCCGAGGAGCCGCCCGGCGCCGACGTGGTGGTCTTCGACCCGGAGGAGATCGCCCAGCTCGTCGAGGAGTCGGTGGGCACGTCTGCGCTGTTCGCCTCCCGGTTCCGCGAATGCGCGGCCCGGTCCCTGCTGCTGCCCCGCCGCGACCCGCGCCGCCGCCAGCCGCTCTGGCAGCAGCGCCAGCGCGCCGCGCAACTCCTCGACGTGGCCCGCGAGTACGCCGACTTCCCGGTCACGCTGGAGGCCGCCCGGGAGTGCCTCCAGGACGTCTTCGACCAGCCGGCGCTGGCCGAGCTGATGCGGGACCTGGGCGCCCGCAAGGTCCGCCTGGTCGAGGTGGAGTCCGAGCGCCCGTCGCCGTTCGCCCGCTCACTCCTGTTCGGCTACGTGGGCGCGTTCCTCTACGAGGGCGACGCGCCGCTGGCCGAGCGGCGGGCCGCCGCCCTGGCCCTCGACTCCGGGCTTCTCGGTGAGCTGCTCGGCCGGGTCGACCTGCGGGAGCTGCTCGACCCCGCGGTGCTGGCCGAGACCGAGCGGCAACTGCGCTGGCGCACCGAGCAGCGCCGCGCCCGCGACGCCGAGGACGTGGTCGAGCTGCTCCGGGTGGTCGGCGACCTGAGCGAGGCGGAGCTGGCCGAACGGGGCGTACCGGCCGGGTGGCTGGGCGAGCTGGAGGCGGCCCGACGGGTGCTGCGGGTCCGGATCGCCGGGGAGGACCGCTGGGTGGTCGTCGAGGACGCGGCCCGGCTGCGCGACGCGCTCGGCGTGGCGCTGCCCGTCGGGGTGGCCGAGGCGTACCTGGAGCCGGTGGCCGACCCGCTCGGCGACCTGGTGGCCCGCTACGCCCGCACCCACGGCCCGTTCGCGGCGGCCACCTGCGCCGCCCGGTTCGGGCTCGGGGTGTTCGTCGTCGAGCAGGCGCTGCGCCGGCTCGCCGCCACCGGCCGGGTCGTCTCCGGCGAGTTCGCCCCGGACAGCGTCGGCACCCAGTGGTGCGACGCAGAGGTGTTGCGGATGCTGCGCCGCCGGTCCCTCGCCGCGCTGCGCCGGGAGATCGAGCCGGTGCCGCCCCGGGCGCTCGCCGCGTTCCTGCCCCGCTGGCAGCAGGTGGGCTCCTCGGCCCGGGGCGTCGAGGCGGTCGCCGCCACCGTGGAGCAGTTGCAGGGCGCGGCCGTGCCGGCGTCCGCGCTGGAACGTCTCGTGCTGCCCGCCCGCATCGCCGACTACTCCCCCGCCCAGCTCGACGAGCTCTGCGCCAGCGGGGAGGTGGTCTGGGCCGGATCCGGGGCGATCTCCGGCGGCGACGGCTGGGTCACCCTCGCCTACGCCGACGTCGCGCCGCTGCTGCTGCCCCCGCCGGACGAGGCGCTGGCCGTCACCCCGCTGCACGAGGCCGTGCTCGACGCGCTCGCCGACGGGCAGGCGCTGTTCTTCCGCTCCCTGTCCGACCGGGTCGGCTCCACCGACGACACCGCCCTGACGTCCGCCGTGTGGGACCTGGTCTGGGCCGGCCATCTCACCAACGACACCCTGGCCCCGCTCCGGGCGGCCCTCGGCGGCGGCGGGGCGCACCGGAGCCGGCCGACCGCCCCGCGCACCCGCTACCGCCGCCCCGGCCGGGTGGCGCTGCCCAGCCGCGGCGGCCCACCCACCGTGGCCGGCCGCTGGTCCCGGCTGCCCGAGCGCGACCTCGACCCCACCCGGCGGGCCGCCGCCCTCGCCGACCTGCTGCTCGAACGGCACGGCGTGGTCACCCGGGGCGCCGTCATGGCCGAGCAGGTGACCGGCGGCTTCGCGGCGGTCTACCCGGTGCTCTCCGCGCTCGAGGAACGCGGGGCGGCCCGGCGCGGGTACTTCGTCGAAGGGCTGGGCGCGGCCCAGTTCGCCGTGCCCGGCGCCGTCGACCGCATCCGCGCCCTCGCCGACCCCGACGACAGTCGAGGCCGCGGCGGACCCACCGTGGTGCTCGCCGCCACCGACCCGGCCAACCCCTACGGCGCGGCCCTGCCCTGGCCCGACCGGGTGGTCGACTCCGGCGACGGGGCGACCCCGGCCACCGGGCACCGGGCCGGACGCAAGGCCGGGGCCCTCGTCGTGCTCGTCGGCGGCGACCTCGTGCTCTACGTCGAGCGGGGCGGGCGGACCATCCTCTCCTTCACCGACGACACCGACGCGCTGGCCGCGGCCGGCAAGGCACTCGCCGACGCGGTGCACTCCGGCGCGCTCGGCGCGATCTCCGTGGAACGCGCCGACGGCGAGGCCGTGAACTCCTCGCCGCTGCGCGACGCGCTCACCGCGGCCGGCTTCCGCGCCACCCCCCGCGGCCTCCGCCTCCGCGGCTGACCACCGACGCCCCACCGGAACGTGCGCCGCCGTCGGACGTCGGCGGTCCGGCGGGTCACAGCCGACGTCGGAGTCGCCCTGCCGGTCACCGCGCCGGCCGGTCAGCGTCAGCGTCAGCGTCAGCGTCAGCGTCAGCGACCTTGGACGGAAGTGGCCCCTATAGGGGCCGTTTGGTACCAAGATCTTGTCGATGTTCCGGGACGTGGACGGGGGCTCCCGAGTAGTGGGAGCCGGGCGGGCGGGAGGGCAAGCGGCGGCGGGAGGCGCGGTGGCTCGGAGGAGGGCCTGCGCCGGCTCGACGGGCGTTTGCTCGGAGGAGGCCGGCGCCGGCTCGACGGAGGTGGCTCACCGTCGGGCGCCGCTCGACCGCGTCGGGCCTGATGGGTGGCGCCGAGCCGGCACGGGACGGACCGTGCGGACACGCTCGCTAGGGTGTGCCGCACACGACGAGGAGGGACGGATGGCCTCGATCCAGGTACGACCCGCCGGACCCGGCGACCATGCCGACCTCGCGGCCCTGCACCAACGGGAGTGGGGCGGCCCGTACGTGGTGGTCCACGACACCCGCTACGACCTGCGGGAACTGCCCACCCTGGTGGCCTTGGACGGGGCGGGCGGCTTCGCCGGGGCGCTGGTGCACCGCGCCGCCGGCGGCGGGCTGGAGGTGGTCAGCCTGGCCGCGACGACCCCGGGCAACGGCGCGGGCAGCGCCCTCATGGCCGCCGCCGAGGTGGTCGCCACGGCGGCCGGGGCGGACCGGCTCTGGCTGGTCACCACCAACGACAACCTTCGGGCGCTGCGCTTCTATCAGCGCCGGGGGATGCGGATCGTGGCGGTGGACGCGGGCGCGGTGGACCGGGCGCGGGCCGTCAAGCCGACCATCCCGTACCTGGGTGAGGACGACATCCCGCTCCACGATGAGCTGCGGCTGGAGCGGCGGCTCCCGGCACCGGCGGCCGGCTCGTGACGAGGCTCGACGGCGGGCCGGCCGGCGGCCCCTGGATCTCGCTGACCACCGACTACGGCCTGGCCGACGGGTTCGTGGCGGCCTGCCACGGGGTGCTCGCCCGGCTCGCCCCGGCCGCCCGGGTGATCGACGTGACCCACCTGGTGCCGCCGGCCGACGTACGCCGGGGCGCGGCGGTGCTCGCCCAGGCCGTGCCATACCTGCCGGTGGGGGTGCACGTGGCCGTGGTCGACCCGGGTGTGGGCACGGCACGGCGGGGTGTCGCCCTGGCCACCCCGGGCGGGCTGCTGGTCGGCCCGGACAACGGGCTGCTGCTGGACGCCGCCGAAGCGCTCGGCGGGATCACCGGGGCGGTCGAGCTGACCAGTCCGGCCTGGCTCGCCCCGGAGGTCTCCCGCACCTTCCACGGGCGGGACGTGTTCGCGCCGGTCGCCGCGCGGCTGGCGCTCGGCGCGCCGCTGGCCGGGGCGGGCCCGGCCGTGGACCCGGCGACGCTGGTCCGCCTGCCGGCGCCGGTGGTCCGCGCCGACGACGCGGGCTTCACCGCCGAGGTGCTGACCGTCGACCACTTCGGCAACGTCCAACTGGCTGCCCCCGGCGCGCTGCTGGGCGGGCTGCCGGAGCGGGTACGGGTGGCCGGCCGCCTGGCGGTGCGTGGGCACACCTTCGGTGACGCCCCGGCCGGCGGGCTGGTCGCGTACGTGGACTCGGCCGGGCTGGTGGCGCTCGCCGTCAACAACGGCCGCGCGGTCGACCTGCTCGGCGTACGACCCGGCGACGTGGTGACGGTCACCGGCGACTGACCCGGCCAGCCCTGCGAATCCCGCCGAGCGAGGGAGGATGGAGGGGTGCCCGAAGGCGACACCGTCTGGAACACCGCCCGCGTCCTCCAGCGCGCCCTGGCCGGCGCCCGGCTCACCGGCTCCGACTTCCGCGTGCCGCAGCTCGCCCCGACCGACCTGACCGGCTGGACCGTCCGCGAATCGACCAGCCGGGGCAAACACCTGCTGCTCCGGCTCACCGCGCCCCCCGGCGCCCCCGCGCGAGCCACCGCCGCGCCGCCTGACGGGGGCGGGCGGGACTGGACCCTGCACTCGCATCTGCGGATGGACGGCGCCTGGCGCGCGTACGCACCGGGCGAGCGGTGGGCGGCCCGGCCCGCGCACCTGATCCGGGTGGTGCTCCGGTCCCCCGGCGCGGTGGCGGTGGGCTACCACCTGCACGAGCTGGCCCTGATCCCGACCGCCGAGGAGGAGTCGCTGGTCGGCCACCTTGGCCCGGACCTGCTCGGCACGGACTGGGACCCGGACGAGGCGGTGCGCCGGCTGTCGGCCCACCCGGACGAGACGATCGGGGAGGCGCTGCTGGACCAGCGCAACCTGGCCGGGGTGGGCAACCTCTACAAGTGTGAGGTGCTGTTCCTGCGCGGGGTCAACCCGTGGGCGCCGGTCCGCGCGGTGCCGGACCTGCCGGGCACGGTCACGCTCGCGCAGCGGCTGCTCGCCGCGAACCGGGGCCGCTGGGCGCAGAGCACCACCGGGTCGCTGCACCGCGGCCAGACCAGCTACGTCTACGGCCGCCGGGCCCAGCCGTGCCGGCGCTGCGGCACGGCGATCCGCAAGGAGGAGCTGGGCGAGCGGGTGACGTACTGGTGCCCCGCCTGCCAGCCGGCCCGGTGAGCGGGATGACCCGTGGAACTTCCACGAACCACCCAAGATCGCCCGAGATAGGGACGATTGGGTAGTTCCCTCCCGCACCTTCGGCGTCGCATGCTGCGGTGGAGTGCTCACCGATCGTCAGCAGCGCGTACGCCCGCCACGTCGGGGTGACGGCAGGCGCGCCCCGACCCCGGGGAGAGCCATGGTGCTGTTCCGCAGACTCCGGCCGGGATGGACGGACCGGTTCGCCCGGACCGCCGAGGACCACGCGCCGACGGTGCCCGCCGCCCGCGCCGCCGAGGAGGAGACCGGCCCCACCCCGGCCAGTCTCGACCCGGCCGCCGTGCCGCGCCTGTTCGGCCCGGTGCCGAACTTCGCCGCGAGCCCGCTGCCCACGCTCGACCGGGACGGCCGGCCGGTGCCCGGCACCGGCATCCGCAAGTTCGTCGACCCGCTGCCGGTGCCCGGCCCGCTGGCCACCGCCGGGCTCGGCGCCCGCCTGCCCGTCGCGGTCCCCGACACGATCACCTGGCCGGGCTGCGACTACTACGAGATCGGCCTCCAGGAGTACGCGCAACGCCTGCACCGGGACCTGCCGGCCACCCGGCTGCGCGGCTACCGCCAGCTCAACCTCGGCACCGACGCGGCCGGCCACAACACGGTGGTCCCGCCGGACCGGCCCTGGCACCTCGGCCCGATGATCGTGGCCCGGCGCGGCCGGCCGGTGCGGGTCAAGTTCATCAACCAGCTGCCCACCGGCCGGGCCGGCGAACTGTTCCTGCCGGTCGACGAGACGGTCGACGGGGCCGGGACGGGCCCGCTGGACGGGCCTGCGCCGTACCCGCAGAACCGGGCGGTGCCGCACCTGGCCGGGGCGCAGACGGCGTGGATCAGCGCCGGCAACCCGTGGCAGTGGATCACCCCGGCCGGCGAGATCACCCCGTACCCGACGGGGGTGGGGGTGACCGTGGTGCCGGACATGCCGCCGCCCGGCGCGGGCGCCACCACGTTGTACTTCCCCAACGAGCAGAGCGGCCGGCTCATGTGGCTGCACGACAACACGCTGGGCCTGTCGCGGCTCACCGTCTACTCGGGGCAGCTCGCGCTCTACCTGCTGACCGACCCGGCCGAGGAGCGGCTGGTCGACGACGGGGTGCTTCCCGCCGACCAGCTGCCCCTGGTGATCGAGGACAAGACCTTCGTGCCGGACGACGCCCAGCTCGCCGCCCAGGATCCCACCTGGGACCGGGACCGCTGGGGCGCGAAGGGCAGCCTCTGGCACCCGCACGTCTACCAGCCCCGGCAGAATCCCTACCGGAGCACCGGCGGGAACCCGACCGGCCGCTGGGACTACGGCCCGTGGACGCACGACCCGGACGGCGGGGCCAGCCCCTGGGTCGCCCCGGTGCCGAACCCGCACCACGACCCGGTCGCCGAGCCCGACGAGCCGCCCCTCGCGCCGGGCGTGCCGCACCCGTCGGCCGTGCCCGAGGCGTACGGGGACACCCCGCTGGTCAACGGGGTGGCCTACCCGTACCTGGAGGTCGCGCCACGGGCGTACCGGTTCCGGATCCTCAACGCCTGCCCGGATCGCACGCTGAACCTCCAGCTCTACCGGGCCCGCTCGGACCAGCCGATGTGGACCGAGACCGGCGCGCCGGGCGACCCGCGCGCCGGCGAGGTGCCGATGGTCGACGCGGTCCGGGCGGCCGGGCGGCCGGCGCACTGGCCGGCCGACGGGCGCGAGGGCGGGGTGCCCGATCCGGCCGCCGCCGGTCCGGAGCTGATCCAGATCGGCAACGAGGGTGGCCTCCTGCCCGCCCCCGTGGTGCTGCCCCACCGCCCGGTCGGCTACCGGTACGACCGCCAGGACCCCACGGCGCTCAACGTGGACGGGCACACCCTGCTGCTCGCCCCCGGCGAACGGGCCGACGTGGTGGTCGACTTCGCGACCGTCCCGCCGGGCAGCACCCTGATCCTCTACAACGACTGCCCGGCGCCGCTGCCCCGGTTCGACCCCCGCTACGACCACCACACCGACGCATCCGAGCGCACCTCCACCGGTGGCCTCCCCGCCGCGCACCCCGGCTACGGCCCGAACACGCGTACCCTCCTCCAGATCCGGGTGACCGGGACGCCGGCCGCGCCGTACGACCGGGACCGGCTCGCCGCCCGGCTGCCCGGCGCGTACGCGGAGAGCCAGCGACCGCCGATCGTGCCGCAGCCGGCCTACGACGCGGCCTTCGGCACCCGCACCCCCGGCGCGACGCTGGTGCCGGCGCGCGCCACCTCGGTCACCTTCACCCCGGCCGGCGCGGCCGCCCCGGTCACGCTGCCGCTGGCCGTGAAGTCGGTCGGGCAGGTCTTCGAGTCCCGGCACGGCCGGGCGGTGGGGCGGCTCGGGGTGGCCCACCCGAACGCCGGGCAGCGGACCCCGCCCACCCTGCCGCTCGGCCCGGTCGACCCGGCGACCGAGGTGCTGTACACGACCGACCCGACCGTGCCGGTGGGCGGGCTGGCCGACGGCACCCAGCTGTGGCGCATCGTCGGCGACGCACCCCGCACCCACCCGGTGCACGTCGAGGGCTGCGACGTGCAACTGGTCAACCGGGTCGGCTGGGACGGCACGGTCCGCCCGCCGGACGCCAACGAGCTGGGCTGGAAGGACACCGTCCGGGTGAACCCGCGGGAGGACGTGATCGTGGCGCTGCGCCCGGTCCCGCCCAGCCTCCCTTTCAAGATCGGCGACAGCGTCCGCCTGCTCGACCCGACCCGGCCGGCCGGCGCCCGGCTGGACGCCAGCCCGGTCAGCCCGGTCGACGGGCGGCCCGCCGCAGTGGTCAACCAGCTGGTCAACCTGGGCTGGGAGTACCGCTGGCAGAGCCGCTCGGCGGGACTACGCGACCAGGGCATGAGCCGGCCGCTCGTGCTGCGGGTGGCGCCCAAGGCGCCGACCGGGCTGACCGCGACCCCGGCGCCCGGCTCGGCCACCGCGCTGCCGGCCATCGGACTGACCTGGACCGGCAACGGCAGCCGCCCGCCGGCCACCAGCCACCGGCTCCAACGCGCCACCGACGCGGCCTTCACGGCCGGGCTCACCGAGATCACGGTGGCCGCCGCGGCCACCCGGTACACCGACGCGACCGTCACCCCGGGCGTCACCTACCACTACCGGATCCGGGCCGAGAACGCGGTGAGCTGCTCGGCCTGGTCGAACAGCATCCCCTCCTCGGTGCAGCTCACGGCACCGGCCAAGCTGGCCGCCGCGATCCCGCCGGCCGCCCCGCTGCGGATCGCGTTGCGCTGGTCGAACCGCTCCTTCGCCACCGGGGTGGACGTGCAGCGGGCCACCAACCCGACGTTCACGAGCGGGCCGGGGACCACGGCCATCGCCGTGGGCGAGGCGCACCTCGACCCGGTGGTCGCCCCGGACACCACCTACTACTACCGGGTCCGCACCACGTACCTGGGCGCGGCGTCACCCTGGTCGACGGTGGCCACGGTGACGACGCCGCCCCGGCCCGGGATGCCGGCCGGGGTGCTCGCCACCGCCACGGCGCCCGCCCCGGACACCGCCACGGTGATCCTGAGCTGGTCGGCCAGCACGCCCACGGGGGCGGGCGCCAGCTTCGTGGTGCAGCGGGCGACCGACGCCGCCTTCACCCACGACCTGGCCACGTTCAGCGTGACCGGCCGCGGCTTCACGAACACGGGCCTGACCCGAGGCGCGACCTACCACTACCGCATCCGCTCGGTCAACGTCGTCGGCACCTCACCCTGGACCACCCCCACCCAGGTGATCACCCCCGAGTAGCCCCCAGTCCGTGTTGATCAAGGAGTTTGCGTCAGGAACCCACCGGTTCCTGACGCAAAAAACGTTTTGAAAGCCGGCAAATGGGGGGGTGAGGGGGTGGGGGGGGGGGGGTGGGGGGTGGGGAGGT
>NZ_JBEXGL010000027.1:0-29896 GCF_040607315.1 Micromonospora sp. NPDC005305 | reverse complement strand
CGCACCCCCCCCCCGCCCCCCCCCCACCCCGTTCACCCCCCCCCCTCCCCCACCTGCCCTTTTATACCACTGCTCGTGCGCCCCCACCCCACCGGTTCCTGACGCAAACTCCTTGATCAACGCGCGAAATGGGGTGGGTCAGGGGGTGCGGAGGGGGGTGTGGGCGGTGCGGAGTTCGGCCAGGGCGGACGCGACGCCGTGCAGCAGGTCGGTGGCCTCGGTGAGGCGGCTGGCCGACGGGTCGTGGGTGCTCGGGTGGGCGTCCTCGGCCACGTAGCCGGCGGCGGCCACCACCAGCCGCTCGTACGCGGCCACCCCGCTCTCCAGTTGGTCGACCAGGGCGGCGTGCGCCTCGGCGAGCGACCCGCGCGCCTCGGCCGGGGCGAGCTTCAAGGCACGTTCCACGCCGGCGACCCGGTTGGCCAGGTCGCGCAGGGAGCGGTCGGCCTCGGCCGCCTCGCGGACCGCCGGCTCGGCCAGCCCGGTGAGCCGGCCGGCCAGCCCGGCGAGGGTCAGCGCGGCCCGGTCCAGGCGGGCCCACGCCTCGGACGCGGTGGTGCCGCGCAGGGCGAGGCGGGAGCGGACGCGGCGTACCTCGGCCAGGACGCCGGGGCCCACGGGCAGCCGCTCGACGGCGGCGACCAGCCGGGCACGGGAGCGGGCGGCGGCCTCGGCCGGATCGAGGGCCGGCGGGGCCGGCGCGGCGGCGAGGACTCTCAGGTCGGCCCAGCGCCAGACGGCGACGGCGATGGCACTGCCGGCGGCCCCGGCCCAGGCCGCGTCGGGCAGGCCCAGCCCGGCGTACGGGGTCAGCACGGCGGCGGCGCCGCCCAGCCCACCGGCCAGGACGCTCCAGCGCCGTGCGGACCTGCGCAACCTGCTCAGCCGGCGGAAGTGCCGCGCCCGCTCGTCGACCATCGGTCTCCCCCGTCCCCTAGCTCGTGGTGCTCTCCCCGGTGCCGCGCTCGCGGCTCATGTTGGCGCGAAGCTCCTCGAGCCGGGCGGCGGCCGCCGGGTCGGCGGGCTGCGCCACCCCGGGGCGCTCCTGCCGGCCGCCGAGCTGCTCGCCGGCCATGCTCGACCGGATCTGCTCCAGTCTCGCCGACCCGGCCGAGTCGAGGGTCGCCTTCTGGATCTCCAGCATCCGGCCCTCGACCGAGTTGCCGGCCAGTTCGGCCCGCCCCATGGCGTCGGCGTAGCGGCGCTCGATGCGGTCGCGGACCTCGTTGAGCGACGGGGTGGTGCCCGGGGCGGTGAGCGCCGACATCGACTCCAGCGAGCGGGCCACGGTCTCTTGCATCTTGGCCTGCTCGAGCTGGCTCATCAGCTTGGTGCGCTCGGCCAGCTTCTGCTGGAGGATCACCGAGTTGTTCTCGACCGCCTTGCGGGCCTGCGCGGCGGCGCCGAGCGCCTGGTCGTGCAGCGTCTTGAGGTCCTCCATCGCCTGCTCGGCGGAGACCAGCTGGCTGGCGAGCAGCTGCGCTGACTGCTCGTAGCGCCCGGCCTCGGTCTCGTCGCCGCGGCCCCGGGCCTGGTCGGCCAGGACCAGGGCCTGCCGGGCGTTGGCCTGGAGCTGCTCGACCTCGGTCATCTGCCGGGACAGCTTCATCTCCAGCTGGCGCTGGTTGCCGATCACGGCGGCCGCCTGCTGGACCAGCGCCTGGTGCTGGCGCTGGGCCTCCTCGATGGCCTGCTGGATCTGCACCTTCGGATCGGCGTGCTCGTCGATCTTCGCGCCGAAGAGCGCCATCAGGTATTTCCAACCCTTGACGAACGGGTTCGCCATCTCCGCCTTGTCCCCTCAGTAGCGTCGCGTCGCCCGACCGGGGTCGACCGGCGAGCCGCGCGGTGTGCCTCCATCGTCCCAGTCGGACGCCAACCCAGCACCCCGTACGACCCTGATCAACACTACGACGCGGTCGCCACCGGCGGCCACGGCGCGACGGGCGGGATCAGGCGGCGCAGACGACGTCCCGGTCCGCGGGGCGGACCCGGGTGGTGCGCAGCGTCGCCTTGAGCGGCGAGTCCTGGCGGACCTGGACGGCCACCGAGCCGTCGGAGGTGACCTGGCGGACCCCCCGGTTGGTGGCCTTGCGCACGGCCGCCGTCGCCTCGATCGACTCCTCGGCCACCGGCACCAGCACCCCGGGCATCTGCTCGGCCAGCGCAACCGTGTCGCTGACCTCGCGGAGCAGCTCGGAGAGGCGGGCGCCGAGCGCGTCGCAGATCGCGGCCAGCAGCTCGCTGGAGGGCTCCTTCTGGCCGCGCTCGATCTCGGAGAGGTAGCCGAGGCTGACGTTGGCGGCGGAGGAGACCTCGCGGAGGGTGCGGTGCTGACCCTGCCGGCGCGCCCGCAGTGCGTCACCGATCACCCGGCGTAGCAGAACCATCGCACCTCCCCCTGGACGGGAACCACCATCTCCGGCCGGCGTGCCGCGCCGGGCGCGGTGGACCGCCCCGTCGCCGGCGTCGTCCGCCGGAGCCTTCCCGCAACCGTACCCGTTGGTCGCCCCGACGACATCCCACCCCGCCTCTCCAATCCTGGGGAACCGATCTCGCGGGCCGGTCGGCGGCCCCGGGCCGGGCGAGCTGCGGTCGGGTTTGTCGCGGACCGGGTCACCGTTGGCCGGCTCCGGCCCGGTCGGTGCCGTCCGCCTCGTCGGCGGACTGCGCCTCGTCGGCCTGCGCGGCGGCGTGGATCTGCTCGGCGAGCAGGCGCAGCGCCTCGATCACCGCGGCGGAGCGGACGTGGTCCCGGCCACCGTCGAGGTGCAGCTCGCGCACCTCGGTGCCGCCGGGCCCGGCCGCCGCCACGTAGACCAGGCCGACCGGCTTGCCGTCCTGCGGCTCCGGTCCGGCCACGCCGGTGGTGGCCAGGCCCCAGTCGGCGCCGCAGCGCCGCCGCCCGCCCTCGGCGAGGGCGGCGGCCACGTCCGGATCGACCGGTCCGCGCTCGGCCAGCAGGTTCTCCGGTACGCCGGCCAGCTCCGACTTCAACTCGGTGGCGTAGACCACCAGGCCGCCCCGGTAGACCCCGCTGACCCCGGCGATCTCCACGATCGAGGCGGAGAGCAGCCCACCGGTCAGCGACTCGGTGGTCGCCAGCGTCTCCTTGCGCTCGTGCAGGCTGTGCACCACCGAGGCCGCCGGACTGCCGGCGGGCCGCTCGTAGTTCGCATCCGTCCCCATGCCGGCCCTCTCTTCCCGCCCCGCGGCGACCTACTCATCCTGCGCACGGATTCGCCGATCATGAGGTTATCGGCGGCGACGCGCCACGCGGGTCAGCGGGTGGGACGGCGCAGGCGCAGCGCCTGGGCGATGTAGTCGAAGCCGGTGAGCACCGTGACCACCACGGCCGCCCCCATGATCCAGGGACCGACCGGGGCCAGCGCGTCGGGCATCGGCCAGAGGTACCAGGTGATCGCCAGGATCTGCAGCGCGGTCTTGACCTTGCCGCCCCGGCTGGCCGCGATGACGCCGTGCCGGATCACCCAGAACCGCAGCGCGGTGATGCCCAGCTCGCGGGCGAGGATCACCGCGGTCACCCACCAGGGCAGCCGGTCGTACCAGGAGAGCAGCACCAGGGCGGCGCCGGTGAGCGCCTTGTCGGCGATCGGGTCGGCCACCTTGCCGAGCGAGGTGACCAGCCCGAACCGCCGGGCGATCCAGCCGTCCACCAGGTCGGTCGCCGAGGCCACCACGAAGATCACGCAGGCTGCCATCCGCCAGCCGGCGTGGCTCATCGCGGAGGCGACCACGGTGACCGCGAAGACCGGGACCAGCACCAGCCGCACCGCGGTCAGCACGTTCGCCGCGTTCAGCAGGGGCACCGGGGCCGCCACCGTCGACTCCGCTCCGGTCATGTCCGGCACCGCCCCTCGTGGCTTCCCCGTTCCGTCCGGGCCCGCCGTCACCGTGCCGCGCCGGGCGCCGCCGAGATCATCTCATCCGGTACGGCGAGCAAGTCGACTCCCTCCGTCGCGGTGACCGTGGCCCGGACCAGGTCGCCGGGGCGCAGCGCGGACAGGTCCACCCCGCCGCCCTGCGGGGCGACCAGGGTGGTCGAGCCGTCGACCTCGGGCGCCTGGTGGGCGGCCCGCCCCTCGACCACGCCGTCGGCGACCGAGTCGACCAGCACCTCCACCGTCGAGCCGAGCCGCTCCTCGGCCCGCTGCGAGCAGAGCTCGTCGGCGAGCGCGGCGAGCCGGTCGTAGCGCCGCTTGATCGTCGCGGCGGACACCTTGCCGGGCAGGCCGGCGGCCTCGGTGCCGTCCTCGTCGCTGTAGTCGAAAACGCCGATCGCGTCGAGGCGCGCCTCGGTCAGGAAGCGGGTCAGCTCGGCCACGTCCTGCCGGGTCTCGCCGGGGAAACCGACGATGAAGTTGCTCCGCGCGCCGGCCGCCGGGGCCAGCTCACGGGCGGAGGCGAGCAGCTCCAGGAACCGGTCGGTGGAGCCGAACCGGCGCATCCGGCGCAGCACCGGCTCGCTGGAGTGCTGGAACGACAGGTCGAAGTACGCGGCCACGCCCGGCGTGGTGGCGATCACCTCGACCAGGCCGGGCCGGGTCTCGGCGGGCTGGAGGTAGCTGGCCCGCACCCGCACGATCCCGTCGATCGCGGCGAGCTGCGGCAGCAGCTTCTCCAGCGCCCGGGGGTCGCCCAGGTCCTTGCCGTACGAGGTGGAGTTCTCGCTGACCAGCACCAGCTCGCGGACGCCGGTCTTGGCCAGCCACTCCGCCTCGGCGAGCAGCTCGTCCGGCGTCCGGGAGACGAACGCCCCACGGAACGCCGGGATGGCGCAGAACGCGCAGCGCCGGTCGCAGCCGCTGGCCAGCTTGAGCGAGGCCACCGGCCCGGTGTCGAGCCGGTGCCGCAGCACCTGCCGCAGGTGCGCCGGGGTGTGCTCGTCGGCCTCGGTGGCGACCCGGGTGGGGGTGCCGTGGCCGGGCAGCGACACGGCCGCCTCGCGGCGCTTCACCGGGGTGAGGGGCAGCAGCTCCCGCCGGTCCCGCGGGGTGTGCGCGCCCAGCGCCTCGCCGGCCACCACGGCGTCCAGGCGGGCGGCGATGTCCGGGTAGTCGTCGAAGCTCAGCACCGCCTGCGCCTCGGGGAGGCTGTCGGCCAGCTCGCGGCCGTAGCGCTCGGCCATGCAGCCGGCGGCGACCACCTTGGCGCCGGTGTCGGCGGCGGCCAGGAGCGTCTGGATCGAGTCCTGCTTGGCCTTCTCCACGAAACCGCAGGTGTTCACCACCACCACGTCGGCGCCCTCGCCGTCGGTGGTCACCTGCCAGCCGTCGGCGTGCAGCCGGGCGGCCAACTCCTCCGAGTCGACCTCGTTACGGGCGCAACCCAGGGTCAACAGGGCGACGCGACGGCCGTCGCCGCTGGCAGCGGTGGAGGGGGAGGTGGCAGACACCATCCGAGGGTACCGGGCCGGGCCGGGAACCCCACGACGGCCGGCCGGGGGCATCGGCCGGCTCACACCGAGCCGCGGGTCAGCGGGCCGCCGCGCCGACCCGGGCCAGCCGGTCGAGCAGGAAGACCTCCGTGCCGGCCAGGCCGGTCGAGCAGAAGACCGAGATCTGGTCCGCGCCGGTCCGGCCGGGAACCGCCCCGGCCAGCACCGCGCCCAGGTCGCGCAACCGGTCCGCGTACGGGTCGACGGCGGCGAGCATGGGCGGGGCGTACGCGGCCGCCTGGGCGGGCGAGTCGGTGACCAGCAGGTCGGCGGCGTCCAGCAGGTCCGGCCCGAACTCGTGCCGATCGACCTGCTTGAAGCCGACCGTGTTGACGTGGGTGCCCGGGGCGAGGTCGGCGGCGTCCAGCACCGGGCAGGTGCTCGTGGTGGCGAGCACCACGAGGTCCCGGTCGCGCACCGCCGCGGCGGCCGAGTCGACCGCGCGGGCCGGCACGCCCAGCTCGGCCCGGACCCGGGCGGCGAACGCCTCCCGGCGGGCCGCCGAGCGGCTGTGCACGGTCACCTCGCGCAGCGGGCGGACCGCGGCGGCGGCCCAGACCTGGGTCCACGCCTGGCGGCCCGACCCGACCACGCCGAGGGTGGCCGCGTCGGGGCGGGCCAGCGCGTCCACGGCGACCCCGCCCAGTCCCCCGGTGCGCCGCGAGCCCAGCTCCTCGCCGACGGCGATGGCGCGTACCGCCCCGGTGGTGGCGTCGTGCAGCACCACGAGCTGCCCGCTCTCCGGGTGCCCGAACGTGTCGTAGGAGCGGAAGCCGTACCAGTCGCCGGTGAGGTGCCCGGCCGTGAGCACCATCCGGCCGCCGCCGAGCGGGGCGGACGCCCGGGGCGGCGCGATGAGCCGTCCCTCGTACGCGGCCAGCAGCGCGTCCCGCATGGCGGCGACGGTGAGCGGGGCGTCCACGGCCGCGGCGACGTCTTCGTCGGAGAAGAGCACGGTCATGCCGACCATCGTGCAACCTCAAGTTCGCGTTAACTCCAGCGATGGTGGGGTTCGTCACCGTGCCGGACCGCCGGCCCCCGCGGTGCTAGCGTCGGATCCGGTGGCCCCGTGCCGCCCCGGACGAGTGGTGGGCGTACCCGGTCAGGCCAAGACGCCCCGCGTGACCGCCCGTCCCCGGCCCCGGCGGCCGGGCCCGTCCCGTCAGAGGTGACCCATGGCCTGGCTCGTGCTGGTGCTCTCCGGACTGCTGGAGACCGCCTGGGCGATCGCGCTGGACCGCAGCGCCGGCTTCACCCGCCCGCTCCCCTCCGTGGTCTTCGCCGTCTCGCTGGTCGCGAGCATGGCCGGCCTGGCGTACGCGCTGCGCGACATCCCGGTGGGCACCGGCTACGCCGTGTGGGTCGGCATCGGCGCGGTCGGCACGGCGCTGGTCGGCATGGTGGCGCTGGGCGAGTCCGCCAGCCTGCCCCGGATCGCCTGCCTGCTGCTGGTGGTGGCCGGCGTGGTCGGCCTCAAGCTCTTCCACTGACCGACCCGCCGGCGTCCCGTTTGGACGTCCTGCCGCCCGGGGTATCCCCTCCTCGCTTCACCCGAGAGGAAACCCACCGACGGAGGACATCATGGCCGACATGCCCGCCAGCACCCGCCCCCGCAGCAGCGCCGCCCGGATCTGCACGATCATCGGTTTCGTCTTCGCCGTCATCGCCATCTTCGTGCCGTTCCTCGGCCTGGTCGGGCTGATCCTCGGCATCGTCGGCGCGGTGCTCGGCGACAAGCCGCTCGGCTGGTACGCCGCCGTCGCGAACGTCGTCGGCGCCGTGCTCGGCATGGTGATCGCCGCCGCGATCCTGAATTCCTGACCCAGCAGCCAGCACGACGAGGGCCCGCCGGATTCCGGCGGGCCCTCGTCGCGTGACACGTCCGGGCTACTCCTCGCCGCCGCGCAGGCCGGCCAGGACCTCCTCCAGCTCGTCCGGCTTGACCAGCACGTCGCGGGCCTTGGACCCCTCGGACGGGCCGACCACGCCCCGGGTCTCCATGAGGTCCATGAGCCGGCCCGCCTTGGCGAAGCCGACCCGCAGCTTGCGCTGCAGCATCGAGGTCGAGCCGAACTGCGAGGTGACCACCAGCTCCACCGCCTGCACCAGCAGGTCCAGGTCGTCGCCGATGTCCTCGTCGATCTTCTTCTTGCTGTCCTGCGCGGGGGCGAGCACGTCCGGACGGAAGTCCGGCTCGCGCTGGTCCTTGCAGAACTTCACCACGTCGTGGATCTCGCGCTCGGTCACCCAGGCGCCCTGGATGCGGAGCGGCTTCGACGCGCCCATCGGCAGGAACAGCCCGTCGCCGCGGCCGAGCAGCTTCTCCGCGCCGGGCTGGTCGAGGATGACCCGGGAGTCGGCCAGCGAGGAGGTGGCGAAGGCGAGCCGGGACGGCACGTTCGCCTTGATCAGGCCGGTGACCACGTCGACCGAGGGGCGCTGGGTGGCCAGCACCAGGTGGATGCCGGCGGCCCGGGCCAGCTGGGTGATCCGGACGACCGAGTCCTCCACGTCGCGCGGCGCGACCATCATGAGGTCGGCCAGCTCGTCCACGATCACCAGCAGGTACGGGTAGGGCCGCATCTCCCGCTCG
Source organism: Micromonospora sp. NPDC005305 (assembly GCF_040607315.1). NCBI lineage: Bacteria > Bacillati > Actinomycetota > Actinomycetes > Micromonosporales > Micromonosporaceae > Micromonospora > Micromonospora sp. NPDC005305. The sequence goes on along the minus strand of NZ_JBEXGL010000027.1, from coordinate 21,845 downwards.
CTGCCCGGCGGCGCCTTGATCTCGCCGTTGCGCACCTTGCGGTTGAAGTCGTCGATGTGCCGGACCCCGTTGGCGGCGAGGTCGTCGTAGCGCATGTCCATCTCGCGGACGACCCACTCCAGCGAGTCGGCCGCCTTCTTCGGGTTGGTCACGATCGGGGTGACCAGGTGCGGGATGCCCTCGTAGCCGGTCATCTCGACCCGCTTCGGGTCGATCAGCAGCAGCCGCACCTCGTCCGGGGTGGCCCGGGTGAGGACGGACACCAGCAGCGAGTTGAGGCAGGACGACTTGCCCGCGCCGGTGGCGCCGGCGATCAGGATGTGCGGCATCTTGGCCAGGTTGGCCACCACGTAGCCGCCCTCGATGTCCTTGCCGAGCGCGACCACCATGGGGTGGTGGTCGCTGGTGGCGGCCCGCGAGCGCAGCACGTCGCCGAGCGCCACGTTCTCCGGGTCGGTGTTCGGGATCTCCACGCCCACCGCGCTCTTGCCCGGGATCGGACTGAGGATCCGCACGTCCGGGGACTTCACGGCGTAGGCGATGTTGCGGGAGAGCTGGGTGATCCGCTCGACCTTGACGCCCGGCCCCAGCTCGACCTCGTACCGGGTGACCGTCGGGCCGCGGGTGAAGCCGGTGACCGCGGCGTCCACATCGAACTGCTCGAAGACGCCGGTCAGCGCGGCGATGACCTCGTCGTTGGCCTTGCTCCGGGTCTTCGGCGCGGCCCCGCTGCCCAGCATGTTGGCCGGCGGCAGGGTGTAGTCCCCGGCCAGCCCGGTGAGCGCGAGCTGCTCGGCACGGGTGGGCAGCGGCGAGTGCTCCGGCGGCTCGACCGGCTTGCGGCTGGCCGGCACCCTCTTGCGGGGTAGCACCAGGGTGTCCTGGAGGTCGACGCCGTCGAGGTCGTCGTCCGGGTCCAGCGGGTCCAGCGGCGGCGGCAGGCGCTTGGCGGCCCGCTTGCGCGCGGGCTTCGCCGCCGCCTCGGGCTCGGCCTCGGCCTCGTCGCCGCCGGGCGGCGGCACCAGGCCGGCCCGCAGCCCGAGCCGCTCCGGGATCTTGTTGATCGGGGTCGCCGTGATGACGAGCAGCCCGAAGACCAGCAGCAGGAGCAGCAGCGGCATGGCCACCCAGGCGGTGACCGCGGACTTGAGCAGGTCGCCCACGCCGGCGCCCAGCAGGCCGCCCGCGTAGTCGCGCTGGACCTCGTCGACCGGGTCTTGTCCGATGTGCAGCATGGCCGCCGTGGCGAGCAGCATGGAGCCCCAGCCGACCAGGCCGCGGCCCCGGTGCTCGGGATCGGCCGGGGTGCGCATGAGCCGCCAGGCGCCCACCATGAGCAGCACCGGCAGCACGATGGCGATCGCCCCGACGAAGAGGCGGGCGGTGTCCGCGAGGTGCCGGCCCATCGGCCCGGCGCCGCCGGACCAGATGCCCACCGCGCTGAGGATGGCCAGGCCGAACAGGAGCAGCCCGGCCCCGTCACGTCGGTGCTCGGGGTCCAGCTCGCGGGCGGTGGCGGCCTGCCGGCCGGCGGCCCGGAACGCCCAGCCCACGCTGTGCGCCAGCCCCATCCACAGAGCACCCAGCGCCCGGCCCGCGAACGCCGCCGGGCTCGGCCCACGCGCCGGGCGCCGCCGAGCGGTCGCCCTGGTGGCCTTCTTGGCCGGCTGGCGGGCACGGCTGTTCGTGGTTCCGCGCGGCGACGCGCCGCGTCGCCGGCTCGCCTGAGAGGTACGGCCCGCCATAGAGTCACCGTAACGGCGGGACCCGGCAGATCGCCGCTTTTCCGGGTCGTGTCCGCGCGTCGCGGCACGGATCCGCCGCCGTTTGTGTTATTCGCCTCAGAAGGGATGCCCTCATGGCGTCGCCGGAGATCGAGGACGGTCCGGACGGCCCCCTGGCCGGACACCCGCAGGCGCTGCGACCGCTGACCGGCGAGCTGATCGCCGCCGTGCTGGCCAACCGGGGGTACGCGGTGGCCGAGGACGCCGACGGCGACCTGGTGGGCCGCTGGGGCGAGAGCCTCATCTGGTTCTTCCGCCGCGGCGCCGCCGGGGAACTGCTCCAGGTGCGCACCGTCACGGCGCACCGGTTCGGCATCGAGCGGGTCCCCGACCTGCACGCCTTCTGCAACGCCTGGAACCACGACCGGCTCTGGCCCAAGGCGTTCGTGCACGTCGCGGACGACGGGCTCGCCCAGGTCTGCGGCGAGGTGACCACCGACCTGGAACGTGGCGTGACCCCGCACCAGCTCGACCAGTTCATCGACTGCGGCGTCACCACCGGCTGCCAGCTCGCCGCCGCCGTGGCGGACCTGCCCGGCGGGGAGCTGCGATGACCACCTTCCGGGACCGGGGGCTGGCCGACGCCCTCGCCGACGCCCGGGACCTGCCCGACGGCGAGGCGCGCTGCGCCGAGCTGGAACGGATCGCCGCCCGGGCCGACGCCACCGGCGACCCGCGCACCGCGCTGGCAGCGCGGTTCGCGCTGGTCGAGGCGTACCTGCACCTGGGCGAGCGGTGGCGGACCGTGGAGCCGGTACGCCGCTGCGTGGCCACGGTGGACCGCCGGCCCGGGCTGCTCGACGGCCGCCCCGGCGAGGCCGAACGGCTGCACCGGCACCAGCGGCAGGCCGTGGAGGCGCTCTTCGGCACCCCCCGGGTGGCCCTGGACCAGGCCCGCTCCCTGTTGGACGATCTCGCCGACCGGCTCGGCCCCGGCGCCGGACCGGTGGCCGAGCTGCGCTGCCGGCTCGCCGACCACCTCGGCGACGAACCGACCGCCCGCCGCGAGTACGCCCGCTGGTCCGCCGGCGACGCCGCCGACCCGGTGGCCGGCTGCGCGGCCTGCGCCCCGGCGCGCCGCGCCGAGCTGCTGGCCGGCTGGGGCGAGCCGGCGGCCGCGCTGGCCGTGCTGGAGCCGGTGCTCGACGGCGAGCCGGGCTGCACCGACCAGCCGGAGCGGGCGCTCGCTGCCGGGCTGCTGCCCTGGCTGCGCACCGGCGACGCGGCGCGCGCCGCCCGGGCGCACGTGCGGGCCTACCGGCGGCACCGCCGGGAGCGGACGGCCTTCCCGCAGCTCGCCGCGCACCTGCGGTTCTGCGCGCTGGGCGGGCACCTGGGCCACGGCCTGGACGTGCTGGCCGAGCAGCTGCCCGAGCTCGACCACCCGGCCGACGACCTGTCCGCCATGGAGTTCGCGGCGGCGGGCGCGCTGCTCTGCGGGCTGGCCGCCGAGGCCGGTCTGGGCGAACGGCGGATCCACCGTCCCGGGCACGGGCCCCGGCCCGCCGCCGAGGTGGACGTGTCCACGCTCGCCGGTCAGCTCCAGGCCCTCGCCACCACGCTGGCCGGCAGCTTCGACGCCCGCAACGGCACCGGCCACCAGTCCGGCCGGATCGCCTCCTGGCTGGCCGAACGGCCGCTCGCCGAGGCGGTGCCGCTGCCCGCCGAGGACGAGATCCCCGGCGATTACGCGGCCGAGCCCGGGCCGCCCGGCGAGGAGGAGCCGGCCCCGCTGAGCCTGCGGATGCTCACCGCCGCCCTCGACGCGCGCGGCGACGCGTACACGGTGGAGCCGGACGGCACGGTGGTGGGGCGCTGGGGCGAGGCGGTGGTCCAGTTCCGGCGGCTCGGGCCGCAGGGTGAGGTGCTGCACGCCCGGGCCGTGGCGCCGCGCCGGCTGCCGGCCGCCCGCCGCGCCGAGGCGTACGCGTTCTGCAACGCCTGGAACCACGACCGGCTGCTGCCGGCCGCGTACGTCCACGATCCCGGCGACGGCACGCTGCTGCTGGCCGCCGACGTCACCACCGACCTGGCGTACGGGGTGGCCCGGGCGCAGCTCGTCGTGCTGGTCACGGCGGCGGTCAGCACCGGGGCCGCGTTCGCCGAGGCGGTCGCCGCACTGCCCTGAGCCCGGAGCAGGCGAGCCCGGACGCGGCGCGACCCCCGGCCACCGGGCGGTGGTGGACGGGGGTCGCGGTCCGGTGCCGCCGGGAGTCGAACCCGGCGGCGGCTCAGCGGGCGGAGAACGCCAGGGTGTACTCGCCGGCGCCGGCCAGCCCGACCACCCGGTAGCGGTAGGCGCCGGCCGGGGTGTCGGCGGTCAGCCGGGCGACCCCGTCGGCGCTGGCGGCGCGGGCCACGGTGCGGAACGAGCTGCCGGTGAAGCGTTGCAGCTCCAGCACCACGCGGGCGCCCTCCGGCGCGGACACGCACGCCTCCTGTTCGCCGCCGGACACCCGGAAGAAGCGGCCGTCCGGCTGGACCTGCGCCCGGCCGGCGGCGATCGGGCCGGTGCGGCTCACCTGCCCGGTGCAGTCCGTCGCGTCGCCGGCCGGCGGGATGGCCGGTGCCGTGCTCGCCGGCGGCGCGGTGGTCCCGCCCCCGGCGGGCGGCGCGGAGGGCTGGGCGCCCGCCGTGACCAGGGTCAGGTTGTTGCGCTGGAGGATCTCGTTGACCGGCTGGAAGAAGGTCACGCCGCCCTGCGTGCAGTCGCCGGAGCCACCGGAGGTGACCCCCTGCGCCTGGTCGCCGGAGAGCCATGCGCCGCCCGAGTCGCCCGGCTCGGCGCACACGTTCGTCCGGGTCAGCCCGGTGACCGTTCCCTCCGGATAGTTCACCGTGGCGTTCTTGGCCTGGATGACCCCGCAGCGGGTGCCGGTGGTCGAGCCGGAGCGGCACACCGAGGCGCCGACCGGGGCCTCGGTGGAGCCGTTCACCGGCACCGTGCCGCCGTTGAAGTCGTTCACCACGCCCTGCGGCGTCCACTGGTCGTTGACCTCGACGACGCCCCAGTCGTCGCCCGGGAACGAGGAGGCCGCGAAGGTGCCCTGGGCGACCCGGTTCGCGCCGGCGGTCCGGTCCCCCGGCCGCCCGCAGTGCCCGGCCGTGACGAAGCCGCCGACCACCGAGAAGCCGACCGAGCAGCGGCCGGCGTTGTTGATGAAGTACGCGTCGCCGCCCCGCACGTCGAACAGCGGGCGGGGCGCCTCGTCGGCGGTCTTCACCCGCACGGCGCCGGCGGACACGCCGCTGGCCTCGGCGAACCGGCGGCCGGCCGCCTCCGCACCGGGCTGGGCGACCACCACGACGGAGTTGGTGGCCACGTCGACGTACCAGCCGGCGACGTCCGGGGTGGCCTCGCCGCCGGCCGCGTCGAGGCGCGTCTTCACCGCGTCCAGCTCGGCGACCCCGCGGTCGACCCGCTTCGGCACCGCGCCCGCGGCGGTCACCCGGGCCGCCTGCGCGGGATCGGCCACCGCGACGTTCAGGGTCGTGCCGTCGGCGCCCAGCCAGCTGCCGCCGTAGTCGGCGCCCAGTTCGCCGCGCAGCTTCGTGACCGTGCCGGACGCCCACCGCTCGGTCTTCAGCCGCCGGGCCGCCTGGTCCCGGGTGAGCGACAGGTCGCGGCTCAGCGCGTCCAGCACCTCGGGCGCGACGCCGTCGGACGCCACCGGGGCGGTCCGCCGGGTCGGGTTCTCGCCGGCGAAGGACGGCAGGGTCACCGCCGCCGCCGTGCCCGCCGCCGCCACCAGTACGCCGATGGCTGTCATCCGTCTGCGGTCCATCCGCCACGCTCCTCCCGGCCGGCGCGGGTACGCCTGCCGGCACGGAGTACGGAGACGGGCGCCGATCGGTTGAACGCGACGGTCAGGATCGACCCAGCGTGGCGGGACGGCTCCGGGGCGTACCCGGAAACGGCGACGCCGGCCCACCGCGGACGGTGGGCCGGCGTGCGGCGCTCGCGGCGGTCAGACCTCGACGACCGTCGGCACGATCATCGGCCGGCGGCGGTACGCGTCGTTGACCCAGCGCCCGACGGTGCGCCGGACGATCTGCTGGAGCTGGTGCGGGTCGGTGATGCCGTCCGCGGCGGCCCGGTTCAACGCCTCGGTGACCAGCGGGACCACCGGGTTGAACGCGGCCGGGTCCTCCGAGAAGCCCTTCGCGGAGAGGGTCGGCCCGGCGACCACCTTGCCGGTGACCGAGTCGATCACCACGGTGGTGGCGATGAACCCGCCGTCGCCGAGGATCCGGCGCTCGGTGAGCAGCGACTCGCTGACGTCGCCGACGGCGAGACCGTCGACGTAGACGTACCGGCTCTTCACGTGGCCGACCAGGCTGGCCCGCCCGTCGACCAGGTCGACCACGTCGCCGTCCTCGCAGAGCACCACCCGGTCCGCCTCGACGCCGGACTCGATGCCGAGCCGGGCGTGCGCCCGCAGGTGCCGCCACTCGCCGTGCACCGGCATGAGGTTGCTCGGCCGGGTGACGTTGAGCAGGTAGAGCAGCTCGCCGGCGGGGGCGTGACCGGAGACGTGCACCTTCGCCACGTCCTTGTGGATCACGGTCGCGCCGGCCCGGGCCAGCCGGTTGATCACCCGGTAGACCGAGGTCTCGTTGCCCGGCACCAGCGAGGAGGCGAGCACCACGGTGTCGCCGGGAGCGATGGTGATGTGCCGGTGGTCGCCGCTGGCCATCCGGCCCAGCGCGCTCATCGGCTCACCCTGCGAGCCCGTGGACATCAGCACGATCTGCTCGGGCGGCAGCGCGGTGGCCTCGTCCAGCCCCACCACCAGCCCGGGCGGGATGTTGAGCAGGCCCAGGTCACGGGCGATGCCCATGTTCCGCACCATCGACCGGCCGATCAGCGCCACCTTGCGGCCGTGCTCGACCGCCGAGTCGAAGACCTGCTGCACCCGGTGCACGTGCGAGGCGAACGAGGCGACGATGATCCGGCCGCGCGCCTTCGCGAAGATCGAGTCGAGCACCGGCCCGATCTCCCGCTCCGGGGTGACGAAGCCGGGGATCTCCGCGTTGGTGGAGTCGGAGAGCAGCAGGTCCACGCCCTCGGCGCCGAGCCGGGCGAAGCCGGCCAGGTCGGTGATCCGGCCGTCCAGCGGGAGCTGGTCCATCTTGAAGTCGCCGGTGTGCAGCACCAGGCCGGCCCCCGTGCGGATGGCCACGGCGAGCGCGTCGGGGATCGAGTGGTTCACCGCGAAGAACTCGCACTCGAACGGGCCGAGCCGCTCGCGCCGCCCCTCCGCGACGGTCAGCGTGTACGGCTGGATCCGCCGCTCGGCCAGCTTCGCCTCGACCAGGGCCAGCGTGAACTGCGAGCCGACCAGCGGGATGTCCGGTTTGTGGGCGAGCAGGTACGGCACCGCGCCGATGTGGTCCTCGTGGCCGTGCGTGAGCACGATCGCCTGCACGTCGCCGAGCCGGTCCAGGATCGGACCGAAGTCGGGCAGGATCAAATCCACGCCCGGCTGCTCGACGTCGGGGAAGAGCACCCCGCAGTCGACGATCAGCAGCTTGCCGTCGTACTCGAAGACCGTCATGTTCCGGCCGATGGCGCCGAGTCCGCCGAGCGGGATGATCCGCAGGCCGCCCTCCGGCAGCGGCGGGGGCAGCTCACCCTCGATGTGCGCCTCGGTCACGCGTCACCTCATTCTGCGACGCCGTCGCGCGGCGTCCGTCGTGTCGTTCGATCATTCGGGTAGGGGCAGGCCCGCCGCCGCGCAGTCGGCGCGCAGCTGGGCCAGTTCTTCGCCGGTGGCGTCCACCAGCGGTGGGCGCACCGGGCCGGCCGGCAGGCCCCTGGCCGCCAGGCCCGCCTTCACCAGGATCACGCCCTGGGTCCGGAAGATGCCGGTGAACAGCGGCAGCAGCCGCCGGTGCAGGGTGAGCGCCGTGGCCGTGTCGCCGGCCTCGTACGCCTCGATCAGCTGCTTGGTCGGCACCCCGGTGAAGTGCGTGGAGGTGCCGACCACGCCGACCGAGCCGACCGCCAGGGCGGGCAGCGTCAGCGCGTCCTCGCCGCTGTAGGAGGCCAGGTCGCTGCGGGCCAGCACCCAGGAGGTGGCGGTGAGGTCGCCCTTGGCGTCCTTGACCGCCACGATCCGGCCGTGTTCGGCCAGCTTGACCAGGGTGTCCGTGGCGATCGCGGTGCCGGTCCGGTGCGGGATGTCGTACACCATGATCGGCAGCCCGCCGGCGTCGGCCACCGCGGTGAAGTGGCGCAGCAGCCCCGCCTGCGGCGGCTTGTTGTAGTAGGGCGTCACCACGAGCAGCCCGTGGGCGCCGGCCTTCTCCGCCTGCGCGGCCAGCTCGATGGTGTGCCGGGTGTCGTTGGTGCCCACACCGGCGACGATCCGGGCCCGATCACCGACCGCCTCCACCACGGCGCGGATCAGGGCCTCCTTCTCCGCGTCGGTGGTGGTCGGCGACTCACCGGTGGTGCCGTTGAGCACCAGCGCGTCGTTGCCCTGCTCGTCGACGAGGTGGCTGGCGAGCCGTACGGCGCCGTCGAGGTCGAGCGACCCGTCGGCGGTGAACGGGGTCACCATCGCCGTGATCAGTCGCCCGAACGGGCGCGACGCGCCCCGGTTCGGGACGGCAGGGAGGTCGTGCGTCATGTTCACAACCTAGCGGACGACCACCGGGCCCCCGGCGGCGAAGGGCGACGACTCACTCGGCGTGCGGAGACGCCGCCACCTCGGTGCCGTCGGGCAGCGTGGAGATCTCGAAGTCGGCGAAGACGTTCGGCGCGACCCCCTGGAGCTGCCGCAGGCACTCCACGGCCAGCTCGCGGATCTCCACGTCGGCGTGCTCGGTGGCGCGCATCTTGACGAAGTGCCGCCAGGCCCGGTAGTTGCCGGTGACCACGATCCGGGTCTCGGTGGCGTTGGGCAGCACCGCCCGGGCCGCCTGCCGGGCCTGCTTGCGGCGCAGCGTCGGGTTGGGCTCGTCGGTGAAGCGGGCCTCCAGACCCTCCAGCAGCTCGTTGTACGCCCGGACGGCCGCCTCGCCCGCCTCGACGAACTTCTTGTGCAGCTCCGGGTCCTCGGCGATCACCGCCGGCTCGACCATGGCCGCGTCCCGCTCGGGGACGTAGCGCTGGGAGAGCTGCGAGTAGGAGAAGTGCCGGTGCCGGATCAGCTCGTGGGTGAAGGACCGGGACACCCCGCTGAAGTAGAAGCTCACCGAGCCGTGCTCCAGCACGGAGAGGTGCCCCACGTCCAGGATGTGCGCCAGGTAGCCGGCGTTGGTCGCGGTGGCCGGGTTCGGCTTCTTCCAGCTCTGGTAACAGGCCCGACCGGCGAACTCGGCGAGCGCCTGACCGCCGTCCGCGTCCGTCGACCACGGCACGTCGTCCGGGGCCTGGAACTGGGTCCACGCGATCAACTTGACCTGAGGCTGCACCATCTCCGGCATTCCTGCGACTGTAGTGGCCCGTGGGCCGGCCGCGAAAGTTGGGCGCGCGGACGTGAAACACCGCACCAGCTGCGAATCAGGGACACTTCCCGTTCGCTCCGAACGGCAAGTGTCCAAGATCTCGGCAACCGCCCGCGTGGGTGGCGGTGGCGGTCCCGGTCAGGGCTGGGGTTACTCGCGGCGGCCTGTCGAGCTGAGTCGGTGGCGACATCGCCGCCCGCCGCGGACAGGCCGCGAGCGGTCCGCGCGAAGCCGGCGGCACCCTGCAGGCCGCGCCGACCAGTCGGCACCGGGTCAGGTTGCACCGATCAGCGCCTGCCGAGCAGGCCTAGTGGAGATCTTGGAGAGTTGCCGTTCGGCCCGAACGGAAACTGTCCAAGATCCGGCGGGACGCGATGCCCGCCCGGTCAGACGTAGAGCGAGGTGAACGGGGCCCAGGGCAGGTTGCGTGCCACCGAGAAGGCGAGCCACAGGGCCAGGAAGCCGCCGATCACCTTGGGGCTGATCCGCAGTTCGGGCAGCCGCCAGCCGAAGGCCCGGTTTCCCGCCCAACTCACGAAGAGCCAGGCCAGGAAGGGCAGCGAGAAGACGAAGAGGAAGTGGTGCCGGGCGGCGGCGGGCAGGTCGGCGTGCAGCACGTACCAGAGGGCGCGGGTGCCGCCGCAGCCCGGGCAGTCGAGCCCGGTGGTGAGCTTGAGCAGGCAGGTGGGTCGCGCGTCCGGGTCGCTGTGGGTCGGGTCGCTGAGCAGGGCGTAGGCCATGCCCAGGCCGACGCAGCCGAGCGCCGCGAGGGGCACCGCCCAGCGCGGGGCGCGGGCGTGCAGCCGCAGCACGAGCCGGGTGAACCGGTCCGGCTCGACCGCCGGGTAGGCCACTCCGGCCGGCCAGGCCTCCTGCCGCGCAGCGTGCTCCGCGGGCGGGACCGGGTGCGGGTCGGGCGCGGCGGCCGGCCGGTCAACGCTCGTCACGCGCTCACCGTACACCGGCCACGCCCACCAGGGCGGCGGCCAGCGGGGCGGCCAGGTCGCCCCCGGCCGGCGGGGCGACCGCGTCGAGGCCGAGCCAGCCGGCGAGCCGGTAGAGCTCGGCGGCGAGCGCCACGGCGGTCTCCCCCGGGTCGGCGCCCGGCTCGACCCAGGCGGCCGGCACCAGCAGGACCCCGGCCTTCCGGTCGGCCTTGAGGTCGACCCGGGCGGTGAACCGCTCACCCTGGAGGAAGGGGAGCACGTAGTAGCCGTAGACCCGCTGGGGCGCGGGCACGTAGATCTCGATCCGGTAGGTGAAGTCGAAGAGCCGCTCGGCGCGCGCCCGTTCCCAGACCAGCGGGTCGAACGGGCTGACCAGCGTGTTGCCGCGCACCCAGCGGGGCAGCCGCGCCTGGGCGTGCAGGTAGGCCGGCTGCCGCCAGCCCGCCACGGTGACCGGGGTCAGCTCGCCGGCCTCGACCAGCTCGGCGATCGCCTGCCGGGCGCCGGCCACCGGCAGCCGGAAGTAGTCGCGCAGCTCCGGCTCGGCGGCCACGCCCAGCGACCGGGCGGCGATCGCCACCAGCGCGCGGTGGGCGTCGGCGGCGCTCGGGGTGGGCGCGTCCAGCACGGCGGCCGGCAGCACCCGCTCGGGCAGGTCGTAGCGGCGGGCGAACGACGTGGTGCGGTCGGCCGCGGTGACCTCGCCGGCCCAGAACAGGAACTCCAGCGCCCGCTTGACCGTGGACCAGTTCCAGCCCCAGTTGCCGGTCTCCCGGGGGGCGTCGTGCTCGATCTCGGCGGCGGTCAGCGGACCGCGGGCGGCCACCTCGTCGCGCACCCAGGCGACCAGCTCGGGTTGCTCCTGGGCGATCCGGCGCATCCCGCCCCACGCCTCGTCGTGGGCCTTGGCCATCCGCCAGCGCAGCGCGGCGTGCAGCCCCACCGGGACCAGCGACGCCTCGTGCGCCCAGTATTCGAACAGCTCCCGGGGGCGCCGGTAGGCGGCCGTGTCGAGCAGGCTGGTCGGGTACGGACCGAGCCGGCTGTAGAGCGGCAGGTAGTGCGCGCGCTGCAGGACGTTGACCGAGTCCATCTGGATCAGCCCGACCCGGTCGAGCACCCGGCGCAGGTGCCGGCGGGTGGGCACGCCGGTGGGCGCCGGGTCGGCGAAACCCTGGGCGGCCAGGGCGATCCGGCGGGCCTGAGCGAGGGAGAGCGATTCCGGTGCGGCCATCGTCGGGGACCCTATTCCACCGGTGTGACACCACGCCCGTGCGGCGGCTGGACCGATCGCCCGGCGCGGCATAGAACGGACGGGTGCGCACCATTCGCCGGGAGGAACCGGACGACGCCGAGGCCATCGCCCGGGTGCACATCCGCGGCTGGAAGGCCGGGTACGCCGGCATCATGCCGGCCGAGGTGCTCGACCGGCTGAACCCGGTCGCCTGGGCCCAGCGCCGCCGGGATCTCGGCACGGCCGACCCGGAGCACCCGTTCACCACGCTGGTCGCCGAGGTCGACGGCGCGATCGAGGGGTTCACCACCTTCGGGCCGTACCGGAACAACCAGGACCGCGGCGACCTCGACCCGGCGTACGGGGAGATCCTCGCGGTCTACCTGGACCCGGCCCGGTGGGGCACCGGGACCGCCCAGTCGCTGTTCGCGGCGGCCCGGGCCGGCCTCGCCGAGCGGGGCCTGGCGGAATACCGGCTCTGGGTGCTCGCCGACAACGCCCGCGCCCGCCGCTTCTACGAGCGGGCCGGACTGTCACCGGACGGGGAGGAGTCCACCTACGCGGTCCCGCTGCACGGCGGGCGGGACCCGGTCCGGCTCCGCGAGCTGCGCTACACCGCCCGGCTCGACGGCTGACCCGGCCGGCCCGCCCGGCGCGGTGGGAGCGCCGCCGGCCGGCGTGGCCCAGCGGCGGATCGGCAGGGCGAGCAGCAGCGCGAGGCTGATCCAGACGTAGGTGTTGCTGCCCAGGAACCCGTCCACACCGGTGAAGTCCTTCTCCCAGGCCCAGACGATCCGGCTGATGAGGAAGGCGTACCCGACGAGGCCGCCGGCCAGCAGCAGGCGGCGCCGGCGGCTGCGGGCGGGCGCGGCCATGCCGTTGTCGACCAGCAGGATCAGCCCCGGCAGCAGCCAGACCAGGTGGTGCACCCAGGTCACCGGGCTGATCAGGCACATGGTGGCGCCGGTCAGCGCCAGGCCGGTGGCCTCGTCGCCGGCGGCCAGCGCGGCCCGGGAGCGCCAGCCCCAGACGACCAGGGTGGCGAGGACCAGCGCCAGCCAGGCGACGGTGCTCGGGTGTTCCGGGTGGAGCCGGGCCACCACGCCGCGCAGCGACTGGTTGGAGACGAAGGCCAGCTCGCCCACCCGGTCGGTGTTCCACAGCGCTTCGGTCCAGAACTCCCGGGAGGCGTCCGGGAAGAGCGCGGCGGCCACCAGGGTCGCCGCGGCCGCGGCGCCCATGGCGGTGAACGCGGCCCGCCAGCGGCCGGTGACCAGCAGGTAGACGATGAAGATGCCCGGGGTCAGCTTGATCGCGGTGGCCAGCCCGATGCCCACCCCGGCCCACCGGCTGCGGGCCGGCAGCAACCGGAGCAGGTCCACCGCCACGAGGAACAGCAGCAGCATGTTGACCTGGCCGAAGTTGACCGTCTCGCGCATCGGCTCGTAGGCCGCGGCCAGGCAGAGCGCCACCGCCAGGACGAACCAGCGGGTCCAGCCGGCGCGGCGGGCGACCGGGTCGAGCAGCCACCAGATGACCACGGCGCTGACCACCACGGTGGCGGCCACGCTCACCGTGATGGCGGCCGGCCACGGCAGGTACGCCATCGGCAGCATGACCAGCGCGGCGAACGGCGGGTAGGTGAAGCCGTACTGGGTGCCGCCCTTGAGGAAGTCGTAGATCTCCCCGCCGTCGTGCACCCAGAAGGTCAGCGCGCCGTAGTAGACCTTGAGGTCGAAAAAGCCGTGCCGCACGGCCGCCACCGACAGGAAGGCGGTCACCGCGACGGCGAGCGCCACCACGGCGACGACCTGCGCGATCGTCCGCCTGGCACCCTGCGCCACCGTCGCCCTCCTCGCCCTGCGTAGGCTCACGTGCCATGGCTCTCGGGTACGTCCGCCCCGCGCGTCCGTCCGACGCCGGCGAGATCGCACGCCTCCAGCTCGCCACCTGGCGGGCCGCGTACCGCCGGATCCTGCCCCGGCACGTGCTCGACAACCTGGACGAGGCGTACCTCGCCCGGCGGTGGAGCGCCGCGGTGCAGGAGCCGCCCTCGGGCGCGCACCGCGTGCTGGTCGCCGTCGAACAGGCCGAGCAATCGTATCTGGTGGGGTTCGCCGCCTCCGGTCCGGCCGACGCCGAGGCGCTCGCGCCGGGCGAGCCGCCCGAGACCCTCGCCGAGGGCGTGGCGGCGGTGACGGACCTGCTGGTCGAGCCGCGCTGGGGCCGGCGCGGGCACGGCAGCCGGCTGCTCGCCGCCATGGTGGACCACTGGCGGGAAGACGGCTTCACCCGCGCGGTGGCCTGGGCGTTCGACGCCGACACGGCGACCCGCACGTTCCTCACCTCGACCGGCTGGGAGCCGGACGGCGCGGGCCGCGCGCTGGACGTCGACGACATGCTCGTCCCCCAGGTCCGCCTGCACGTCGGCGTCCCCGCCGAGCCGGCCGCTTCCTGAGTACGCGCTGTCGGGGGCAGCGCCTACCGTTGGCGGCATGACGACCGCACCGGCGCCCGCGACGAGCGACCTGGAGCCGTTCCGGGTCGAGCTGACCGGCTACGCCTACCGGATGCTCGGCTCGGTGTTCGACGCCGAGGACGCGGTGCAGGAGACCCTGCTGCGGGCCTGGCGCGCCCGGGACGGCTTCGACGGCCGGTCCAGCCTGCGCACCTGGCTCTACCGGATCGCCACCAACGTCTGCCTGGACCTGCTGCGCGGGCGTGGCCGGCGGGCCCTGCCGGTCGACCTGGAGGGCCCGGTCGCGCCGGTGGCCGGGTCGCTCGGCACGCCGGCCGGCGACTGGGTCGAGCCGGTGCCGGACGCGGCGGTGCTCCCGGCCGACCCGGCCGAGCTGGCGGTGGCCCGGGAGTCGGTGCGGCTGGCGTTCGTGGCCGCGCTCCAGCACCTGCCGGCCCGGCAGCGCGCCGTGCTGATCCTGCGGGACGTGCTGCGCTGGCGCGCCGACGAGGTCGCCGACCTGCTCGACGCCACCGTGCCGGCGGTCAACAGCGCGCTCCAGCGGGCCCGGGCGACCCTGGCCGGGGTGCGCGCCGAGCGGCGCGCCGGGCCGGATCTCGACCCGGTCGACCGGGTCCTGCTGGACCGCTACGTGGACGCCTTCGCCCGCTACGACGTCGACGCCCTGGTGGCGCTGCTGCGGGCGGACGCCGTGCAGAGCATGCCGCCCTACCGCATGTGGCTGCGCGGCGCCGCGGACATCGGCCGCTGGCTGCGCGGCCCGGGGGCCGGCTGCGCGGGCTCCCGGCTGGTGCGGGTGGCCGCGAACGGCGGCCCGGCCGTCGCCCAGTACCGGGTCGACCCGGCCGGCGGTCACCGGGCCTTCTCGATCACCGTGCTGGAGTGCGCCGGCGGCCGGATCGCCCGGCTCACCCACTTCCTGGAGCCCCGGCTCTTCCCGCGTTTCGGGCTGCCGGTCCGGCTCGATCCCTGACCCGCCGATGAGTTTGCGCCCCCTGCGGCGTCCACCCCTGGTAGGCACGACGGAGGCGACCCACCGGCGGAGTGAGGAGCGGGTCATGTTCAGGGACACGAAGGCGTTCAGCGGGTTCTCGGTGGACGACGCCGACCGCGCGGAGCGGTTCTACACCGACGTCCTGGGGTTGCGGGTCTCCCGGGACGACGCGATGGGCGGCCTGCTGACGCTGCACCTGGCCGGGGACCGGCCGGTGCTGGTCTACCCGAAGCCGGACCATCAGCCGGCCACCTACACGGTGCTCAACTTCCCGGTCCCCGACATCGACCGGGCCGTGGACGAGTTGGCCTCGCGCGGGGTGCGGTTCGCGCGCTACGAGGGCATGCCGCAGGACGACAAGGGGGTCATGCGGGGCAACGGCCCGTCGATCGCCTGGTTCACGGACCCGGCCGGCAACGTGTTCTCGGTGCTCCAGGAGGGCTGACCCGGGGGCGGCGGTCCCGGCACGGGGCGGGACCGCCGGCCGCCGGTCAGCCCTTGTCGGCGCCCTCGTTCGCGCCGCGCACGAAGTAGCGCTGGAAGATCACGAAGAGCACCGCCACCGGGATGGTGGCGAGCAGCGCGGCGCCCAGCTTGAGCGGATACTGGGTGCCCTTGCCGAGCGACCCGCTGACCAGGTCGGCCAGGCCCCGGGGCAGAGTGAACAGGTGCGGATCCTGCACCGAGACCAGGCTGTGCGGGAACTCGTTCCAGGAGCCCTGGAACGACAGGATGGTCAGCGTGATCAGGGCCGGCCGGGCCATCGGCAGCACCACCGACCAGAAGGTGCGGAACACGCCCGCGCCGTCGATGCGGGCCGCCTCCTCGACGCTGACCGGCACCGACTCGAAGAACTGCTTCATGATGAAGACGCCGGCCGCGTCGGCGAGCAGGGGCACCATCAGGCCCGCGTAGCTGTCGTAGAGGCCGAGCTGCTTGAGCACCAGGAACTTCGGGATGAGCAGCACCACGCCGGGCACCGCCATGACCGCGATGATCGCGGCGAACAGCCCGGCCCGGCCCCGGAAGCGCAGCCGGGCCAGCGCGTAGCCGGCGAGCGAGTCGAAGAAGACCCGGCCGAGGGTGACCAGCACGGTGACCAGCAGCGAGTTGCCGAGCCAGAGCGGGAAGTTGGTGCCCGCGAAGATCCGCTCGATGCCGGCCAGGGTCAGCGGGTCGGGGATCGGCGAGAGCGGGTTCGCCGCCGCGTCCGGCTCGGTCTTGAGCGCGTTGCCGAGCTGGATGACGAACGGGTAGAGGAAGACCAGCCCGAAGGTGATCAGGACCGCGTACCCCAGGATGCGGTTGACCCGGGCGCGCTGCCCGCGGTCGGCGCGGCGCGCGACGGGCGCCGCGGGCCGGTCGGTGAGCGCGGCCATGTCAGGACCCCTCCGGTACGCGTCGCCGCCACCACCGGGCCCGCCGGGGCTCGTCCCGGTCGGCCATCACCGGGCGCTGGAGCAGGGTCAACAGGATGATGATCAGGAACAGCACGAACGAGATGGCCGCGCCGGAGCCGTAGTCGAAGTCCCGGAAGGCGGTCCGGTAGGACAGGTACGCGGGGGTGAGCGTCGTCTTGGCCGGGTCGCCCTGGCTCATCACGTACACCTGGTCGAAGACCTGCCAGGAGCCGATCAGGCCGAGGGTGAGCACCAGGAACATGGTGGGCCTGATCAGCGGCAGGGTGACGTGGCGGAAGCGCTGCCAGCGGGTCGCCCCGTCGAGGGTGCTCGCCTCGTCGAGGGCCACCGGGACGTTCTGCAACGCGGCCAGGAACATCAGCATGAAGGTGCCCGAGGTGGTCCAGATGACCAGGCTGATGATCGAGACCATGGCCACGCTCGGCCCAGAGAGCCAATCCCACCAGGTCAGCCCGAAGGGGCCGCCGGAGGTGAGCGCGCCGGGCGGGGTGTCCACGCCGACCGCGCCGAGGAGCAGGTGCAGCACGCCCCGGGAGTCGGCGAACCACTCCGGCCCGTTGATCCCGAGGAGGCCGAGCAGCTTGTTGACCGCGCCGGAGTTGGCGAACAGGAACAGGAACACCACGCTGATCGCCACCGAGCTGGTGACCGAGGGGAAGTAGAAGGCGCTGCGGAAGAAGCCCTTCCCCTTGAGCATCCGGTTGTTGACCACGAGGGCCAGGCCCAGGGCGAGCGCGGTCTGCACCGGCACGACGATGCCCACGTAGTACATGTGGTTGCGGATGCTGGTCATGAAGTCCCGGCGGTCGAGCCCGTCCTCGGCGAACAGCCGGGTGTAGTTGTCGCCGCCCACGAACGGCACGTCGCCGGTGAACGGGCTGCCCTGGCCGTTCCAGTCGGTGAGGCTCACCCACAGCGCCATGAGGATCGGCAGCAGCAGGAAGAGCCCGAGGATCACGATCACCGGGGCGACGAAGAGCCAGCCGGCGATGGTCTCGTTGCCGCGGACGCCGCCGCCGCGACGGCGTGGCGGCTTCGCCGGCGCGGTCGCCGGGGCGCGCAATGCTTCGGTTGCCATCTCTTCCCTCCCTCCTTGTCCGTGGGAGCCGGCGCGGAGGGGCCCTGTCCGGGCCCCTCCGCCACGGCTCAGCCGCCGAGCGCCGCCTTGGCGTTCTTGTCGAAGTTGCTCAGGATCGCCTTCGGGTCACCGGTCGTCAGGCCCTGGAGGCCGGCCTCCAGGTCGCGCAGGACGCTGTCCATCTTCGGGGCGTTCACCGGGCCCTGGGCGTACGCGGCGGCGTCGATGAACGGCTTGTCCGCCGGGAAGGCGGTGCTGTACTGGTCGCGGACGGACTGCCGCGACGGCATGACGCCGAACGCCTTGGCGAAGGTGACCTGCTGGTCGCCCGCGGTCATCGCCTCGACGAACTTGATCGCCTGGTCCTTGTACTTGGACTTGGCGGCCACGCCCCAGCACTGGGTGAAGGAGAGGGTGCCCTGCCCCTTCGGGCCGGCCGGCAGCGGCACGACCTTGTACTTCACGTTCGGGAAGTCGTTCTGCAGGGCACCCTTGATCCAGTTGCCCTCGATGGTCATGACGGCCTTGCCCCGGCCGAACGCCTCCCCGGACCAGCCGGCGTCGAGCTGCTTCGGGAACTTCGCGTAGCCGTTGGTGAGCAGGGACTTCACGTACTGGAGGGCCTGGAGGTTCTCCGGGGTGTCGGCGGTGGGCTGCTTGCCGTCCTTGCTCATCAGCCAGCCGCCGTTCTGCACCATGAAGGCGCCGATCCGGTCGCGGGTGTCGCCGAGGGCGAGCGCCACCATCTTCTTCGCCTTGATCTTCTGGCTGACGGCGGTGAGCTGGTCCCAGGTGGTCGGCACGTCGGCGTCGGTCAGGCCGGCCTTCGCCCACAGGTCGGTGTTGATCTCCAGGGCGAGGGTGGAGAAGTCCTTCGGCGCGCAGTAGAGCTTGCCGTCGTAGGTGAACGTGGTGCGCAGGCTCTCGTAGAAGTCGTCCTTGTTGCTGATCTTGTCGCCGTACGGCTCCAGCGCGCCGACACTGGCGTAGTCGGCGAAGCGGGCCGCGTCGACGTAGAAGACGTCCGGCGGGGTGCCGCCGGCCAGGCCCTGGCCGAGCTGCTGGGTGAGGTCCTGGGCCGGGTTGACGGTGGCGGTGTTGCCGCTGGCCGAGGCCCACTTGGCGGCGGCGTCCTGCACGGCCTTCGTCTCGGCCTCGCCGGAGGAGCCGATCAGGATCTGGAGGGTGGCCGGGCCGCTGGACTGCTTGGTGTCGCTCGCGGCCGCTCGGCACCGACCTGGCCGCCGGCACGCTGCGCGTCCTGGCCCGCCGGCAGGGCACCCGGGTCGACCCGGCCACCGGCGAGGCACCCGGCAAGATCCTGCACGAGCTTCGCCGGCACGAGTTGACCCTGAACGAGGGGCTGCGGCTGCCGCCCGCCTACTACGGCACGGTCGACGCCACCATGCTCTGGGTCGGGCTGCTGCACGACGCCTGGCGCTGGGGGCTCCCCGCCGACCAGGTCGAGCCGCTGCTCCCCCACCTCGAGGCGGCGCTCGGCTGGCTCGGCGAGCACGCCGACGCCGACGGGGACGGCTTCGTCGAGTACGTCGACACCACCGGCCACGGCCTCGCCAACCAGGGGTGGAAGGACTCCGGCGACGCCGTGCGCTTCCGCGACGGCCGGCTGGCCGCGCCGCCCATCGTGCTGGCCGAGGTGCAGGGGTACGCGTACCAGGCCGCGGTCAACGGGGCCGACCTGCTCGACGCCTTCGGCCGCCCCGGCGCCGACCGCTGGCGCTCCTACGCCGACCGGCTCGCCGCCCGCTTCCGCGCCGCGTTCTGGGTCGACGGCCCGTACGGCCCGCAGCCCGCCCTGGCCCTCGACCGGGACAAGCGCCCGGTGGACTCCCTGACCAGCAACATCGGCCACCTGCTCGGCACCGGGCTGCTCTCGGACGCCGAGTCCGCGCAGGTCGCCGCCCTGCTCTCGACCGAGGCCCTGGCGGGCGGCTTCGGGCTGCGCACCATGTCCACCGACGACGCCGGGTTCAGCCCGCTGTCCTACCACTGCGGGTCGATCTGGGCGCACGACACCGCCATCGTGCTCGGCGGGCTGGCCCGGGACGGCCACCGCGCGGCGGCGCTCCGGCTCGCCGACGGCTTGCTGGAAGCCGCCGAGGCGTTCGACTACCGCCTCCCGGAGCTGTACGGCGGGGACGACCGGGCGGTTCTCGGCCGGCCGGTGCCGTACCCGGCGGCGTGCCACCCGCAGGCCTGGTCGGCGGCGGCAGCCGTGCTGCTCCTCCAGGCGGGCCTCGGCCTCTACCCCGACGTGCCCGCGGGCCGCGTCGACCTGCGCCCCCTGGCCGGCCCCGAACTCGGCGCGCTGACCGCCGAGGGCCTGAAGATCGCGGGCGTCCCGGTCACGGTGACGGTCGACCACACCGGCCACCCGACCCTGACCGGCCTCCCGCCGTCTCTGACCATCCCGACTCCCCGCCGCCCCACCAACCCCACCCACTCCCCCGCACGCCCCGCGTGACACCTCGCCGAGCTGATCAAGAAGTTTGCGTCAGAATTCGCGCGCTCCGTGACGCAAACTCCTTGATCAACCGGGTGGGTGGGGGGTGGGGTGGTCAGGCGGGGGTGAACTCGGCGATCAGTTCGTCGTCCTCCATGGCGCCGGTGGGGTGGAAGCCCAGGCGGCCGTAGAGGGTGGCGGCGGGGGTGTTGTCGGGGTGGTAGCTGAGGCGGACCGGGTGGCCCGCCTCAGCCAGCCAGTCGGTGAGGGTCTTCACGGCGGCGCGGCCGATGCCGCGGTCCTGTTCGGCCGCGTCGATGACCATGCCCCCGATCCAGCGGGAGCCGTCGTCGTCCACGCCCCACATGACGTGCCCGACCACCGTCTCGTCCGCGTAGACGGCGAGTGAGGTCCAGACCTCCGAGCGCATGGTCAGCACCAGGTAGCGGGCCGCCAGCGCCGCCACGAAGGTGCGCTGGTCGTCGCGGGGAGCGACGTCGGCCACCGCCCGCCAGTTGTCGTCGTCCACCGGCCGCAGGGTCACCCGGCGGCCGGCGCGGTCACGCTGCCCGGAATCGATCATGGCGGTCAGCCTAGGGCCGGCCCGGCCGCCCGGCCATCGCTTTCGCCGCAGCCGAAGCCACCACCCGCGCACGGCTCGCGACAACACCCGCTCGCTGAATCGCGCGTCGCCGGGTTGCCGGATCGCCGGCGCCACCGGGTCCGGCATCACCATGATCGACTCCGGATAGCCGAGGTGGCGGTATCGGCGGGGGCCGGACACCGCCACCTCGGCGAGCTGGCGTCGATCAAGGGCGCCACCTCGGGGCCCGAGTCGGTCGACGTCGGCGATGTCGTCAGCCGGCGGGCCTGGTCGCGGCGGCGTCGAGGAACGGGCGCGGGTCGCCGGCGCCGAGGTCCGTGATCCCGGCGCTGTGCAGGGCGCCGATGGCCAGGGTGCGGCGCACAGCGGCGAAGGTGATCACGTGGCCGATGGTGCCGCCCAGGGTGTGGGTGGTCGGCGGCGTGCAGGTGGTGTCGACGAAGGTGTCCGCCAGCGTGCCGGCGGCGAGCGTCCGGGCCACGAAGGCCCGCCAGTCGCGCCCGGCGACCGCGTGCCGGGCGGCCAGCCCGGACACCGACCGGTCGCTCTCGTCGGGCCACTCGCCGCCGCGCAGTGCCGAGAGCCAGTGCTCCTCCTGGGTGACCATGGCGTTGATCAGCGAGCGGAGCGTGGGCTGCTCGTCGATGGTCTCCACGGACACGGTGACGGGCCGGTCGAGCACCTCGTCGTCGAGGCTGCCGGCGCGCTCGATGATCGTGGTCAGGGTCTGGACGTGGTGGTCGACGAGGTGCTGGAGAACGTTCATGGGAGTCTCCTGACGTGCCGCCGGCAGCCGCAGGCCGCCGGGCGGTTGGAAGTGGACGCCGCTGGGGCAGGGCAGCTCCAGCTCGCGGAAGGTCAGCGGCGGGCGGCGCCGGAGCCCGGTGGGGGCGATGCCGTACGACCGCTGGAAGGCGCGGGTGAACGCCTCGTGCGAGCCGTAGCCGGCCTCGACGGCGATGTCGAGGACGGTCCGGTCGCTGGTGGTGAGCCGGTGCGCGGCGCGCTCCAGGAGCAGGCGGCGGCGCAGCGCGCCCGGCGGTTCCCCGGTGGCCGCGGCGACCAGCCGGTCGAAGTGGAACCGGGACAGGTGGGCCCGGGCGGCCAGATTCGCCGGCCCGGCCTCCGGGTCGTCCAGTGCTTCCTGGAGCCAGTCGAGGAGGCCGGTGAGTCCGTCCGTCTGGGTCATGTGCACAGCCTGCACCCGCCCGGGGCCGCGCCGCTTGATCGCCGTTGCGGACCCGCGGACCGGCCGCCGTCAGGGGTACGGCCGGCCGCGGGTGCGGGGGACGACGCTCCTATGCCGCGTCAAGTGGTTGGGGTGGGGTTTCGAGGCGTCGGTAGAGCTCTCGGGCGATGTAGCGCTTGAGGCATCGTTTGATTTC
>NZ_JBEXGL010000026.1:0-79034 GCF_040607315.1 Micromonospora sp. NPDC005305 | reverse complement strand
AATCAGACCAAAGCCTGACCAGTCCGGGGTATAAATCAATTTGGCACTGGCTTTTCAAGCACCCTGTTGAGTTCTCAAAGAACAACCACACACCACCCGGAACCCCGCACCAGCAGGACCCCGTCCGGGGCATTTCGTTCGTCCTTACACCCGCCGCTCCCGCGCCGGGCACTTTTACTACGTTACCCGGTGGTTTCTGCCGTGTCAAACCGCTGTTTCGCGGTTTGTCATGCTTCAACCCTTTTACCGGGCACCACTATTCGACCGGCTCGCGCCGGGCGCTTCGTGGGTTTCGGCAGGACGGCCGCCGCGGTTTCCCGCTCGTTCGTCCGTGTCCCTGCCGCAGTCGACAACCTTACCCGGTCGGTTCCGCCTCGCCAAATCCGCCTCCCGGCGAATCCGGGGCACCGCCCGGTCCAGGGTCCGATGGAGTCAACCATCCTCACCCGGTCGTCATTCCCGCGCTCCGGCCTCCAGGTCTTTCGCCCTGTTTCGTCCGTTCCGCGCTGGCAGAGAGAAAGTTACGCGCCCGGCGGATTGATCGTCAAATCCGCCGGGCGCGTCCCGCGTCACACCGTCGACGTGAGGCTATCTGCCCAGCTCAACGCCGGCGAAGTTGCGCTTGCCGCGGCGCAGCACCAGGTAGCGGCCGTGCAGGAGGTCCGCCGGCGACACGGTCGCGTCCACCTCGGCGATGCGCACGTTGTTGACGTACGCGCCGCCCTCGGCGATGACCCGCCGGGCCTCCTTCATGCTGGGCACCAGGCCCGACTCCTTCAGCAGGCCCGCGACGTCGGGCAACTCGTCGAGGTGCACCAGGCCGGCCTCGGTGAGCGCGGCGCGCAGGGTCTCCGGGGCCAACTCGTCGAGCGAGCCGCGGCCGAAGAGCGCCTGGCTCGCCGCGACCGCCTGGGCCATCTCCCGCTCGCCGTGCACCAGGGCGGTCAGCTCCTCGGCGAGGGCCCGCTGGGCGAGCCGCGCCTGCGGGCGTTCCGCCGTGGCCTTCTCCAGCTCCTCCAGCTCCTCACGGGAGCGGAAGCTGAAGTAGCGCAGGTAGCGGGTGACGTCCCGGTCGTCGGCGTTGACCCAGAACTGGTAGAAGGCGTAGGGGCTGGTCATCTCCGGGTCGAGCCAGACCGCGCCGGTCTCGCTCTTGCCGAACTTGGTGCCGTCCGACTTGGTGACCAGCGGGGTGGTGAAGGCCTCCACCGGCCCGGCGCCGCGGCGCCGGATGTAGTCCACGCCGGCGGTGATGTTGCCCCACTGGTCCGAGCCGCCGTACTGGAGCTCACAGCCATGCCGGCGGTGCAGCTCGAAGAAGTCGTTGGCCTGGAGCAGCTGGTAGCTGAACTCGGTGTAGCTGATGCCCGTTTCCAGCCGGGCCTTCACCACCTCGCGGGCCAGCATCTTGTTCACCGGGAAGTGCTTGCCCACGTCCCGGAGGAACTCGACCACCGACATCTCGCCGGTCCAGTCCAGGTTGTTGACCAGCCGTGCCGCGTTCTCCCCCTCGTACGTCACGAAGGGCGCGAGCTGGTCGCGGATGCGCTGCACCCACCCGGCGATGACCTCGGGCGGGTTCAACGTGCGCTCGGCGCTCTCCTTCGGGTCGCCGATCTGACCGGTGGCGCCGCCGACGAGCAGCAGCGGCCGGTGCCCGGCGAGCTGGAGCCGGCGGGCCATGACGACCTGCATGAGGTTGCCGACGTGCAGGCTGGGCGCCGTCGGGTCGAAGCCCACATAGAAGGTGGTGCTCCCGCCGTCGAGCAGCGCGCGCAGCTCGTCGAGGCCGGTCGAGTCCTGGATCAGGCCCCGCCACCGCAGGTCTTCGGTCAGGGAGTCCCGCCCTGGCGGGAGGTTGCTGTCCGTCACGGTCACCGATTCTCCCCCATCGCCGGCCCGGGCCCGTACCGGGTTTGCCGACGGCCGGCGACTAGGCTGGCGGCTCCACCGACAGGAGGGGGGCCGCCGTGGAGACGCCGGACCTGACCGGGGGCTTCGTCGCCCTGCTGGGCCTGAAGTTCGACGAGGTGAGCGGAGACCGGGTGGTCATCCGCTGGCAGGTCCGTCCGGAGCTGCACCAGCCGTACGGAATCCAGCACGGCGGCGTCTACTGCTCGGTCGTGGAGACGGCGGCCAGCATCGGCGGCGCCCTGTGGCTGGGAGACAAGGGCAAGGTGGTCGGGGTGTCCAACCAGACCGACTTCCTGCGTGCCGTCCGCGACGGCGAGCTGACCGCGGTCGGGACCCCGATCCACCGCGGCCGCAGCCAGCAGCTCTGGCTCGTGGAGATCACCGACGAGGGTGGCCGGCTGGTGTCGCGCGGCCAGGTACGGCTGCAGAACCTCACCTCCGCCTGATCGCGGGCTGTTCGCACCGGATCGCGGCGGTGAGCGGCCGGGCGCCGCGGAGGGTCAGCCGCGGGCCTCGTCGAACACCGGCGTGTCGTCGGCGTCGGCGTGCTCGGCGTCCCCGGCGTCCTCGGCGCGGTCGCGGCGGGCGTGCCGGCGGACCCGGACCTCCGTGATGGCGTGGTGGTCGACGCCGCCGACGGCCAGGTCCCAGCCGTCGACCCGGACCCGCTCCCCCGCCACGGTGGGGATGTGCCCGAGGCAGATGAGCACGAGCCCGGCGATCGTGGTGTAGTCGCCGGGCGGCCGGTTGGGCAGCTCGACGCCGAGGTCGGTGAGGTCGTGCACCGGGAAGGTGCCGGGCAGCACCAGCGTGCCGTCTTCCTCGGTGCGGATCGAGCCGAGGTCCCGGTCGGTCTCGTCGTAGATCTCGCCGACGATCTCCTCGAGGATGTCCTCCAGGGTGACGATGCCGTCGACGGCGCCGCGCTCGTCGACCACCAGCGCGATGTGCTGGCGTTCCGCCTTGAACTGGCGCAGCGCGTCGACCACCGGCAGCGAGTCGGGCAGCAGCATGGGCGGCCGGGCGATCTCGTCCACCGGCCGGTCGTCGGGGACGCCGACCAGGTCGCGCAGGTGGATCACCCCGACCGCGTCGTCCAGGCCGCCGTGCCGGACCACCGGCGCCCGCGAGTGGCCGGTCGCGGCGAGCACCAGCCGGGCGGCCTCCGCGGTCGTCCCGCTGTCCAGCGTGAAGACCTGCAACCGGGGTACGAGCACGGCGCGCAACTGCCGGTCGGCGATCTCCACGGCCCCGGCGATGATGATCCGCTGCTCCTTGGTGAAGCCGTGGTTGCCGGCCACGATGTCGCGCAGCTCGTCCGGCCCGATCTCGTCCGGCTCGTGCTTCGGGTTCAGCCCGAACAGGCGGACGACCAGGTCGCTGGTGGCGCCGAGCGCCCAGACCGCCGGCCGGGTGACGCTGGCCAGCACGTCGAGCGGGCGGGCCACGACGAGCGCCCACCGCTCGGCGGACTGCATGGCGATCCGCTTGGGGGCCAGCTCGCCGAAGACCAGGGTGACGAAGGTCAGCACCAGGGTGACCGCGACGATGGCGACCGTTTCGGCGGCGTCGCCGAACACCCCGAGCAGCGGCACGAGAGGCTTCGCGAGGGACACCGCCGCGGCGGCGGAGGCCAGGAAGCCGGCGAGGGTGATCCCGATCTGGATGGTGGCCAGGAACCGGTTGGGGTCCTTGGCCAGCCGGGCCAGGGTGCGGCCGGCCCGGCTGCCGCGTTCCAGCCGCTGGAGCTGGCTGTCGCGCAGCGAGACCAGGGCCATCTCGCTGCCGGCGAAGGCCGCGTTGACGATCACCAGAACTCCGACCAGGGCCAGCTGGCTCCAGTAGCTCTGCACGCCCGCTTCTCTCCCCCTCGACCCGACCCGGGCCGGCCCCGGCGGCCGCCCGTCGCCGACCGTGACCCGGGCGGCGTCGCCCCTCAGTGCCCCGCGGGCGTGCCGCGCAATCCTCCGGTCGCGGGTCAGGCGGGGGCGGGCAGGTCCAGCACGTACGCGTCGCCCTCCGGCCGGAAGCCGAGCCGGTGGTAGTAGGGGGCCACCATGCCGCGCGGGCTGACGACCCGGCGGAAGCCGCGGTCGGTGAACAGCCGGCTGCGCCGGTAGACGAACTCGCCGGGGGTGAAGTCGCGGAACGGCGGGGTCACGTAGTCGAGGTCGATCTGGGCCACCCCGCCGGCCTCGGCGTGCGAGACCACCACGCCGACCACCTCGTCGGCGCGGACCACGAGGAACGCCGAGGGGTCGGCGGCGGCCGGGTCCCAGCGGAAGTCGGGGTTGAACCGGGCGATGTCGGCGGCGTGCACCCGCAGGGTATGGGCCAGGAAGGCGTCGCCGGTGCCCACCTCGACCACCTCGTAGGTCTGCGCGTCGTGGCGGGTGGCGAGCATCGACTTCAGGTACCAGACGTTGATCACGGCGAGCACCACGTTGAGCCCGACCATGGGCCACACGTGCACGGCGGCGTTGTAGCCGATCAGGATGAGGCAGCCGAGCAGGTTCAGCGCGCGCAGCCGCAGGATGCGGGTCTGCAGGAGCGACCAGACCAGCAGCGCGGAGCCGGCCCAGCCGACGAGTTCCAGCCAGTTCACCCCGGGGAGACTAGTGGTCGCCCTGGTCAGCCGGCGCGGCGGGCAGCTCCAGGAGGTATTCCTCGACGTCGGCGCCGCGGCTCTCCGCGTACCCCGAGTCCTCGCCGACCACGACGAAGCCGCACTTGCGCAGGACGGCGAGGGAGGCGGCGTTGTCCTTGGCGGCGCGGGCGTGCACCGGCCCCCGCGGCAGCTCGCGCAGCAGCGCGGCGAGCGCGGCGGTGGCGTGGCCCCGGCCCCAGCGGGCCGGGTCGATCCAGTAGCTGACCTCGGTGCGCTCCCCCACCGGGAAGGCCGCCACCCGCCCGACCACCTCGCCGCCGGCCGTCACCGTGCGCAGGACGATGCGCGGGTCGGCCCGGATGCGCGCCCAGTGGGCGTCGAAGGCGGCCCGGTCGGCCGGGTCCTTCGGGCCGAAGGCGGCCATCCAGGTGGCCTGCGGGTCCTGCTCGTGGGCGAAGAACGCGGGCAGGTCCTCGTCGCGTACCGGGCGGAGCCGCACCTCACTGGTCATCGCCGGAGGATACGCGGGACCACCGACGGACCCGGGACGTCCGGCCCGGCCGGGCTCCGCCGCCCGCTCGCGCCGGCAGGAGGCCGTCGGCCGGCCGGCGGTGTCGCGTCACCCGGGCGATGGACCGGCGCCGAAGTCGGTGCCGGACGAACCGGGTGGGAGCAGAGGATCCACGGATGAACAGGATGCTGCACCGCCCGCGGAGTCGGGTGTTTCCGATGCGTACCGTCCGAGCCTCCGTCGTCGGCCCGACGGCGGCCGGCCCGCGGGCCCTGGGCCCGACGGCGGCCGCGCCGCTGGCGCTCTTCGCGGCGGCCGTCGGCGCCATGGCGATCGGCCGGCTGATGATCGCGCGCCTGGCCGTGCGCCGGGCGGTGATCCGCGAGCTGCGGATCGGCCGGCTGGAGGTGGACGATCTGGTCGTCCGCCGGCACGAGGCAGGTGAGCCGGTCGGCGGGAGCGGAGCCGGGTATCGGTAGCGCTCCGCCGGCCGCACCCGGGACGCGTGCGGCCGGCGGTTCGGGCGCCGCGGGCCGGGTCGTCGTCGACAATGGGCGGAGCCGACCGGAGGGATGCCGATGAACCGACCTGTCGTGGTGGGGGTCGACGGATCGTCGACCAGCCTCACCGCCGCCGAACACGCCGCCCGGGCCGCCGTGGCGCGGTCCCGGCCGCTGCGCCTGGTGCACGGCTACCTGCACCCGCTCGGCTACGGGGTGCCGCTCAACCCGTACGACCTCGGGGTGCCGGCGCCCACCGAGGAGGCGCAGAAGATGTTGGAGCAGGTGGCCACCGAGCT
This sequence comes from Micromonospora sp. NPDC005305, assembly GCF_040607315.1. Lineage (NCBI taxonomy): Bacteria > Bacillati > Actinomycetota > Actinomycetes > Micromonosporales > Micromonosporaceae > Micromonospora > Micromonospora sp. NPDC005305. The sequence goes on along the minus strand of NZ_JBEXGL010000026.1, from coordinate 73,202 downwards.
GGTCGACCGGCATCCGGGCCTGCGGGCGGAGGTGCGCCAGGTGGCCGGTGGGCCGGGCGCCGCCCTGATCGACGAGTCCCGCCGGGCGGAACTCGTGGTGGTCGGCAGCCGGGGGGTGGGCGGCTTCGCCGGCCTGCTGCTCGGCTCGGTGAGCAACCAGGTGGCGCAGCACGGGCACTGCCCGGTGCTGGTGGTCCGCCCGGCGGAGCAGCCGATCCCGGTGCGGGGGCCGGTGCTGGTCGGGGTGGACGGGTCCGAGTCGGCCGGGTACGCCGTCCGGCTCGCCGCCGACGAGGCGGTCCGCCGGGACGCCGACCTGGTGCTGGTGCACGTCCGCACGCCGGAGCGGGGCGCCGTGGCGCCGGACGCGGCGGCGGAGGCCACCGCCGCCGCGCAGGCCGAGTCGGCGGAGCTGCTGGCCGGGGCGGCCGCCCGGATCCGCACGGACCACCCGGTGCTGAGTGTGGCCGAGCGGCCCATGCGGGGCGAGTCCCCGGAGCAGGCGCTGATCGAGGCGAGCGGGGAGGCGGCGCTGGTCGTCGTCGGCTCCCGGGGCCGGGGTGGCTTCGCCGGGCTGCTGCTCGGTTCGGTCAGCCAGGCGCTGGTGCAGCATGCCCACTGCCCGGTGCTGGTGGCCCACCCGTACGAGCCGGTCGACGACTGAGGTCGCCGGCCGGCCGCCGGGTCGCGGCCGGGCTGACCGGCGGCCGGGCTCAGGCCGGGTCGCGGCCGGCCAGCAGGTCCTCGAAGCTGGTGGTGAGCGCGAACGGGTCGGCCGGCCCGGTCGCCGCCGGGCGGCGGTCCACCTGGTCGGCCAGCTCGATGCCGGCCCGCCGGATCCGGGCCCGCAGCGCGCTGTCGTCGCCGTCGCCGGCCCAGTCCTCGGGCGCGGCGAACACCGCCGTGGGCAGCACGACCGCCCGCAGGTACGCGAACATCGGCCGGACCGCGTGCTCCAGGGCGAGCGAGTGCCGGGCCGTGCCGCCGGTGGCCCCGATGAGCACCGGCCGGTCGGCCAGCGCCTCCTTCTCGACGACGTCGAAGAACGACTTGAACAGGCCGCTGTAGGAGGCGTTGAAGATCGGGGTGACCGCGATCAGCCCGTCCGCGCCCGCGACGGTGTCCAGCGCCGCCCGCAGGGCGGCCGGCGGGAAGCCGGTGAGCAGGTGGTTGACCACGTCGTGGGCGTGCTCGCGCAGGTCCACCGTGCGGATCTCCACCTCGGCGCCGCGCCGGACCAGCTCGTCGCGGGCGGCCGCGGCGAGCTGGTCGGCGAGCAGCCGGGTCGACGAGGGCTGGCCGAGGCCGGCCGAGACCACGGCCAGGGTGCGGTGGGTCATCGGTCCTCCTCCGGCGCCTTGCCGGTCACGTCGTCGACGGCGTGCACCGTGCTGTCCTTGCCGCCGCCGGCCGCGGCCAGCAGCGACGCGTGGGTCGGCGCCTCGCGCACGTGCGCGGGGCGCAGCGAGTCGAACTCCTTGCGCAGCACCGGGACGACCTCCTCGCCGAGGATGTCGAGCTGCTCCAGGACGGTCTTCAGCGGCAGCCCGGCGTGGTCCATGAGGAAGAGCTGGCGCTGGTAGTCGCCGACGTACTCGCGGAAGCCCAGCGTCCGGTCGATGACCTGCTGCGGGCTGCCCACGGTCAGCGGGGTCTCCCGGGTGAACTCCTCCAGCGACGGCCCGTGCCCGTAGACCGGGGCGTTGTCGAAGTACGGCCGGAACTCGCGGACCGCGTCCTGCGAGTTCTTGCGCATGAAGACCTGGCCGCCGAGGCCGACGATGGCCTGGTCGGCGGAGCCGTGGCCGTAGTGCGCGTAGCGCTGCCGGTAGAGGGCGACCATCCGCTGGGTGTGCTCCTTGGGCCAGAAGATGTGGTTGGCGAAGAAGCCGTCGCCGTAGTACGCGGCCTGCTCGGCGATCTCCGGGCTGCGGATCGAGCCGTGCCAGACGAACGGCGGCACGCCGTCGAGCGGGCGCGGCGTCGCGGTGAACGACTGGAGCGGGGTGCGGAAGCGGCCCTTCCAGTCGACCACGTCCTCCCGCCACAGCCGGTGCAGCAGGTCGTAGTTCTCGATGGCGAGCGGGATGCCGTTGCGGATGTCCTGCCCGAACCAGGGGTAGACGGGGCCGGTGTTGCCGCGGCCCATCATGAGGTCGACCCGTCCGTCGGACAGGTGCTGGAGCATCGCGTAGTCCTCGGCGATCTTCACCGGGTCGTTGGTGGTGATCAGCGTGGTCGCGGTGGACAGCAGCAGCCGCTCGGTGCGGGCCGCGATGTGGCCGAGCATGGTGGTGGGCGACGACGGCACGAACGGCGGGTTGTGGTGCTCGCCGGTGGCGAACACGTCGAGCCCGACCTCCTCGGCCTTGAGCGCGATGGCCACCATGGCCTTGATCCGCTCATGCTCCGACGGCAGCCGCCCGGTGGTCGGGTCGACCGTGACGTCGCCGACGGTGAAGACTCCGAACTGCATGACCGGCTCCTCGCGTGGGGTCCGGACCCCCCGGCCCGGAATCGCTCCGCACAACATATTTGACGAAGCAACTATTCCACGCCCGACCGGTCCCCGCGCGGCCCACCCCACCGCGACCCGGGGTCAGCCGCCGGCCACCGAGGGGAGGATCTGGATCTCGGCGCTCTCGGGGACCTCGGTGTCCAGGGCGCCCGTGTGGCGGCAGTCCTCGCCGTCGACGTAGACGTTGACGTAGCGGCGCAGGTCGCCGCGCTCGTCGCGGATCCGGCGGGCCAGCCGGGGCCACGTGGTGGCCACCTCGTCGAGGACCGCCCGCAGGGTGCCGGTGGCGGCCACCGTGAGCCGGCTCTCCCCGCCCGCCTCGGACCGGAGCGGGCCGGGCAGCAGCACGGTGACCACTCAGACCTCCGCGGCCCGGACGCAGAGCACGTCCGGCAGGTGCGCCGCGACCAGCGACCAGGAGTCGCCCTCGTCGGCGCTGGCGTAGACCTCGCCGGAACGGGTGCCGAAGTAGACCCCGGCCGGGTCGTGGTCGTCGGCGCACATGGCGTCGCGCAGCACCGCCGGGTAGAACGGCCCGTCGGGCAGGCCGGCGGTCAGCGGCTCCCAGCTCGCGCCCGCGTCGGCCGAGCGGTAGACCCGGCAGCGCCGGTCGGTCGGGAACCGCTCGCCGTCGGCGGTCAGCGGGAAGGCGTAGACCGCGCCGGGGCGGGACGGGTGGGCCACGATCGGGAAGCCGAAGTCGCTGGGCAGGCCGGCGGCGATCGAGATCCAGCTGCGCCCGTCGTCGTCGGAGCGGTAGACACCGTGGTGGTTCTGCGCGTAGAGCCGCTCGGGGTCGCCGGCGTCCCGGGCGATCTTGTGGACGCACTGGCCGAACTCGGGCCACTCGTCGGGCAGGAAGTAGGCCCGGATCCCGGTGTTGCCCGGGGCCCAGCTCGCTCCCGCGTCCTCGGTGCGGTAGACCCCGCCCGTGGACATCGCCACCGCCATCCGGCCCGCGTCGCCCGGGTGCGGGAGCACGCTGTGGACGGCCTGGCCGCCGAAGCCGGCACCCCACTGCTCCCGGTGGGGGTGGTCCCAGAGCGCCCGGACCAGGCTGAAGCTGCGCCCGCCGTCCTCGGAGCGGAACAGCGCGGACGGCTCGGCGCCCGCCCAGACCACGTCGGGCTGGTCCGGGCCGGCCGGCGTGAGCTGCCAGACCCGCCCCAGGCTGGCCCCGGTGTCGGCCGGGAACGCCACCGGCGCCTGGTTCGGCTCGTGCCAGGAGCCACCCAGGTCGTCGCTCGTGGCCACGCTGGGGCCGAAGTGCGAGCTGGTGATGCCGGCCAGCAGCCGGGGGCGGCCGGGGCGCTTGTCGACCGCGACCGCGTAGACCCCGGTCATCGGGAAGTGCGGGCCGCTCACCGCCCAGTCGCGCCGGTCGGAGCTGGTGGCCAGGAAGAGTCCCTTGCCGGTGCCGATCGCGAGCAGCGTCGTCATGCCGGTCCTCCCTCATCGGTGGGTGCGGTGATTATGGCCACACCCACCGACAGGATTCACCCCCGGCTCGCGGGGGCCGGTCAGCGGCGGGTGCGGGGCACGTGCCGGCGGTACGCGCTCACCGTCGGGTCGTCCCCGATCCAGAAGCGCCACGGCACGTCGTGGGCGCCGGTGACACCGACCCGGGGGCCGGCGGTCACCGCGGCCTCGGGCACCGGAGCGAGCGGGGGCCGCAGCCGCACCGGACCGTCGCCGAGCAGGTCGGCGCCGTAGACCGACCGGTCGATGCCGAGCGCCGCGCAGAGCCGGGCGGGCCCGCGCGCGAGGTCGGTGTCCCGGCGTACGGCCGGCCGGCGCTCCCGCGCGACGTCGAGACCGTCGACCACCTCACCGGCGCGCAGCAGCACCGCCGAGGCTTCGCCGTCCGGTCCGGTCACCACGTTCACGCACCAGTGCATGCCGTAGGTGAAGTAGACGTAGGCGTGCCCGGCCGGGCCGAACATCACCGCGTTGCGCGGGGTGCGGCCCCGGTGGGCGTGCGAGGCCGGGTCGCCGGCGGTGCCGGCGTACGCCTCGACCTCGGTGATCCGGACGGTGACCCCGTGCCCGGTGAGCCGGCAGCCGAGCAACGCCCGGGCGGCGGGAACCACCGGGCCGGCGAGCAGGTCGGAGAGGGCGGAGAGGTCGGTCGCGGTCACCGGGAAACCCTAGCCGGATCGAAGAGGTGAGCACGAATTGCTTTCAACGGGCTGTTGACAAAATGTCGTTCAAGGGTATGGAATTGACGACATGGTCACGATGGACAACGACCCGTTCACCGCTCCGGATGCTGCCCAGGCCCGGGCTCACCGCAACTACGCGGCGCTGCTGCGCATCGCCGAGCGGCACGCCGGCACCGACGCCCGCCGCCGGCGCTACGCGCACCCCGACGTTCCCGACGCCTACGAGGCGGCGACGCTGGTGATGGCGCTCGCGGGCGGGGCGGAGCTGGCGGAGGGTGAGGAGCCGGTCGACCACGCCGACCTCATGGCCGCGCTGACCCTGATCCCGCACGTGCGCGCCGAGGTCGACGCGCTCGAGGCGGGCCTGCTGCAGGTGGCCCGCGGCCGGGGTCTGACCTGGCAGGCGATCGCGTTCGGGCTGGGGCTGGGCAGCGCGCAGGCGGCCCGGCAGCGCTACGAGCGGCTCACCGTGCGCACCGGCACCGGCGACTGACCTCGATCGACCGTGGACCGGCGACGTGGCGGCGCCCGGCGACTGTCACAGCGGCGGGTGAGACTGTCCCGGTGAACGGCACGGGAGGGATGCGATGACGCGCGAGGAGATGCTGTCCTACTGCCTGGCCAAGCCGGGCGCCTGGCTGGACCGGCCGTGGGAGGGCGACGAGGTGGTCAAGGTCGGCAGCCGGATCTTCGCCTTCCTCGGCGCGCCCGAGGGCGAGGCCCGGGTGGGGCTCAAGTGCGGCCCGTCGCGGGAGGTGGCCGACGAGTGGCTGCACCGGTTCCCCGACGACGCCCGCTCCTCCCCCTACATCGGCCGGTCGGGCTGGAACACGCTGCGGCTCGGCGGGGGCATCCCGGACGACGAACTGATCGAGGCGGTCGACGGGTCGTACGACGCGGTGGTGGCGAAGCTGCCCAAGCGCGAGCGGCCGACGGCCTGACCCCGCGCGGCGGCCGGAGCCACCGCGCGGGGTGTCGCGCTCAGCGGGGCACGACCCGCTCGGCGGTCCAGTCCCGCCAGCCGGCCAGCTTGTCCGCGGCCGTGGCGAGCTGGTCGGCCACCGGCCCGGGGCCCGTGGAGCCGGGGGTGATCCGGGCGGCCAGGGCCGAGCGCACCGACAGCACGTCGCGCACCGAGGGGTCGAGGTGCTCGCTGACCGCGGCCAGGTCGTCGTCGGAGACCTCGTCCAGGGCGCAGTCGCGGGCCACGCAGAGCGCCACCAGCCGGCCGGTGATCTCGTGCGCCTCCCGGAACGGCACGTTGCGCCGGACCAGCCAGTCGGCGACCTCGGTGGCGAGCGAGAAGCCGGCCGGCGCGGCGGGCACCAGGCGGTCGACCCGGACCGTCATCGTGGAGATCATCCCCGCGAGGGCGGGCAGCAGCAGCTCCAGGGTGTCGACTGCGTCGAAGGCCGGCTCCTTGTCCTCCTGCATGTCGCGGTCGTAGGTCATGGGCAGGCCCTTGAGCATGGTGAGCACGCTCATCAGGCCGCCGACCAGCCGGCCGGACTTGCCCCGGGCCAGCTCGGCGATGTCCGCGTTCTTCTTCTGCGGCATGATCGACGACCCGGTGGCGAACGCGTCGTCCAGCTCGACCCAGCCGAACTCCTGCGACGTCCAGAGCACCACCTCCTCGCCGAGGCGGGACAGGTGCACGCCGATCATCGCGGTGACGAAGAGGAACTCGGCCACGAAGTCGCGGTCGGCCACCGCGTCCATCGAGTTGGCGAAGGACGTGCGGAAGCCCAGCTCCTTGGCGACCGCCACCGGGTCCAGCGGCAGGCCGGAGCCGGCGAGCGCGCCGGCCCCCAGCGGGCTGACGGCGCACCGGTGGTCCCAGTCGCGCAGCCGTTCCAGGTCCCGCAGCAGCGGCTGCACGTGGGCGAGCAGCCAGTGCCCGAAGGTGACCGGCTGGGCGTGCTGGAGGTGGGTCATGCCCGGCGCGGCCGTGTCCACGTGCCGCTCCGCCTGCTCCACCAGGGCCTCGGCCAGCTCGACCAGCCGGGCGGCCACGCCGCGGGCGTGGTCACGCAGGTAGAGCCGCAGGTCGGTGGCGACCTGGTCGTTACGGGAGCGGCCGGCCCGCAGCTTGCCGCCGAGGCTGCCGAGCCGCTCCAGCAGGCCGCGCTCCAGCGCGGTGTGCACGTCCTCGTCGTCGATCGTGGGCCGGAACGTCCCGGCGGCGCAGGCGGCCTCCAGGTCGTCCAGCGCGGCCAGGATCCTCCCCAGCTCCGCGGGGTCGAGCAGGCCGGCGCCGGCCAGGACCCGGGCGTGCGCCCGGGAGCCGGCGATGTCGTACGGGGCGAGACGCCAGTCGAACTGGACGCTCACCGACAGCCGCGCGAGCGCCTCGGCGGGGCCGCCGGCGAACCGGCCTCCCCAGAGGCTCGTCCGGTTGGCGGGTGCGCTGTTCTCGGTCAGGCTCTTGTCGTCCACCCCACCCATTGTGAAGGTCAAGACCGCGGCCCGCCGAGCCGGGCGTCCCGTGCGGCGGCCATCTTGCTGGGCAGGCCCCAGAGCTGCACGAAGCCCTTGGCGAGGGACTGGTCGAAGGTGTCGCCCGTGTCGTAGGTCGCCATGCCGAAGTCGTAGAGGCTGGCCTCGGAGCGCCGGCCCGTGACGGTGGCCCGGCCGCCGTGCAGGGTGAGCCGCACCTCGCCGGAGACGTGCTGCTGGGCGTCGTCGATGAACGCGTCGAGCGACTTCTTGAGCGGCGAGAACCAGAGACCGTCGTAGACGAGCTCGCCCCAGCGCTGGTCGACGCCGCGCTTGAACCGGGCCAGGTCCCGCTCGACGGTGACCGCCTCCAGCTCCTGGTGGGCGGCGATGAGCGCGATCGCGCCGGGTGCCTCGTAGACCTCGCGGCTCTTGATGCCGACGAGGCGGTCCTCGACCATGTCGAGCCGGCCGACGCCCTGGGCGCCGGCGCGCCGGTTCAGCTCCAGGATCGCCTGGTACGGGGTGACGGTCTCGCCGTCGACGGCGACCGGCACGCCGGCGTCGAAGGTGATGACGACCTCGTCGGCGTCGCGCTCCTGCGCCGGGTCGGCCGTGTAGGAGTAGAGGTCCTCGATGGGGCCGTTCCAGATGTCCTCCAGGAAGCCGGTCTCCACCGCGCGGCCCCACAGGTTCTGGTCGATGGAGTACGGCGACTTCGCCGACACGTCGATCGGCAGGCCCTTCTCCTCGGCGAAGGCGATCGCCTTGTCCCGGGTCCAGGCGAAGTCCCGGGCCGGGGCGATGATCTTCAGGTCGGGGGCGAGCGCGTTCAGGCCGACCTCGAACCGGACCTGGTCGTTGCCCTTGCCGGTGCAGCCGTGCGACACGATGGTGCCGCCGTGCTTCTTCGCCGCCGCGACCAGGTGCTTGACGATCAGCGGCCGGGACAGCGCGGAGACCAGCGGGTAGCGGTCCATGTAGAGGGCGTTGGCCCGGATCGCCGGCAGGCAGTAGTCGGCGGCGAACTCGTCGCGCGCGTCGACCACCTCGGACTCGGCGGCGCCGCAGTCCAGCGCGCGCTGCCGGATGGCGTTGAGGTCCTCGCCGCCCTGGCCGACGTCGACCGCCACCGCGATCACCTCGGCACCGGTCTGCTCGGCCAGGTAGGGGATGGCGACGGAGGTGTCGAGACCCCCGGAGTACGCCAGGACGACCCGCTCGGTCATGGTGTGGTGCTCCCTTCAACGTTCTCTTCCCGGCGGGCCCACGCGGCGAGCTTCTCGCCCAACGCGGCGCCGCCGACGGCCTCGCGGGCCACGACGAGGATGGTGTCGTCGCCGGCGATGGTGCCGACGATCTCGGACAGGCCCGCTCGGTCCAACGCGCTGGCCAGGTACTGGGCTGCGCCCGGCGGGGTGCGCAGCACGGCGATGTTGCCGCTGGAGTCGACCCCGTTGAGCAGCTCGCGCAGCAGCCGGACGAGGCGGGCCGGCGCCGCCTCGGCCTCGCGCAGCGGCCGGTGGCCGTCCTCCGGGATCAGGTAGACGCCGCGCCCGTCGCCGCCGCGCGCGGTGACCGCCCCCAGTTCCTTAAGGTCCCGGGAGAGGGTGGCCTGGGTGACCTGGATGCCGTCACCGGCGAGCAGGTCGGCCAGCTCGGTCTGCGAGTGGATGGCCTTGTCGCGGATCAGCTCGACGATGCGGCCGTGCCGGGCGGCACGGGTCAGCGGGGCGGTCACAGAGCCTCCTTGGTCGCGACTGCGGGGCTCGCAAGCTCACTCCTCGCGCTCGCGGATGCCTGCAGGAGAAACGTCAGCAGCGCCTTCTGGGCGTGCAGGCGATTCTCCGCCTGGTCGAAGACGGCGCTGTGCGGCCCGTCGAGCACCTCGTCGGTGATCTCCTCGCCCCGGTGGGCGGGCAGGCAGTGCAGCACGATCACCCCGGCGGCGGCGTGGCCGAGCAGCGCGCCGTCGACCCGGTACGGCAGGAACGGGGTGATCCGGTCCTGGCCGTCGGACTCCTGGCCCATCGAGGTCCAGGTGTCGGTGGCGATCACGTCGGCGGCGCGGGCCGCCTCGACCGGGTCGGTGAGCACCCGGACCGAACCGCCGGTGCCGGCGGCGATCTTCTCGGCCCGCGCGACGATCTCGGCGTCGGGCTGGAAGCCGGCTGGGCCGGCGATCCGCACGTGCATCCCGGCGGTCGCCCCGGCCAGCAGGTAGGAGTGCGCCATGTTGTTGGCCGAGTCCCCCACGTACGCCAGGGTGCGCCCGGCGGTGGCACCGAAGCGTTCCCGGACGGTGAGCAGGTCGGCGAGGAGCTGGCAGGGGTGGTAGGTGTCGGTGAGCGCGTTGATCACCGGCACGGTGGCGTGGCTGGCGACCTCGGCGATCCGGTCGTCGCCGTGGGTGCGCAGCACGATGGCGGCGACGTAGCGGGACAGCACCCGGCCGGCGTCGGCGAGGGTCTCGCCGCGGCCGAAGTGGGTGACCTGGGTGTCCACCACGAGCGGGTGCCCGCCCAGCTCGGCGATGCCCGCGTCGAAGGAGATCCGGGTGCGCAGGCTCTGCTTGTCGAACAGCACCGCCACCGACCGCGGCCCCGCGAGGGGCGTGTAGGCGAACCGGTCGGCCTTCATCCGGGCGGCCAGGTCGAGCACGGCGGCCTGCTCGGCGGGCGCGAGGTCGTCGTCCCGCAGGAAGTGCCGGATCATGCGGGGACCTCCGTGGCGGTGGGTGCGGGCGCGGCGGCGTCGAGGGCGGCCGGCAGGGCGGCCAGGAAGGCGTCGACCTGCCCGGCGTCGAGGATCAGCGGCGGCGCGAGCCGGACCACGCCCGGCTGGACCGGGTTGACCAGGAAACCCGCCTCGCGCAGGGCGCCGGTCACCGCGCCGGAGACCGGCGCGTCGAGCACGATGCCGAGCAGCAGGCCGGCGCCGCGGACCTCGGCCACGAGCGGGTGCCCGAGCCCCTCGACGCCGCGCCGCAGCCGCTCCCCGACCCGCTTCACGTGGTCGAGCAGCCCCTCGTTGGCAATGGTGGCGACCACGGCGAGCGCGGCGGCGCAGCTGACCGGGTTTCCCCCGAACGTGGTGCCGTGCGAGCCGGGCGTGAGCAGGTCGGCGGCCCGCCCGAAGGCCAGGCAGGCGCCGAGCGGCAGCCCGCCGCCGAGCCCCTTGGCCAGCGTGACCACGTCCGGCTCGACGCCGTCGGCCTGGTGGGCGAACCAGTGCCCGGTGCGGCCGACGCCGGTCTGCACCTCGTCGAGCACCAGCAGCGCGCCGTGCGCGGCGGTGATCCGGCGGGCCTCGGCCAGGTAGCCGGGCGGTGGGACGACGACGCCGTTCTCCCCCTGGATCGGTTCGACGATCACCATGGCGGTGGCGTCGGTGACCGCCTCGGCCAGGGCGGCGTCGTCGCCGTACGGCACGTGGGTGACCTCGCCGGGCAGCGGCCGGAACGGGTCGGCCTTGGCGGGCTGGCCGGTCAGCGCCAGGGCGCCCATGGTCCGGCCGTGGAAACCGCCGTGGGTGGCCACCACGTGGGTGCGCCCGGTGAGCCGGGAGAGCTTGAAGGCGGCCTCGTTGGCCTCGGCGCCCGAGTTGGCCAGGAACACCCGGCCGGGGCGGCCGGCCAGCGCCAGCAGCAGCTCCGCCAGGGCCACCGGCGGCTCGGCGACGAACAGGTTCGACACGTGCCCGAGGGTGGCGACCTGCCGGGACACGGCGGCCACCACGGCCGGGTGGGCGTGGCCGAGGGAGTTGACCGCGATGCCGCCGAGCAGGTCGACGTACTCCCGGCCGGCCTCGTCGACCACGACGGCGCCGGAGCCGGAGACGAGCGCCAGCGGCGGGGTGCCGTAGTTGTCCATCATGGCCGCGCACCAGCGTTCGACCAGGGTGCTCATGACGCGACCGTGCCTTCCTTGTTCGCGACTGCGGGGCTCGCAAGCTCACTCCTCGCGCTCACGACCATCGTTCCGAACCCTTCCGACGTGAACACTTCGAGGAGCGTCGAGTGGGCGACCCGGCCGTCGACGACGTGCGCGGCGGGCACTCCCCCGCGCACCGCCCGCAGGCAGGCCTCCATCTTCGGGACCATTCCGGACTCCAGGGACGGCAGCAGCTTCGCCAGGTCGTCGGTAGTGATCTCGCTGACCAGGCTGGCCGTGTCGGGCCAGTCGGCGTAGAGGCCCGGCACGTCGGTGAGGACGACCAGCTTGCGCGCGTCGAGGGCCACGGCGAGCGCGGCGGCGGCCGTGTCGGCGTTGAGGTTGTGCAGCACCCCGTCGGCGTCCGGCGCGACCGTGGAGATGACCGGGATCCGGCCGGCCGCGATGAGGTCGGCCACCGCCGAGACGTCCACCGACTCCACGTCGCCGACCTGCCCGACGTCGACCGGCTCCCCGTCCACGTACGCGGGGCGGCGCACCGCGGTGAACAGGCCGGCGTCCTCGCCGGAGAGGCCGACCGCGAACGGGCCGTGGGCGTTGACCAGGCCGACCAGCTCCCGGCCGACCTGCCCCACGAGGACCATCCGGACGACGTCCATGGCCTCGGGGGTGGTGACCCGCAGGCCGCCCTTGAACTCGCTGGCGATGCCGAGCCGGCCGAGCATGGCGGAGATCTGCGGGCCGCCACCGTGCACGACGACCGGCTTGAGGCCGGCGTACCGGAGGAAGACCATGTCCGCGGCGAACGCCCGCTGCAGCTCGGGGTCGACCATGGCGTTGCCGCCGTACTTGACCACGACGGTGGCGCCGGAGAAGCGGGCCAGCCAGGGCAGGGCCTCGATGAGCGTCTCGGCCTTGGCCTGGGCCCGGGTGAGGTCGGCGGTGAGGTTCATGACCGCGCCGGCCTTCCGTTCGCGACTGCGGGACTCCGCTGCGCTGCGTTCCTCGCGCTCACGACGAGTACGCCGAGTTCTCGTGCACGTACGCGTGCGACAGGTCGTTGGTCCAGATCGTCGCCTCGGCGTCGCCCGCGTGCAGGTCGATCCGGATGGTGACGTCGCGGCCGGTGAGGTCGACCTTGGCCCGGTCCTCGGCGGCGGCGCCGCCCCGGCACACCCAGATCCCGTTGACCGCGACGTCCACGCCGTCCGGCTCGAACGCGGCGGCGGTGGTGCCCACGGCGGCGAGGATCCGCCCCCAGTTCGGGTCGTTGCCGAACAGGGCGGTCTTGACCAGGTTGTTCCGGGCCACCGAGCGGCCCACCTCGACCGCGTCGTCCTCGTCGGCGGCGCCGGCCACCTCGATGGCGATCTGCTTGGTGGCGCCCTCGGCGTCGGCGATCAGCTGCTGGGCCAGGTCGTGGCAGGCGGCGGTCACCGCGGCGGTCAGCTCGGCGGCGGTGGGCTCGATGCCGGCGGCGCCGCTGGCCAGCAGCAGCACGGTGTCGTTGGTGGACATGCAGCCGTCGGAGTCGACCCGGTCGAAGGTGACGCGGGTGGCGGCCCGCAGCGCGGCGTCCAGGGTCTCCGGCCCGGCCACCGCGTCGGTGGTGAGCACGCAGAGCATGGTGGCCATGGCCGGGGCGAGCATCCCGGCGCCCTTGGCCATGCCGCCGACGGTCCAGCCGCTCCCCCGGGCCACGGTGGTCTTGGGCCGGGTGTCGGTGGTCATGATCGCTTCGGCGGCCGGCCGGCCGCCGTCGCGGGACAGGGCGCGCACCGCGCCGCGGACGCCCGGGAGGAGCTTCTGCATGGGCAGGCGCTCGCCGATCAGGCCGGTGGAGCAGACCGCCACCTCGCCCGCGCCGACCATGAGCCGGGGGCTGCTGGCGGTGAGCGCGGCGGCGGTGTGCTCGGCGGTGGCGTGGGTGTCCTGGAAGCCGGCCGGGCCGGTGCAGGCGTTGGCGCCGCCGGAGTTGAGCACCACGGCGCGGACCACGCCGCCGCGGACGACCTGCTGGGTCCAGAGCACCGGGGCGGCCTTGACCCGGTTGGCCGTGAAGACGCCGGCGACCCCGGCGTCGGGGCCGTCGTTGACGACGAGGGCGACGTCGCCGGCGCCGCTGGTCTTGAGGCCGGCGGCCACGCCGGCGGCGCGGAAGCCCCGGGGGGTGGTGACGGTCATGGCGCGACTCCGAAGGTCGACAGGCCGGTGGTCTCGGGGAGACCGAACATGAGGTTGGCGTTCTGCACGGCCTGGCCGGCCGCGCCCTTGCCCAGGTTGTCGATGGCGCTCACGACGATCACCCGGCCGGAGTCGGCGTCGACCGTGACCTGGAGGTGGCAGGAGTTCCCGCCGGCGGTGGCGGCCGTGTGCGGCCACGTCCCCTCGGGCAGCAGGTGCACGAAGGGCGCGTCCGCGTACGCCGCCGCGAGCACCGCGCGCGGATCGGCCGCGCCGGTGGGGACGGCGGTGACGGTGGCCAGGATGCCCCGCGGCATGGGGGCCAGGACCGGGGTGAGGGAGAGGCTGGTCGCCCCGGTGGCCTGCTTGATCTCCGGCACGTGCTGGTGGGCGCCGACCTTGTAGGGCGACAGGTCGCCCATCACCTCGCTGCCGAGCAGGTGGGGCTTGGCGGCCCGGCCGGCGCCGGAGGTGCCGGAGGCGGCGACCACCACCACGTCGGTGGGGAGGACGGCGCCGGCCGCGATCAGCGGGGCGAGGGCCAGGGTGGTGGCCACCGCGTAGCAGCCGGTGCTGGCGACCCGGGTCGCGGCCGCGACGGCGGCCCGCTGGCCGGGCAGCTCGGGCAGGCCGTAGGTCCAGGCGCCCGCGTGCTCGCCGCCGTAGTAGCGGGCCCAGGCGTCGGCGTCGCGCAGCCGGTGGTCGGCACCGAGGTCGACCACCTTGACGGCGGCGGGCAGCGCGGCGGCGAGGGCCGCCGACCGGCCGTGCGGCAGGGCCAGGAAGACCAGGTCCGCGTCGGCCAGCGTGGTCGGGTCGGTCGCGCCGAAGACCAGGTCCAGCCCGGCGAGCTGCGGGTGTACGGCGGCGACGGGCCGGCCGGCCGAGGCGTGCGCGGTGGCGGCGACCAGCTCGAACTCGGGGTGCCCGGCGAGCAGCCGGAGCAGCTCGCCACCGGCGTAGCCGCTCGCGCCGGCGACCGCGACCCGGATGCCCATACTCACCTCCGCATGACTATGCAAAGAACGCTAGCAGCCGATGATCCCCCTCTGCAAGTTCATACGGTGTGGCGTATGAAACTGCGCCGGTCCGCCGTCCATTGACAGCCGCCCATGCGTGGCAGATGCTGAGAGAGCGCTCTCATGGGCCGTCCCGCCCGCGTACGCGCACCACCACCACGCCCACCACCCCGCGCCCGCCGCAGGTCGCGGCGGGTGGAAGGAGCCCCTCCCGTGCCCACCCCCAGGACACTGCTGCGCGCCCTGCTCGCGCTCGCGCTGGCCACCACCGGCGCGGTGGCGGCCGCCTCACTGGCCCGCGCCACCGGCCCCGCCCTGCTCCCGCTGACCGTCACCAACGCCACCGGTCGCACCGACGCCACCTGGCTGTACGTCCTCGGCACCGACCTGACCACCGGCCGGCTCGGCTACGTCACCGCCGGCGGCGCCTTCACCCCCTGGCCGGCCGGCGGCCTGCCGCCCACCCCCGCACCGGACGTCGCCGTGCCCGGCCCGGCCAACGGGGCGAGCACCGTGCTGCGGCTGCCCCGCAACCTCTCCGGCCGGGTCTACTTCTCCTTCGGCGCCAAGCTCAAGCTCTTCCTCACCCCGGACGGCCTGGTCCAGCCCGCCCCCTGGGCGGCCGGTGACCCCAACCGGGACCTGCTGTTCGACTGGTCCGAGTTCACCTACAACGACGCCGGGCTCTGGCTCAACAGCTCGCAGGTGGACATGTTCGCCGTGCCGCACGCGGTGAGCGTCACGGGCGCCACCGGGACCACCCGGCGGACCGGGCAGCCGGTCGACGACGGGCGCAACAGGGTCATCGCCGCGATCCGCGCCCAGTCGGGCTGGAGCGGCGCCGTGCAGACCCGCTCCGACGGCACCGTGCTGCGGGTGCTCGCCCCCGGCAAGGCCGCCGACGCCGTGCTGTTCAGCCGCACCTACCTCGACCCCTACATCGCCTCGGCCTGGCAGGCGTACGCGACCAGGACCCTGACCGTCGCCCCCTTCACCGACCAGCCGGGCGTCCGCTACCACGGGCGGACCAGCGGGGACGTGCTGGCCTTCACCGACGGCGGCGGCCGGCAGGTGGCCACGTTCCGCCGGCCGTCCAGCGCGGACGTGTGGGGCTGCGACGGCGCGCTGGCCGCCCCGAACGACCAGGTCGTCGGCCCGATCGCCCGGACCCTCTGCGCCGCCCTGCACCGCTCCACGCTGGGCACCCTCGACCTGCAGCCCTCCGGTGGCCCGGCCGACTTCTACCGGGGCACGCTGACCAACCACTACTCGCGGATCGTCCACGCCAACATGGCCGACGGGAAGGCGTACGGGTTCGCCTTCGACGACGTGCTGAACCAGGAGTCGCTGGTGCACGACGGCGACCCGCGGGCCGCCGGCATCACGCTCAGCCCGTTCGGCCCGGGTGGCGGCCCGAGCCCGTCGCCCAGCCCGTCCACCACGGCCACGCCGGGCCCGTTCAGCGCCACCCGCTACCTGCGGGCCGGCGGCGCGCTCGAACCGGCGGCGGGCTCGGCCGGCACGGTGAGCGTGGCGGCGGCCGGTGGCAACCACGACGGCACCCCCACCAACCCGCAGGTCTTCACGGCCCGGGGACTCACCGGCCGGTGGACCGGCGGCGCGACGGCCTTCGACCTCTCCGTCGACGCCGGCAGCGCGGTGGGCGACGGGGTCCAGGTACGGGTCTCGTACGACCGCACCGGCGACGGCGGCTGGGACCGGGTGGAGACGTACGCCTACTTCGCCACCGACCCGGTGCCCGGCTGGGAGCACTACCGGCAGACCCAGGGGCTGCGCTCGGCCACCGGCGTCCTCGGCGACCTGACCGGCGGCACGGTGCGGGTCGAGGTGTGGAACGCCATCGGCGGCACCCCGACCACGCTGGGCGTCGGCGACTCCTCCCGGCTGACGCTGCCGTACACCGGCTGAGCACGCGGACGGGGCCGCACCCGTGGTGGGTGCGGCCCCGTCCGGTCCGCTGTCAGGCGCCGCGCAGGGTGGCGCCGAAGCGGCGGGCGGCCTCGGCCACCGCCGCGTCGCGGGCGGCCACCGCCTCCTCGCCCGCGAGCGTCCGGTCCGGTGCCCGGAACGTCAGCTTGTACGCCAGCGACCGGCGGCCCGCGCCGAGCTGCTCGGACGCGTAGACGTCGAAGAGCCGGACGTCCTCCAGCAGCGGGCCGGCCCCCTCGGCGAGGGCCCGCTCGACCTCGGCGGCCGGCACCGACTCGTCCACCACGAGCGCCACGTCGATGAGGGCGGGCGGGAAGGTCGACACGGCCGGACCGGACACCACCGGCGCCTCGGGCAGCGCGTCCAGGTTCAGCTCCATGGCGCTGGTCCGCCGGGGCAGCTCCAGCGTCGCCACCACGTTCGGGTGCAGCTCACCGGCGTAACCGACCACCGTGTCGTCGACCAGCAGCTCGGCGCAGCGGCCGGGGTGCCAGGGCGCCCGCTCGGCGGCCCGGACGGTGACCCGGTCGGCCGGGATGCCGGCGGCGGCGAGCACCGTCCGGCCGGCCTCGACGGCGTCCGCCCAGCCGGCCGGACGGCCCGCGCCCCACCAGCCGGCGGGCTCCATCTCGCCGGTGAGGGCCACGGCGACGTGTCGCGGCTGGTCCGGGACCACCGCGTCGGCGCGGGCGAACTCCTCGTCGGTGGGGCGCCGGTCCACGCCCATGGCGGGCGGGGCGCCGGCGCCGGGACGCGGGTGGAACACCACGCCGATCTCGTAGATCGCCACGTCCCGCTGGCCCCGGCCCACGTTGCGCTTCAGGATGCCGAGCAGCGGGCCGAGCAGCGTGGTGCGCAGCAGCGGCTCCTCCTCGGACAGCGGGTTGGCCACCCGCACGGCGCGGCGGCGCGGGTCGTCGGCCGGCAGGCCGAGCTGGTCGGCCAGGTCGGCGGCGACGAACGGGTGCGCCAGGACCTCGACGTACCCGCGCTCGGCGAGCGACCGGGCGACGGCCCGCCGGCGCTGCTGCGACGCGGTGAGTCCGCGGCCGGGGGGTGCGGTGGGCAGCACCGACGGCACCCGGTCGTAGCCGTCGAGGCGGACCACCTCCTCGACCAGGTCCGCCGGGTCGGTGAGGTCGGGCCGCCAGGTCGGCGGGGTCACGCTCAGCACGTCGCCGCCGGCCGCGGCGGCCACGCCGGTCTCGCCCGGGTCGTCGCCGAGCCGGTCGGCGCCGTGGGTGACCGCGCAGCCCACCTGCTCCAGCAGCTCCACCACCCGCTCCGGCGGGTACGCCACGCCGACCCGCCGCGACGGCAGGTCCACGGGCAGGGTCACCGGGGTACGCGGCCGGACGTGGTCGAGGTCGAGGATCTCGGCGCCGACGGTGCCGCCGGCATGTTCGGTGAGCAGCCGGACCGCCTTCTCCAGCGCGACCAGCGGCAGCGCCGGGTCCACGCCCCGCTCCCAGCGCTTGGCCGCCTCGCTGAACAGCCGGTGCCGCCGCGCGGTGCGCCCGACCATGGCCGGGTCCCAGTGCGCCGCCTCGAAGAGCACGTCGGTGGTGGAGGCGACGACCTCGCTGGTCTCGCCGCCCATCACGGCGGCGAGCGAGATCGGCCCGGTGTCGTCGCAGATCACCATGTCCTCGGCGACCAGCGTGCGGGTGACACCGTCCAGCGTGGTCAGCTTCTCCCCCGGCTCGGCCCGGCGGACCACCAGCGGGCCGCTGATCCGGTCGGCGTCGAACGCGTGCATCGGCTGGCCGAGTTCGAGCATCAGGTAGTTGGTGATGTCGACCGGCAGCGAGATGCTGCGGACACCGGCCACGGTGAGCCGCCGGGACATCCAGCCGGGGGTCTGCGCGGTCGGGTCGACGCCGCGGACCATCCGCGCGGCGAACCGGTCGCAGCCGACGGTGTCGCGCACGTCGACCGGGTACGCGGGCTCGGCCGTCCCGCCCGGGGCGGGGATGTCGGCCGGGTCGCGGAACGGCACCCCGAGGGCGTGCGACAGCTCCCGGGCGATGCCCCGGACGCTGAGCGCGTACCCGCGATCCGGGGTGATCTCCAGCTCGACCACGACGTCGTCGAGGCCGACGACCGGGCGCGCGTCGTCGCCGGGCTTGGCCTGGGTGTCCTCGGGCAGCACGATGATGCCCGAGTGGTCGTCGCCCAGGCCCAGCTCCTTGGCGGAGCAGATCATGCCGTTCGAGTTGCGCCCGTAGGTCCTGCGGGCGCCGATGTGGAAGCCGCCGGGCAGCACGCCGCCGGGGAGGATCACCACGACGCGGTCGCCCTGGGCGAAGTTGCGCGCCCCGCAGACGATCTCCTGCGGCTCGCCGGTGCCGTTGGCGGCGCCGACGTCCACGCGGCAGAACCGGATCGGCTTCTTGAAGCCGGTCAGCTCCTCGATCTCCAGGACCTCACCGACCACCAGCGGCCCGGTGACGGTCTCCCGCAGGTCCACCACCGAGTCGACCTCGATGCCGAGGTCGACCAGCGCCTGCTCCAGGTCGCCGGTGGGCAGGTCGGCCGGGAGGTCGACGTGCTCCCGCAGCCAACTGACAGAAACTCGCATGACTGTTAAACCACCGTCTCCGTAACTCGTGCCCGCACCGTCAGACCCCGAACGCGCGGGTGAACCGCACGTCGCCCTCGGCCATGTCCCGCATGTCGCTGACCCCGTGCCGGAACATCACGGTCCGGTCGATGCCCATGCCGAAGGCGAATCCGGAGTAGACCTCCGGGTCGATGCCGCAGGCGCGCAGCACCCGCGGGTTCACCATGCCGCAGCCGCCCCACTCGACCCACTGCGGACCGTCCCGGTGCTCCGGGAACCAGACGTCGAACTCGGCGGACGGCTCGGTGAACGGGAAGTAGTGCGGCCGGAACCGGGTCTTCGCGCCCGCACCGAACATGGCCCGGGCGAAGTGGTCCAGCGTGCCGCGCAGGTGCGCCATCGTGATGCCCTTGTCGACCACGAGGCCCTCGACCTGGTGGAAGACCGGGGCGTGGGTGGCGTCCAGCTCGTCGGTGCGGTAGACCCGGCCGGGCACCACCACGTAGATGGGCGGCTTGCGGGTCAGCATGGTGCGGGCCTGCACCGGCGAGGTGTGGGTGCGCAGCACCAGGCCCGAGCTGTCCGCGCCGGCCGGCGGTGCGATGTGGAAGGTGTCCATGAGGCCGCGCGCCGGGTGGTCGGCGGGGATGTTGAGCGCGTCGAAGTTGGTCCACTCCAGCTCGACCTCGGGGCCCTCGGCCACCTCGTAGCCCATCCCGATGAACAGGTCGCTGATCTGCTCCATGAGGGTGCTCAGCGGGTGGCGGGCGCCGCGCGGCCGGCGGTCGTAGGGCAGGGTCACGTCGACCCGCTCCTCGACCAGCACCCGCTCGGCCTGCTCGCGCTCCAGGATCTCCTGCCGGGCCGCGTACGCGGCCTCGATGGCACGGCGGGCCTCGTTGACCCGCTTGCCGGCGTCGGACTTCGCGGCCGGCGGCAGCGCGCCGATCTCCCGGCGGGCCAGCGACACCGGGGACCGGTCCCCCAGGTGCGCGGGGCGCAGCGCGGTCAGCGCGTCCGGGTCGGCGGCGGCGGCGAACGCCTTCTCGGCGTCGGCCACGGCCGCGGCCAGGGCGTCCGGGTCGAGCAGGGCGACCTGCTTCGGGTCGTACGGATCGTTGCGGTAGCTCATGGCGTACGGGCACTCCCTCACGGCGGCGCCGGCCCTCACGGGCGGCTAGGCGAGTCTACGGACGCGCGGCTTCGCCGCAGCCCGCCGGTGGGAGATCGCGCAGGAGGAAGGGTCAGGCCCGCCGCCCGCCGACACCGGCGGGCTGGCTAAACGAACGCCGAGGCGCGTTCATCATCCGGCTGACTCCCCTGCTGTGTGGCCGCGCGGACCCGCGGGTCGGCGCAGTGCTCTGGCTGAAGCGTACAGGCAGACGGCCGCGGCCGCAGCCAGGTTCAGGCTCTCCGCGCGCCCGTGCAGCGGCACCCGGACCCGGGCGTCGGCCGCGGCGGTCAGCTCCTCGGGCAGCCCGTGCGCCTCGGAACCGAAGAGCCAGGCCGTCGGGGCGGCCAGCCGGCCGGCGTCGGCGAGGTCGTCGAGGTCGCTGTCGCCGTACCCGGTCGTGGCCAGGACGGTGAGCCCGGCGGACCGCAGCGCCGCGACCACCGTGACCGGGTCGGTGGCACGGACCACGTCGACGTGGAAGAGGCTGCCGGCGGAGGCCCGCACGCACTTGCCGTTGTAGGGGTCGACGGCGTCGCCGGCGAAGATCACCGCGCCCGCGCCGGCCGCGTCGGCGGTGCGCAGCACGGTCCCGGCGTTGCCGGGGTCACGGATCTCCGCGAGCACCGCGACCAGGCGCGGTCCGCGCGCCAGGGCGGCGTCCAGGGGTACGTCGAGGTGCCGGCAGACGGCGACCAGGCCCTGCGGGGCGACGGTCTCGGCGAGCGCGGCGAGCGCCTCGTCGGTGACCTCGGAGACGGGCACGTCGGCGCGGGCCGCGAGCGCGGCGAGGTCGGCGTGCCGGTCCAGGGCGGCCGGGGTGCCGAACAGCTCGACCACGGTGCCGGCGCGGGCGAGCGCCTCGCGGACGGCCTGCGGCCCCTCGGCCAGGAACCGGCCGGTGGCCTCCCGGTCCCGTCGGCGCTGGAGCCGGCGGGCGGCGACCACCCGCGGGGTACGCGGGGTGAACGGGCCGGGAACAGCGTCGAGGCGCCTCCCGTGCGGTGCTGACGGCATGGGAGACGCCTCGATCTGCTGGTGCGGGTGGATCAGGCGGCCTGGGCCGCGGCGCCACCGGTGCCCTCGGCCGCCACGGCGGCGCGGGCCAGCTCGACGATCGCGGCGAACGCCGCGGCGTCGTTGACGGCCAGGTCGGCCAGGATCTTGCGGTCGACCTCGATGCCGGCCAGGCGCAGGCCCTGGATGAGCCGGTTGTAGGTCAGGCCGTTGGCCCGGGCGCCGGCGTTGATCCGCTGGATCCAGAGCTGCCGGAAGTCGCCCTTGCGGTCGCGACGGTCCCGGTAGGAGTACTGCATCGAGTGCAGCACCTGCTCCTTGGCCTTGCGGTAGAGCCGGGAGCGCTGACCGCGGTAGCCGCTCGCGGTCTCCAGCAGGGTACGACGCTTCTTCTGGGCATTCACAGCCCGCTTGACGCGTGCCATCTCAACTCCTTCTTCGGTTCAGGTGGCGCGCGTCAGCGGCCGAGCAGCTTCTTGATGCGCTTGGTGTCGGCCTTGGCCAGCTCGACCGTGCCGGTCAGCCGGCGGGTCTGGGTGGAGGGCTTCTTCTCCAGCTTGTGGCGGAGGCCGGCCTGCTGGGCGACGATCTTGCCCGTGCCGGTGACCTTGACCCGCTTGCCCGTACCCGTGTGGCTCTTCATCTTCGGCATGTGGAACGTCTTCTCCCTGTTACTGGCCGCTGGTGTCAGCGGTCGGGCCGGTCTCGCCGGCTGCTGCGGTCTCGCCGGCCTCCGGGGTCTCGCCACCTGCCGGGGCGGCCGACTCCTCCGCGGCCCGGTCCCGGGGCCCACCGCGGGACGCCGTGGCGGCGACCGCGGAGGCCTTCACGGCCCGGTGCGGAGCGAGAACCATGATCATGTTGCGGCCGTCCTGCTTCGGCGCGGCCTCGACGTATCCCAGGTCCGTGATCTCGGACTCGAGCCGGCGCAGGAGCCGGTAACCCAGCTCCGGGCGGCTCTGCTCGCGACCGCGGAACATGATCGTCACCTTGACCTTGTCGCCCGCCTTGAGGAACCGCACCACGTGACCCTTCTTGGTCTCGTAGTCGTGCGGGTCGATCTTCGGCCGGAGCTTCATCTCCTTGATGACGGTCTGCTGCTGGTTACGCCGCGCTTCGCGCGCCTTCAGTGCGCTCTCGTACTTGAACTTGCCGAAGTCCATGAGCTTGCACACCGGCGGGCGCGCCATCGGCGCAACCTCGACCAGGTCCAGGTCGACGTCCGCGGCCAGCTGCAGGGCGCGCTCCAGCGGGACGATGCCCACCTGCTCACCCTCAGGGCCGACCAGTCGGACCTCACGTGCCCGGATCTGCTCGTTCACGCGTGGTTCGACGCTGATGGGGCCTCCTCGAGTCGAGTCTTGCGTGGTGCCGACTCCGCGGGCTCCCGGTCGGGAGCCGACCCGGAAAGCAGAAGGCCCCGGCGCATGCCAGGGCCTACTCGACCGGTCGGCACGATCACAGGATCGCGCATCCGGAACCGGGACGTGCCCGGAACCGGGAGACCGGGACCCGGCCACCTACGGGGGCGACTCGGGTGGGAGCAGGCGCTCCGCTTCAGGACCGCCCACAGGGCGGTCTGGTCGACTCCGCAACACTACACCCTTGGACCAGCCGGCCCCAAACCGGGGCGGGGCGGTCAGCGCGGGGCGGCCGGGTCGCCGACGAGGGCGGCGAGGTGGGCCTGGTGCAGCCGGCGCAGCGCGCGGACCGCCTCGACGGCGCGCTCCTTGTCGGCGGCCTGGAGGGCGACCATCGGCAGCAGGTCGTCGTCGTGCAGCTCCAGGCTGGCCCACGGGGCGCCGCGGTCGAACCGGACCCCGCGGATCACCTCCCAGGGCAGCTCGTACGAGCCGATCACGTTGCGGACCCGGACACCCCGGGCGTCGGCCACCACCCGGGGGCGGGTGAAGACCAGGAAGCCCAGGGCCCCGAAGACGCCCAGCCCCACCATGGCGAGCTGGTCGCCCCGCTGGAAGCTGCCGTAGCCGTCGCCCGTCGCGCCGGTCAGGGAGGTGGCCACCAGGCTGAACACCACCAGCAGCGTGACGGCCGACGCCCAGCAGACCACCCGGACCCGCCGCGGCCGCACGGTCACCACTGAATCGCTCACGAAACCAGTCTGCCATCCGGCTCGGGCTCACGTTCCGCCGCCACACGGACCGGGCGGCGCCGCCGCGCACCGGCCACGACCACCGCCGCCCCGGTGAGCACCGCGCCGGCCAGCACCGGCAGCCGCACCCCGGCGCCGCCGGGCACCACCACGTCGAGCACCAGGGCCCCGCCGAGCTGCCCGGCCACCAGCGCCAGGCCGGTGCGCAGCACCCCGGCGGCGCGGACGCCGACCAGCAGGGCGAGCACGATGCCGACCCCGAACAGACCACCGACGTAGAGCCACCACTGGCTGGGCCAGCTCGGGCGGGTGGCCAGCGCCCCGGCCAGCGCCGCCACCGCGGCGATCACCGAGGTGCTGACCGCGAAGTTCACCGCCAGCCCGGCGGCCGGACCGACCGCCGCGGCGACCCGCCCGTTGAGCGCGGACTGCAGCGCCACCGCCAGGCCGCCGGCCACCGAGAGCAGCACCAGACCGACCGCCAGGTCGCCGACCGGCCGGCCGAGCTGGGCCATGGTCACCGCGGCGATCCCGAGCAGCGCCCCGACGACCCGGGGCAGGGTGAGCGCCAGCCGGCCGGTCGCGGCCAGGCCGACCCGGTCGACGGCCAGCCCGCCGAGGCTGCCGCCCGCCACCTGGGCGATCGTGAAGACCGCCACCCCGAGCGCCGGCACCACGAACGGGCCGATCACCACGATGGCGGCGCCGCCCAGCCCGCCCAGGTAGGCCCACCAGGGCAGGCCGGAGTGGCGCAGGCCGGCCAGCCCGGCGCGCATGGACGGGACGGCGACCAGCCCGAGCAGCACGATCAGGCAACCGCCGAGGTTGTTGACCATGGCGCCCACGAGGGGATCGCCGGCCCGCTCCCCCAGCTCGGCGTTGACCACGCCCTGCGCGGCCGAGGCCACCCCGCCCAGGACCACCACGGCCAGGGCGGCCGGGACCGGCAGCGGCCTCACAGCCGGCAGGCGTGGATGTTGGTGACCAGGATGGCCCGGGCGCCCAGCTCGTAGAGCTCGTCCATGATCCGGTGCACGTCGTCGCGGAGCACCATGGCCTGCACGGCCACCCAGCCCTCCCGGTGCAGCGGGGAGACGGTCGGCGACTCGATGCCCGGGGTGAGCGAGCTGGCCCGGTCCAGCAGGCCGGCCGGCACGTCGTAGGCGAGCATCACGTAACGGCGGGCGACCAGCACGCCGTGCAGCCGGCGCAGCAGCTGCTCCTGCTGGGCGCTGCCGGCGGCGCCGGCCCGGCGGACCACCACCGCCGAGGAGCGCAGCAGCGGCTCGCCGAAGACCACGAGACCGGCCTGGCGCAGGGTGGCCCCGGTCTCCACCACGTCGGCAACCACGTCGGCCACGCCCAGCCGGATGGCGTTCTCCACCGCACCGTCCAGCCGGATCACCTCCGCCTTGACGCCCAGCTCGGCCAGGTGCCGCTCGACCAGCCCCGGGTACGCGGTGGCGATCCGGTGCCCGCCGAGCTGCTGGACCGAGTCCACGTCGTCGGGGCGGGCGGCGAACCGGAAGGTGGCCCGGCCGAAGTTGAGGTCGACGACCTCCTCGGCCGGCGCGCCGGAGTCGACCAGCAGGTCCCGGCCGGTGATGCCGACGTCCAGGTCGCCGGAGCCGACGTAGGTGGCGATGTCCTTGGGACGCAGGTAGAAGAATTCGATGTCGTTGGGCTCGTCCCGGCAGACCAGGTCCTTCGGGTCGGTGCGCTGGCGGTAGCCCGCCTCGCGCAGCATCCCGGCGGCCGACTCGGCCAGGGCGCCCTTGTTGGGTACGGCGACACGCAGCATGGGAGTGCTCCTTCGATCGACGAGGTGATCAGCGGGCGGGGCACTCACAGATGTCGGTAGACGTCCTTCAGCTCGAGACCGGTGGCCAGCATGAGCACCTGAGCCTGGTAGAGCAGCTGGGAGATCTCCTCCGCGGCCCGCTCCGGGCCCTCGTGCTCGGCCGCCATCCACGACTCGGCCGCCTCCTCGACGACCTTCTTGCCGATGAAGTGCACGCCCTTCTCCAGGGCGGCGACCGTGCCCGAGCCCGGGGCGCCGGCGGCGGCCTTGGCCTGCAGCTCGGCGAACAACTCCTCGAACGTCTTCACGGAAGGCGATTCTTCCAGCCGCCCCGGGTGACGCCTCCCCCCGGGTCCGGCGCGGCGGGCCGCCGACCACATGGTGGACGTCTCGCTGGCGTGCACGGCCCGCTGACCGCCACCGAGGTGGCCGAGCGGGTCGGCGAAAGTCCCGCCAACTGCTCCTGGCACCTGCGCCAGCTCGCCCGGTACGGGTTCGTCACCGAGGCCGGCGGCGGCAACGGCCGTGGCGGCTGGGTCACCGACGGCCACCGCTGGGGCAACGGCGAGGAGGGCCCCGAGCTGGCACGCGCCGGCGACGCGGCCGCCCGGGTCCTGCTCGACCTGGAGTACCGCAAGCTCTGGGACTGGATGGCGGCCCGCCGGCAGCAGTCCCCCGAGTGGCGGGACGCCGGCTACTTCACCCAGTTCGTCAGCTGGTACACCGCCGACGAACTCCAGGAGCTCCAGGAGGAGCTGCGCGCGCTGTTCGCCCGCCACCTGGACCGGCTCGGCGACCCAGCGGCCCGCCCGCCCGGCTCCCGGCCGGTACGGCTGATGGCCTGGGGCGTGCCCGAGGTCGACGGCCCCACCGTCGCCGAAGGGAACGGGGACCGACGCGTCGCGGCCGCGCTGGACGCCCTGGCCAGCGGACCGCAGGCCGTGGCGATCGGGTCGGGCGCCCTGGTGGTCGGCCTGGTCGACTACCGACTGCTCTATGCCGCGATCGGGGTGCTGCTGACGGCCGTCGCCGGCTACCTGCTCACCGGCCGCCGGCTCACCGTCCCGACCGCCGGACCCGAGCCGATTGCACGGCCCGTGCCAGGCTCTGCGCGTGCGACCGGCGCGGCGCCGGTCGGGGCCGCCGCCGACACCACCACCGGTTAGGACCACCCGCTCGACCTCGACCACCGGCAATCCGTTCAGCTCAGCGGCCCGCCCGGCGCCGGACGGCCACCGCCGTTCACCGCAGGATGGGCTCAGCCGGCAGCCGGAGCGGAGGCCAGGGGCAGCAGCGGCGGGCTTCCGAAGCCGGGCGGTAGCCCGGGGTGTGCCTTTCGACCTGACGTCGGTAACGACTCGGCACGGGCGGCGCCGGCACCCCGACGCCCGGGCGGTGCGAGGTGTCAAGGCTGTCCGGCGGGGTGGCGGCGAGTCGTTGGTGACATCAGCTCGAAAGGCGGTGAGGACCCGTGGCCGGGCCGACAGCGCCAGGCCGAGCGGCGTGCGGCCGGGTCAGGCGAAGCCGACGCGGTGGCCGCTCGCGGCGTCCAGGCCACGGATGGCCAGCGCGGCGTCCAGCGCCGCCACCGTGGCCGCCCAGCCCTTGTCCTCCGCCGAGCCGGGCAGCCCGGCCCGGTCCCGGGCCTGCTCGATGGTCTCCACGGTGAGCACCCCGTGGGCCACCGGCTTGCCCTCGTCCAGCGCCACCCGGGTCAGCCCCTCGGTGACCGACTGGCAGACGTAGTCGAAGTGCGCGGTGGAGCCCCGCACCACCACGCCGAGGGCGACCACCACGTCGTACCGGCGCGCCATCGCCTGGGCCACCACGGGCAGCTCGACCGAGCCCGCCACCCGGGCCACCACGGACTGTGCGCCGGACGCCTCGGCGGCGGCCACCGCCCGGTCGACCATGTGGTCGGTGAGGTCGCCGTGCCAGCGTGCGGCCACGATGCCGACGGTCAGCCCGCTGGCGTCCACCGCGGTCACACCCGGTTCGCCGAATCCCGCCATGTCTACGCTCCGATCTCGTCGCCGGCGACCGGGCGGCCCATCGGCGCCTCGGTCACCTCGTCCAGCCCCTCCAGGAGGTGGCCCATCCGGTCCCGCTTGGTCCGCAGGTATCGCACGTTCTCCGGGTTGGACCGCACCGGCAGCCCCTCCCGGCCGCTCACCGTGAGGCCGTAGCCCTCCAGGCCGGCCCGCTTGGCCGGGTTGTTGGTCAGCAGCCGCATGGAGCGGACGCCGAGGTCGTAGAGGATCTGCGCGCCGGTCCCGTAGTCCCGCGCGTCGGCTGGCAGCCCCAGGTCGAGGTTGGCGTCCACGGTGTCCCGGCCCTGGTCCTGGAGCTGGTACGCCTGGAGCTTGTGCAGCAGGCCGATGCCCCGCCCCTCGTGCCCGCGGACGTAGAGCACCACGCCGCGCCCCTCCTGGGCCACCCGGGCCAGCGCGGCCTGCAACTGCGGGCCGCAGTCGCAGCGCAGCGACCCGAACACGTCCCCGGTGAGGCACTCGGAGTGCACCCGCACGAGCACCTCCCGCCCGTCACCCAGGTCGCCCATGACGAGCGCCACGTGCTCGGCGGTGTCGTGCTCGGCGCGGTAGCCGAGCGCCCGGAACACCCCGTACGGGGTGGGCATCCGCGCCTCGGCGACCTGCTCGACCTGCTTCTCGGTGCGCCGCCGGTAGGCGATCAGGTCGGCGATGGTGATCAGGGTCAGCCCGTGCTCGGCGCAGAACTTCTCCAGGTCGGGCAGGCGCATCATGGTGCCGTCGTCGTTGACCAGCTCGCAGAGCACCCCGGCGGGGCGCAGCCCGGCCAGCCGGGTCAGGTCCACGGCCGCCTCGGTGTGCCCGGGGCGGCGCAGCACCCCGCCCTGGCGGGCGCGCAGCGGCACCACGTGCCCGGGGCGGGCCAGGTCGGTCGGGCCGGTCGACGCGGCGGCGAGCAGCCGGATGGTGTGCGAGCGGTCGGCCGCGGAGATGCCGGTGCTGACCCCCTCCCGCGCGTCCACGGTCACCGTGTACGCGGTGCCCCGCCGGTCCTGGTTGGTGTGGTGCATGGGCGGCAGGTCCAGCCGGTCGCACTCGCTCTCGGTGAGCGGCACGCAGATGTAGCCGGAGGTGTAGCGGACCATGAACGCGACCAGCTCCGGAGTGGCCAGCTCGGCCGCGAAGATCAGGTCGCCCTCGTTCTCCCGGTCCTCGTCGTCGACCACCACGACGGGCCGGCCGGCGGCGATGTCCGCCACCGCCTGCTCGATGCTGCCGAAGGTGCTGCTCATGCCACGGCCTCCGAGTACGTCGGCGGGATCGGGGTGCGGGAGGGCGGGGTCGCGCGGGAGGTGCGCCACCAGGCGTACAGGCCGGCGAGGCAGAACCCGCCGTAGACCAGGTACATGGCGGCCGACGGGTAGAAGCCGCCCTGGAGCAGCAGCGGCACGCCGACCGCGTCGACGGCGATCCAGATCAGCCAGAACTCCACCCAGCCGCGGGCCATGCCGTAGGTGGCCAGCAGGCTGCCGACCAGGATCCAGGCGTCCGGCAGCGGCCCCCAGGAGCCGAGCGCGGCCAGCACCGGGTACGCGGCCGCGGTGCCGACCGCCGCGGCGGCGAGCAGGCCGAGCCGCTCCCGCCAGGTGGCCCAGCGCGGGGTGACCGCCGGGTGCTCGCCGCCGCCGGAGCGTCGGTTGCGTGACCAGCGCCACCAGCCGTAGACGCTGACCGCGAAGAAGAAGACCTGCCGGCCGGCCTGGCCGTAGAGGTCGTGCGCCTGCGGAGTGGCGAACACCCCGCCGAGGAAGACGGTGAACAGCAGCGCGTTGCCGATCATGCCGACCGGCCAGGCCCAGACCACCCGGCGCAGCCCGAGCAGCGCGGAGGCGAGGCCGAAGACGTTGCCGACGATCTCCCGGACCAGCACCGGCGAGCCGGCCACGTGCACCTGGGCGTCGAGCAGCCAGCCGAGCGGGCCCGTCACCGGACACCTCCGGCCGCGCGGTCGCCGAGCAGCCGCTCGACGTACTTGGCCAGCACGTCCACCTCGAGGTTCACCGGGTCGCCGACGCCCTTGGCGCCGAGGGTGGTGAGCTTCAGGGTGGTGGGGATCAGCCCGACCGAGAACCAGTCGTCGCCGACCTCCGCGACGGTCAGCGAGATGCCGTCGACGGTGATCGAGCCCTTCTCCACCACGTAGCGGGACAGCCCGGCGGGCAGCCGGAAGCGGACCGTCTCCCACTGCGCGGCCGGCTCCCGGGACAGCACCTCGCCGACCCCGTCGACGTGCCCCTGCACCAGGTGACCGCCGAGGCGGCTGTTCAACGCGGCGGCCCGCTCCAGGTTGACCGGGTCGCCGGGGCGCAGCGCGCCGAGCGCGGTGCGGCGCAGCGTCTCCCCCATCACGTCGGCGGTGAAGATCCCGCCGTCGACGTCGACCACGGTGAGACAGACCCCGTTGACCGCGATGGAGTCGCCGTGTCGGGCGTCCGAGGTGACCAGCGGGCCGCGGACCGCGACCAGCGCCGAGTCACCCCCGGTCTCCGTGGTCCGGACGATCTCGCCCAGTTCCTCGACGATGCCGGTGAACATGTCAGGCCTCCCTCTTCCGGGGCAGCGCGGTGATCCGCAGGTCGGGGCCGACCTGCGTAACGTCGGTGAGTTCCAGGTCGATGGCGTCGGCGATGGTGGTCACGCCGGCGTCCAGCAGCGCGGTCGGGCCGGCGCCGAGCAGCTTCGGCGCGACGTACCCGACGACCTTGTCGACCAGGCCGGCGGCGAGGAACGCGCCGGCCAGGGTGGGGCCGCCCTCCAGCAGCGCGGCCCGCACGCCGCGGTGGTGCAGCTCCGCGAGCAGCGCCGCGAGGTCGACCCGGCCGTCCGGGCCGGCGCCGACCTCCGCGGCGGTGGCCACCCAGGTCCGGGCGGCGCCGTCGCGGACCCGGGCCTCGGCGGGGGTACGCCCCGAGCTGTCCACCACCACCCGCAGCGGCTGCCGGATGGCCAGGGTGCCGTCGCGCAGGTTGCGGGCGGTGAGCCGGGGGTCGTCGGCGAGCACGGTGCCCACCCCGGCGATGACCGCGTCGACGGTGCCGCGCAGGGCGTGCACGTCGATCCGGGCCGCCTCGGAGGTGATCCACATGCTGGTGCCGTCGGCCGCCGCGGAGCGCCCGTCGAGGGTGGCCGCGTACTTCCAGATGAGGTACGGCCAGCCACGGCGCATCGAGGTGAGCCAGGCGATGTTGCCGGCCTCGGCCTCGTCGCCGCGTACCCCCAGGTCGACCTGGACGCCGGCGGCGCGCAGGGTGGCCGCGCCGCCGGAGGCGACCGGGTTGGGGTCCGGGACGGCGACCACCACGCGGGCGACGCCGGCCGCGATGAGGGCGTGGCTGCAGGGGCCGGTGCGGCCGGTGTGGTCGCACGGTTCCAGGGTGACGACGGCGGTGCCGCCGCGGGCGCGCCGGCCGGCCTGGGCCAGCGCGACGATCTCGGCGTGCGGACCGCCCGCGTAGGCGTGGAAGCCCTCGCCGACGACCTCGCCGTCGGCGTCGAGCAGGACGCAGCCGACCACGGGGTTGGGGCTGGTGGCGCCGAGGCCGCGGGCGGCCAGCGCGATGGCACGACGCATCGCCTCGTCCACGGAGACGCTCGCCATCGCCAGCCCTGCCCTCTCGCTCGCCGGTCGCGCGCGGGCGGGTCGGGGACAGAACGGCACGGGTGCCGCGGACACGCGGCGGCGGAGATCCGGGGACGGCACAGCCGGCCCCGGGGAGCCCACGCGGCGGCTGAGGGTGCTCAGCGCCCGGCAGGGCTCTCCCCGTCCCGCGCGCTGTCTCCCATCCGGACTTTCTGGGGGCGGACGAGCCGCACCCAACCGTCGGCCCCGGATTCTCACCAGGTCCACCGTCCGGCCGAAGCCGTCCGGGTCGCGGGCTTACCACGGTCGGACCGTGGATCACCGCCGGTTCGGAATTTCACCGAGCCCCGCCAGCGCGTGGTGGGTTACACCGGAAGTCTTACACGTCGCGAGGCGGGTCGCGCCACAGAGGCGAGCTACTTCACAGCACGGGTCGGATCGTCACGTCACGCCCCGCCGGCGGTCGACCGCGACGTACGACCCGGGTTGGCTCTTGGCGACCGTTTTCATCTCGGAGGCCACGGCGATCGCCTCGAGGGGGTCGGTGAAGCGTTTGCCGGCGTCGGAGAGGGAGACGCCGATGGAGAGGGTGACCAGGGCGGCGCGGCGGATGTTGCCCCGCCGGTCCTTCAGCTCGACGAAGCCGCGCTCCCGGTCGGTCGGGTCGTAGAGGGCGTCGGCGGCCTTCTCGAAGTCGACCACGGCCCGGCTGGTCAGGGGCCGCACCTGGGACGGGGTGCACACGATGACGAAGTCGTCGCCGCCGACGTGGCCGAGGAAGGCCGGCGGCAGGCCGATCGAGACCACCGCCCGGTGCAGGCTGCGGGCGAGCGCCGAGATGAACTCGTCGCCGCGGACGAAGCCGTAGCGGTCGTTGACGCTCTTGAACCGGTCGATGTCGATGTAGCCGACGGCGTAGTCGACGCCGCTGCGCACCCGGTCGCTGATCTCCCGCCGGATCCGGCTGTTGCCGGGCAGCCCGGTCAGCGGGGAGACCTCCCGGAACTCCTTGTTGCGGCGCAGCGTGGAGCTGACCCGGGCGACCAGCTCGGCGGTGTCGAAGGGCTTGACCAGGTAGTCGTCGGCGCCCGCGCTGAGGCCGTTGACCTTGTCGGAGGTCATCCCCTTGGCGGTCAGCATGATCACCGGCAGGGCGGAGGTCATCGGGTCGGCGCGCAGCCGGCGGGTCAGCTCCAGCCCGTCGATCCGCGGCATCATGAGGTCGACCACGGCCAGGTCCGGCCGGTGCCGCTCGATGACCTCCAGGGCCTCCTGGCCGTCGCCGGCGTGCAGCACCTCGAAGCCGTGCAACCGCAGGTTGAACTCGACGAAGCGGGCGATGTCCTCGTCGTCGTCGACGACCAGGATCACGTCGGGTCGGTCGCCGGCCGGGTCCATGGTCAGACCCCGGTCGCTGCGCGTTCCGCCAGGCCGCGCAGCCGGCGGACCGCCTCGGCCGGGTCGTCGGCCCCGTAGACCGCGGTGCCGGCCACGAAGGCGTCGGCGCCCGCCGCGGCGGCCTGTTCGATGGTGTCCGCGGCGATCCCGCCGTCCACCTCGATGCGCAGCTCCAGGTGGCCGCTCGCGACGTGCCGCCGGGCGGCGCGCACCTTGTCGAGCAGTTGGGGGATGAACCGCTGGCCGCCGAAGCCGGCCTTGATCGTCATGATCAGCAGCGTGTCGAAGCTCGGCAGCAGGTCCAGGTACGGCTCGATCGGGGTGTCCCGGTCGATCGCCAGCCCCGCCTTCGCGCCGGCCGAGCGCAGGTCCTTGGCCAGCGCCACCGGGTCGTCGCACGCCTCGGCGTGGAACGTCACGTTGTACGCCCCGGCGTCGGCGTACCCGGGCGCCCAGCGCCGCGGGTCCTCGATCATGAGGTGCACGTCGAACGGAAGCTGGGTGGCCGCCCGCAGGCTCTGCACCACCGGCAGCCCGATGGTCAGGTTCGGCACGAAGTGGTTGTCCATGACGTCCACGTGCAACCAGTCCGCGGCGTGCTCGACGGCGCGGACCTCGTCGGCGAGGCGGGCGAAGTCGGCGGCCAGGATGCTGGGCGCGACGATCAGCGGCGGTACGGTCACGGGGCCAGTGTACGAAGGCGCTCACCCGGCGTCCGCAGC
Organism: Micromonospora sp. NPDC005305; assembly: GCF_040607315.1. Taxonomy (NCBI): domain Bacteria; kingdom Bacillati; phylum Actinomycetota; class Actinomycetes; order Micromonosporales; family Micromonosporaceae; genus Micromonospora; species Micromonospora sp. NPDC005305. The sequence continues at coordinate 40,624 of NZ_JBEXGL010000026.1, read as the reverse complement.
GCGGCACCGCCGGGAGCCCGCTGTGACCCCGACGTGACCCGCCGTGCAGAATCGGCCGGTCCGGCGCGGAAAGACGACACGAAAAGTCATCCGCGGCTGGCCGAACGATCGAAACAGGACGAAACTCCTACAGGGACTGTCACGTATGCTGCACGCCCGGTCGCGGGGAACGCCGCACGCGCCGCGGCGACCGGCTGTCATCTCCCGGGAAGGGCGGACGATGCGACGGTGGCTCCTGGCGCTGGCGCTGGCCGGCACGGCGACGGTGGCCCTGACCGGCTGCGTCCCACCGCAACGGGCCGACGGGGACCTCACCGACGACTGGGCCGCGCTGCCGGCGCCGCGCCTGTTCGTCCCCGCCACGGACGCCTGCCTGTCCCGGCTCACCGCCGTGGTGCAGGCCGCCACCTACGAGACGGTCGACTGTGCGGGCAGCCATCTGGCCGAGACGGTGCACGTGGGCACCTTCACCGGGCCGGCGGCGGAGGGCGCGCGGCCGGAACCGGGCTCGCCCGGGCTGCGCACCGCCCGCGCCGAGTGCGACCAGCGGGCCCGGGAGGTGATCGGCGGGGACTGGCACTCCGCCCGGCTCACCTTGAACATCGCGCTGCCCCCGGTCACCGCCTGGGTGAGCGGCGCCCGCTGGTTCCGCTGCGACCTCGCTGAGACCGACAGCATCGACAACACCCGGCCCATCAACCGGGTGGGCAGCCTGCGCGGCGCCATGGTGGGCGACAGCCCACTGGTGCACCGCTGTTTCGACCCGAAGCTGATCGGCGACAACCTGAACTACATGGCCCCGGTGCTCTGCACCGAGCCGCACCGCGCCGAGTTCGTCGGCGTGTTCGAGGAACGGGACATGAGCTGGGCGGACTTCACCCGGGCCGCCCCCGAGGTGCACCGCCGCTGCATGGCGCTGATCGCCGCCTTCGCCGCGGTGCCGAACAACGCCGACCTGCCGTACCGGGCCGGTTCGATCTTCTACCCGCCGTCGCAGCGGGAGTGGGAGGAGGGCGACCGGGGGGTGCGCTGTTTCCTGTGGAGCGACGACCGGAAGCTGACCCGGTCGGTGCGCGGGGCCGGCCCGGAGGGACTGCCGGTCAGCTGAGCCCCGGTGTCGTATGCTGCACCGCCGAGGCGTACCCGGTGCTCCGCGCCGGTCGGGCGACCACGGACGACGGGGAGGTCGGTCGGGATGCGGCGATGGTGGGCGGCGGTCGCCGTGGGTGTCACGGCGGTGTTGGCGCTCGGCGGCTGCGGCGCGCCGGCCGGGGTCGACCGCGACCTGGCCGACGACTGGCCCGCCTTCGGCGCCCCCGTGGCCTTCCTGCCCCAGTCCGGCGCCTGCCACCCCACGGTCCAGGACGTCGGCTACCTCAGCGGCTGGAACCCGGTGGACTGCGCCGCCGCGCACCGCGCCGAGACGCTGTACGTGGGCACCCTGACCGGCCCGGACGCCGGGCGCGGCGCTCCCCCGCGGGCCGGGTCGACCGGCGCCCGGACCGCGCACGCCGAATGCGCGAAGCAGGTCAACAAGGCCGTCGGCGCCGAGTGGCGCTCGGGGCGGCTGCGGCTGTCGGTGGTCTTCCCGTCGGCCCCGGCCTGGACCGGCGGGGCCCGCTGGTTCCGGTGCGACGCCGCCGAGGTCGCCAGCCTGGACGACGGCAGCATCGTGGCGCGACGCGGCAGCCTGCGCAACGCCCTGAAGGCGGGCTCGCCCCTGGCGCTGGGGTGCTTCAACCCGAAGCTCAGCAAGGGCGAGGTGGAGGAGATGCGGCCGGTCGCCTGCACCGCCAAGCACCACGCCGAGTTCGTCGGGGTCTTCCGGTTCCCCGACCTCAGCTACGCCGAGTTCCAGCGCACCACGCTCCGGGCGCACAAGGGCTGCCGCGGGCTGATCGCGAAATACGTCAAGGTGCCCGACAACAGCGACATGGTCTACCGGGCCGGCACGATCATCTACCACCCCTACGAGGAGGAGTGGCAGGACGGCGACCGCGGCGTGCAGTGCTTCCTCTGGGTCTCGGACCGGACGCTGACCCGCTCGCTCAAGGGCGGCGGCAGCCGGGCGCTGCCGGTCACCTGAGCGGGAGCGGGGCGGACCCGCAGGTCCACCCCGCCCGGGTTGCTCAGCCGACCTGCAGCGTCACGTCGTCGACGACGAAGCTGGTCTGGAGCGAGGCGTCCTCCACCCCGGTCCACTTCAGCGTGACGGTCTGCCCGGCGTACGCCGCCAGGTTGAAGCTGCGCTGGGTGTAGCCGCTCGCCTTGTTGAGGTTCGAGTACGTCGCGAGCGTGGTCGTGCCGACCTGCACGGTCAGCTTGTCGTACGCGGTGCTCGTCGTGGTCTCCGCCGTGTCGATGTGCAGCCAGAAGGACAGCGTGTAGCTGGCGCAACCGGCCGGGATGCTCACCGACTGCGACAGCGTGTCGGTGTGGGTGCTGCCGTAGCCGTCGAGCCACGCCTTGTAGGAGCCCGTCCGGGCCGCCTGGCTCGTCGAGTTCGTGATGACGCCGGAGGTGGCCGTCCACGGCGTGCTGCCCGACTCGAAGCTGCTGTTGCCGATGAGCTGGCCGCCGGCGCAGCCGCCGGTGCCGGTCACCGTGAGGCTGTAGGCGGTGGTGCGGGTGACCGAGCCGGTCGCGTTGACCGTGATGGTGAAGGTGCCGGTGGTCGCCGATGCGGAGGCGCTGACCGTCATGGTGGCCGAGCCGCCCGAGGTGACCGAGGGCGGGCTGAAGCTCACCGTCACCCCGCTCGGGGCGCCGGTGGCCGACAGGCTCACCGTCTGGGCGCTGCCGCTGGTGGTGGCGGTGCTGACCGTCGCGGTGGTGGAGCCGCCCCGGGCGACGCTGCCGGAGGTGGGGCTCACCGCGACGGAGAAGTCGTTGGTCGGGGTGCCGCCACCGACCGCGAGCTGCCAGATCGCGTACGCCACACCGTCGGCGCTGCGGTTGAGCACCGTCGCGCTGATGTTGGCGGTGGTGTCGCAGGAGCGGTGGTAGCAGGGGTCGTACGCCGAGTTGACGGTGCCGCCCCACTTGCTCACCTGGGCGCTGGTCTTGCGCGCGCTGGCGCCGGCCGCGTAGCCGGAGGTGGGGATGCCGGCCTGCTGGAAGGAGTAGTCGTCGGAGCGGCCCTGGCCCTCGACGTTCTCCTCGGGCTGGAGGTTCAGCGAGTCCCAGTACGCCTTCAGCGGCGCGGCGGTGGTGGAGGTGAGCCGGTTGATGAAGTAGCCGCCGTTGGTCGAGCCCACCATGTCGAAGTTGTAGTAGCCCTTGAGGTAGCCCTTCTGGGTGGCGCTGAGCGAGTTGACGTAGAACTCCGAGCCGTTGAGGCCCTGCTCCTCGTCGGTCCACCAGGCGAACCGCACCCGCTTGGTCATGCTCGGGTTCTGACCGGCCAGGACCAGCGCGTTCTCCAGCAGGGTGGCCGAGCCGGAGCCGTTGTCGTTGATGCCCGGGCCGGCGGAGACGCTGTCCAGGTGCGCGCCGAACATGACGACCTGGTCGGCCGGGCCCTGCGGCCACTCGGCGATGAGGTTGTTCGACCGGTAGGTGCAGGTCGTGCAGACCTGCTCGGAGACCGTGTAGCCGGCGGCCTGGAGCTTGGCCTTCACGTAGCTGACGGAGGCGGTGTAGCCGGCCGAGCCGGCCCGCCGGTTGCCGCCGTTGCTGCTCGCGATGCTGTTGAGCTGGGTGAGGTGGGCCTGGACGTTGGTGACCGAGATGTCCGGCGCGGCGGCGGCGAGCGCGGGGGCGGCGCTCGCCGGGGCGGGGGCGGCCAGGGTCGCCGTCACGGCGGCGAAGAGGGCGAGCGCGAGGCCCGCGGTCGGCGTTCTGCGTCTCATGGGGACTCCTCGTGGGGGTCGGCGGGACGTGCTGGCGGGGTGGGCGCGACCCGTGGGCCCCGGTGGGAGCCTCCGCGTCGGCGGACCGGTGCTCGGACAGTTACATGTATCGATGTAAGAGTCAACGGAGATGTCACATGACACAAAGCGGGACCGGCGTCGCCGGTCCCGCTTTTGTGGTCCACCTCTGGACATTCGGCCCGTCGGCCGGGCCCGCGCTCAGCCCCTGCGCAGCACCGCCAGGAACATGGCGTCCGTGCCGTGCCGGTGCGGCCACAGCTGGACCGTGGGGCCGTCCCCCAGCCCCGGCATGCCGGCGGGCAGCAGCGGGCGGGCGTCGACGAAGTCGACCGGGAAGCCGCACCGGCGGGACGCCTCGGTCACCGTCACATGCGTCTCCACGGTGTGCGGCGAGCAGGTCACGTAGGCGACCAGGCCGCCCGGCCGGACGGCGCGCAGCGCGGCGGTGAGCAACTCCCGCTGCAACCGGGTCAGCGGCGGCAGGTCCGACGGCTGGCGGCGCCAGCGGGACTCCGGCCGCCGGCGCAGCGAGCCGAGGCCGGTGCACGGGGCGTCGACCAGAACCCGGTCGAAGTGCCCCTCCGGCAGCTTCGGATCGGCCCCGACCGTGCGCCCGTCGGTGTGCAGCACGGCGACCGGCAGGCCCCGGGTGGCCTGCTCGACCAGCCGGGCCCGGTGCTCGGCGACCTCGACCGCGGTGAGCCGGGCGCCGCGCTCCGCGGCCAGGGCGCCGAGCAGGCCGGCCTTGCCGCCCGGGCCGGCGCACAGGTCGAGCCAGCGGCCGTCCGGGCCGTCCAGCGGCGCCACCGCGAGGGCGTTCGCCACCAGCTGGGAGCCCTCGTCCTGGACGTGCGCGCGCCCCTCGGCCACCGCCGCCAGCTCACCCGGCGCGCCGCCGGAAAGGTAGACCGCGTAGGGCGAGAAGGCGCCGGGCGCCCCGCCGACCTCGTCGGCCAGCGCCACCGGGTCGGCCAGCCCGGGCCGGGCGCACAGGTGCACCGGCGGGCGCTCGTTGTCCTCCATGAGCAGCCGGGCCGTCTCGCGCAGGTCACCGCCGAGCGCCTCGGCGAAGGCCCGCACGATCCACTGCGGGTGGCTGTACGCCAGCGCGAGGTGGCCGATCGGGTCGGTCTCCTCGGACGGGGCGAGCTTCGCCACCCAGCCGTCGACGTCGCGGCTCGCCACCTCGCGGAGCACCGCGTTGGCGAAGCCCGTGGCCGCGGGGCCCACGGTCCGGACGAGGTCCACGGTGGACGAGACGGCCGCGTGCGCCGGCACCCGGGTGTGCAGGAGCTGGTACGTCCCGAGCCGCAGCGCGTCGCGCACCGGCGGGTCGATCCGCTGCACGTCCCGGCCGGCCGCATCCGTGATGATCGCGTCCAGGGTGCCGGTGTGCCGGAGCGTGCCGTAGGTCAGCTCGGTGGCGAAGGCGGCGTCCCGGCCAAACAACCCCTCGTCGCGCAGCATGGCCGGCAGCACGAGGTTGGCGTACGCGTCGTCCCGGTGCACCGCCGCGATCGCCTGGAACGCGACGTGCCGGGGCAGGTCGACGGACGGCCGGACCGGCCGCCGGACGCCACCGCGCCGGTCGGCGCCGAAGCGCCCCTCGCGCGAGCGGTCGCCCCGGGGCCCGGACGGCCCGGTCATGCGAGCACCTCGCCGGCGGCGACCCGGACGCCGCGCGCCCAGTCGCCGGCCGACATGGCCTTCTTGCCGGCCGCGCGCACCTCGCCGAGCTGCACCGGGACGGTGCCCGTGCCGGCCAGCACCCGCGACTTCTCCACCAGCAGCTCGCCCGGCTTCAGCTCCGGGCCGTTGGCCACCGCGCTGACCGGGCCGAGCTTGACCCGGTCGCCCCGGAACGTGGTCCACGGGCCGGGGGCCGGGGTGCAGGCGCGGATCCGGCGGTCCACCGCGAAGGCCGGGTCGGCCCAGCGGACGCGGGCGTCCTCGACGGTCAGCTTCGGCGCCAGGGAGACCCCGTCGGCCGGCTGCGGCTCGGCCCGGGCGGTGCCGGCCGCCAGCGCGTCGAGCACCGCGACCAGCAGCCCGGCGCCGGAGTGGGCGAGCCGCTCCAGCAGGTCGCCGGAGGTGTCGGCGGGCCGCACCTCGTCGGTGACGGTGCCGTAGACCGGGCCGGTGTCCAGCCCTTCCTCCAGCTGGAAGACGCTGGCCCCGGTCAGCTCGTCGCCGTGCAGCACGGCGTGCTGCACGGGCGCCGCGCCGCGCCAGGCCGGCAGCAGCGAGAAGTGCAGGTTGATCCAGCCGAGCCGCGGGATCTCCAGCGCCGCCGGCGGCACCAGCGCGCCGTAGGCGACCACCGGCACGCAGTCCGGAGCCAGCTCGCGGAGCCGGTCCAGGAACTCGGGCTCGCGCGGCCGGGCCGGGGTGAGCACCTCGACGCCGTGCGCGTCGGCCCAGGCACCGACCGGGGAGCGGTGCAGGCCCCTCCCCCGGCCGGCGGGCGCGTCGGGGCGGGTGACCACGGCGAGCAGGTCGTGGGCGGAGGCGGCGATCGCGTCCAGCGCGGGGACCGCGACGGCCGGCGTGCCGGCGAAGACCAGGCGCATCCGGGTCACCGCCCCAGGCCGAACGGGTTGGCGGCGGCGTGCGGGCTGAGCTTGACGGTGGGCGGGGCGGCCTCGTCGTACCACTCGGCCTGGCGGATCGCCTTCATGGCCTCCTTGCGACCGGCCGGGTCGAGCCGGTCGACGAAGAGCACCCCGTCGAGGTGGTCGGTCTCGTGCTGCACGCAGCGGGCCATCAGGCCGGTGCCGACGATCTGCAGCGGGTCGCCGTAGCCGTTGAAGCCCTTGGCGATGACGTTCTGCCGGCGCTTCGTGTCGAAGTAGAGCCCCGGGATGGACAGGCAGCCCTCCGGGCCGTCCTGCTCCTCCTCGTCGGGAAACTCCAGCACCGGGTTGACCAGGTGCCCCAGGACGTCGTCGACGTCGAAGGTGAACACCCGCAGGCCCACCCCGAGCTGCGGCGCGGCCAGGCCGGCGCCGCTCTGCTCGCGCATCGTGTCGGTCAGGTCGGCGATCAGCTTGCGCAGCTCGACGTCGAAGTCGACGACCGGGTCGGCCGGCGTGCGCAGAACCGGATCGCCGAACAGACGGATGGGCTGGACGGTCACGCGGAGTGGCTCCTTGTCTGGGACGGGTTGTGCCGTACCAGTCTACGGAGTCGATCCGGTCGCCCCGGCCGGCGTACCGCGATCGGTGACCGACGACGCCCCGTCACCCACGGTGACCGGCAGGGTGGCGTATCCGCGCAGGGTGAGCCGGACCCGCCGCTCCCCGCGCCCGGCCAGGGCGAGGCCGGGCAGCCGGCGCAACAGCAGCGGGAACGCCACCTGCGCCTCCAGCCGGGCCAGGCCCGCGCCGAGGCAGTAGTGCGGGCCGGCGCCGAAGGACAGGGGGTGCACCTGCGGGCGCCACGGGTCGAACCGCTCCGGCTCCGGATAGCGGCCCGGGTCCCGGTTGGCCGCGCCGAGCATCACGATGAGCCAGCTCCCGGCCGGCAGGTCCACGCCGCCGTGCCGGGCCGGCTCGGTGCTCATCCGGGAGGTGAGCTGCACCGGGGAGTCGTAGCGCAGCAGCTCCTCGACGTAGCCGGGCGCGAACTCGGGGTGCTCGCGCAGCGCCGCCGCGTCGCGGGGATGGTCGAGAAGCACCACCAGGCCGTTGCCGAGCAGGTTGGTGGTCGTCTCGAAGCCGGCCACCAGCAGCACGATCAGGTTCGCCAGCAGCTCGTCGCCCGAAAGCCGGTCACCGTCGGTGTCGTGCGCCTGGACCAGCGCGGTGGTCAGGTCGTCGGCCGGGGCGCGCCGGCGGGCCGCCACCAGCTGGGTGAAGTAGTCGCGCAACTCACCCGCGCCCCGGTCGGCCACGGCCAGCTCCTCGGGGGTGATCTCGGGCTCCAGCACGCCGGTCAGGTCGGTGGCCCAGCGCCGGAACAACGGCCGGTCGGCCGCCGGCACCCCGAGCAGCGCGCAGATCACCCCCACCGGCAGCGGGTACGCGAACTCGGCCATGAAGTCGACCGGCGCGCCGTCCCGGCCGCGCTCCAGCATCCCGTCGATCAGTCGGTCGGCCTGCGCCTCGACCACCTCGCGCATGGCGGCGATGCGGCGCGGGGTGAAGGCCCCCGCCGCCAGCCGGCGCATCCGGCTGTGGTCGGGCGGGTTGGTGCGCAGCATCGACCGGGAGATCGACAGGACCGCGGGGCTCTCCCGCCAGCCGGGCAGGAGCTGGTCGCGCAGGTCGTCGTCCATCACCCCGAACCGGGCGTCGCGGAGGATCGCGTCGGCCTCGGTGTAGCCGGTCACCACGTAGAAGACCGGCCCGGCCTGGACCACCGTGCCGTGCGCGCGCAGCCGCTCGTACGTCGGGTACGGGTCGACCCGACCCGAGGGCGACATCAGCAGCGCGAGGGCGTCAGCAGCATCCACGGTCGGCCTCCCCAGGCATCGGAGACCTTCATCATGCTCCGGTCCGCCGGATCGGGCGATCCCCTCGCCGCGCCCGCGGCCGGTCAGGCGCCGGTGCCCGGCTCCCCGGCCAGCACCGCGTCCCCGCCCAGCAGGGCGTGCTCGGGCAGCGGCAGCGCGAGGCCGTGCGCGGCCTCCCAGTCGTGGATCAGGCTGGGCCGGGCCTGGGCGGCGAAGAAGTCGACCGCGCTCAGCCCGCCGACCACCGGCTCGTCGACCTCGGCGACCAGCCGGGCGGGGACCAGCGGGAAGCCGCTCTGCAGGGCGGCGCTGAGCCGGCGGTGGCCGTCGACCACGAAGAAGTACTCGCCGGTGTAGCCGATGGTCAGCGGCTCCAGGGCCTCGTCGCCGGACCCGGCCACCTCGCCGACGAACTCCGAGTCCCACAGCCCGCGCAGGGTGGCGATGTCCTCGGTCGGGTAGACCCGGGCCGGGTCGAGCAGCAGCAGCGGCTGGCCGTCGCGCAGCACCTCCGCGCCGAGCCGCCCCTCGTAGACGTCGATCACGTGCTGGATCACCTGCTCGGGGGTGGCCCGGGTGGTGTCGCAGACCAGGTCGTAGTTGCGCAGGCGGGCCTTGTCGACGCCGTAGCGCACGATGAACCGGTTGCGCTCGCTCTCGCTGCGCTCGCGGAGCTTGGCCTTCGCCTCCTCCATGGAGGTGTAGCTCTCCGCCGGGCCGGACGGGCGGGCCAGCACCCGCCGGGCCGCCTCGGTCGGCTCGGTGATCATGTGCACCTTGAGCGCGTCGGTGAAGAAGTGCCAGGCCAGCCGGGAGTCCATGACGAGGCTCTCGCCGGAGGCGGCGATGTCCCGCTGGAGCTGGTCGACGTAGCCGTCGACGGCCTGGTCCAGCTCGGCGTGCAGGTTGAGCTGGAGGGCGGTCATCTGCCGCTCCTGCGCCATCTGGCGGTAGAGGTCGCCGACGCTCACCCGGCGCAGCCCCAGCCGCTTGGCGATCTCGACGGAAACGGTGCTCTTGCCGCTGCCGAGGTCACCGTTGAAGACGATCGACTGACGAACGGTCACGACTGGTCCACCCCTGATCACCGGCTGATTGACATCATCGAATCCGCGTCGGCTCGACGCGCTCCCGCTTCGCCGCGCCGCGACCGTGAGCCGTCGTGCGCCTGGGCATGACGGGCAACGCTATCACGCGTTCTCCACCCATTTGCCGCACGAGGTGTGCGACAAACCGCTGCTCACGACCGTACGCGACGGCCCGGGTGCGGCACGTCACGGGCGGCCGGCGCGCTCAGAACAGGCTGAGCGGGTCGATCTGGAGCCGGACCGGGTCCGCCGCCTTGCGGGCGCTGCGCTGCCCGGCGGCCGCGTGCAGCGCCCCGGCCAGGGCGGCGGCCCGGGCCCGGGGCACCCGGACCAGCATCCGCTCCCGCCCCTCGTCGGCCGGCACCGGGCCGAGCACCTCGGCGCCGTCCGGCAGCCGGGTGCCGGCCAGCAGGTCGGCCACCGCGTCGGCCACGCCGGTGACGCTGGCCATCCGCACCGCCGGCGGGAAGCCCAGCTCGCGGCGCTCGGCCAGTTCCCGGGTGGCGAACCAGGCCGAGTCCCAGCGCAGCAGCGCCTGCACAGGCGCGAGCGCGCCGTCGGCGACCACCACCACCCGGCCGCCGGCCGGACCGGGCCGGGCCAGCGCGGCGGCGGCCAGCCAGCGGCGCAGCGCCTCCTCCCCGGCCCGCAGGTCGGCCCGGGTGAGCAGGGCCCACGAGTCGAGCAGCAGCACCCCCCCGTAGCCGCCCTCGGCCACCGGCTCCGCGCCCGGGGTGGCGATCACCAGACCGGCGCCGGCCGGCACGGCCGCGAGCACCTCCTCCCGCCCCGAGGTGCGCACCGGCACCCCGGGAAACGCCCGGCCCAGCTCCTCGGCGGTCCGCCGGGCGCCGGTGACCGACGCGCGCAGCCGCCGCCCCCCGCACTCCGGGCAGGCGTACGCGGCGGCGACCCGCCCGCACCAGCGGCAGGCGGGCACCCCGTCGGCCGACGGCAGGCCCAGCGGTCCGGCGCAGTGCGGGCAGCGGGCCGGGGCCCGGCACTCGGCGCAGGCCACCGAGGGCAGGTAGCCGCGGCGGGGCACCTGCACCAGCACCGGCAGGTCGGCGCGGAGCGCGTCCCGGGCGGTCGTCCAGGCCAGGCTGGGCAGCCGGGCGGTGGCGGCCCCCGGGTCCCGGGCCAGGTGCGGGTCGTCCCCGGTCGGCGCGATCGCCGGCATGCGGGCCCGCACGGTCGCCCGGTCGGCGGCCACCTCGCGGGCCCAGCCGGTCTCCACCAGCAGTTGGGCCTCGGCGGTGCGGGCGTAGCCGCCCACGAGGGCGGCGGTCCCCCCGAGCTGGGCGCGGGTGAGCAGCACCTCCCGGGCGTGCGGGTAGGGCGCCCTCGGCTCGGCGTGCAGGTCGTCCCCGTCGTCCCAGACGGCGACCAGGCCGAGCCGCTCGACCGGGGCGAACATGGCCGCCCGGGTGCCGATCACCACGGGCACGTCGCCGCGCCGGGCCGCGAGGAAGGCGCGGTAGCGGCGGGCCGGCCCGGCCGCCGCGGAGAGGCAGGCGTGCCGTCCCGGCCCGAGGACGGCGGTCAGGGCCGCGTCGAGCCGGTCCAGGTCCCGGGCGTCGGCCACCACGACCACCGCGCCCCGGCCGCCGGCCACGGTGGCCGCCACGGCGTCGGCGTACCGGTCGGCCCAGTCCTCGCCGGGCAGCGCGGACCAGACGGCCCGGGGCGCCCGGCCGGCGGTGAGGGCGCGCAGGAGGGCCGGCCCGGCCGGGTAGTCGCGCCAGCCCCGCGGGTCGACCGGCGTGGGGTCGGCCACCTCGCCCGGGGTGTCGTCCGTGTCGGCCGTGTCGGTCGCCGTGACGTCCTTCTCGACCCGGGCGTGCCGGGGTGGGACGGCGAGCCGAAGCACGTCGGCGAGGCTGCCGGCGTAGCGGTCGGCGACCGCGCGGGCCAGCGCGGCCACCTCCGGCGCCAGCACCGGCACCGGGGAGACGACCTTCTCCAGGTACGCCAGCTTCGGGTGCGCGGACTCCGCGACGCGCTCCAGCAGCCAGCCGTCGACGAGCTGCCCGGCGAAGCGGACCTTCACCCGCACCCCGGGCCGGGCGTCGGCGTCCAGGGTGTCGGGGACGAGGTAGTCGAAGGGCCGGTCGAGGTGCGGCAGGGGCACGTCCACGCAGACGCGAGCGACCGGCGACCCCTCGGCGGGTCGCCGGTCGCCGCGCCTGGCGCCGGTCAGGCTCCCGCGGCCGACTTGAGGTCGGCGGCCCGGTCGGTGCTCTCCCAGGTCAGGTCCGGCAGCTCGCGGCCGAAGTGACCGTAGGCAGCGGTCTGCTGGTAGATCGGGCGGAGCAGGTTGAGGTCCCGGATGATCGCGGCGGGGCGCAGGTCGAAGACCTCGGCGACGGCCTTCTCGATCGAGGCGACCGGCACGGTCTCGGTGCCGAAGGTCTCGATGAAGAGGCTCACCGGGTGGGCCTTGCCGATGGCGTACGCGACCTGCGCCTCGCAGCGCTCGGCCAGGCCGGCGGCGACCACGTTCTTGGCGACCCAGCGCATCGCGTACGCCGCCGAGCGGTCCACCTTGGACGGGTCCTTGCCGGAGAACGCGCCGCCGCCGTGGCGGGCGTAGCCGCCGTAGGTGTCGACGATGATCTTCCGGCCGGTGAGGCCGGCGTCGCCCATCGGGCCGCCGATCTCGAAGCGCCCGGTCGGGTTGACCAGCAACCGGTAGCCCTCGGTGTCCAGGCCGAGGCCCTCCAGCTCCGGGGTGATGACGTGGTCGCGGACGTCCGGCGTGAGCAGCGATTCGAGCGAGATGTCGGCCGCGTGCTGGCTGGAGACCACGACGGTGTTGAGCCGCGCCGGGCGCAGCCCGTCGTACTCGATCGTCACCTGGGTCTTGCCGTCGGGCCGCAGGTAGGGGATCGTGCCGTCCTTGCGGACCTGGGCGAGCCGGCGGGCCAGCCGGTGGGCGAGCGCGATCGGCAGCGGCATCAGCTCGGGCGTCTCGGAGCAGGCAAAGCCGAACATCATGCCCTGGTCGCCGGCGCCCTGCGCGTCCAACGCGCTCTCCGACGATCCGGTGCGCAGCTCGAACGCGTTGTCGACGCCCTGCGCGATGTCCGGCGACTGGGCGCCGATGGAGACGCTCACGCCGCAGGAGGCGCCGTCGAAGCCCTTCTTCGACGAGTCGTAGCCGATCGACAGGATGGTGTCCCGCACGATGGTGGGGATGTCGGCGTACGCCTTCGTGGTCACCTCGCCGGCGACGTGCACCTGGCCGGTGGTGATCAGGGTCTCGACCGCCACGCGGCTGTGCGGGTCCTGCGCGAGCAGTGCGTCGAGAATGCCGTCACTGATCTGGTCGGCGATCTTGTCCGGGTGGCCTTCCGTGACCGATTCGGACGTGAAGAGACGTGTCACGGCACTCCTAAGCATGTGAAGACTTTTAAAGGTCGCTCGGCGGCAGTTTAGTCACCGTGCTCCCAGGGTGACCCGGCGAACCGGAGAGTGACCAACCGTCAGGACCGCCCCGGCAACCGGGCGGCCACGAGGTCCCAGACGGCGTCGGCCAGGTCCTCCTTGGGCTGCTCGGGCATCCGGTGCACCGACCCGTCCGCCCCGATCACGGTGGCGGCGTTGGTCTCGGCCCCGAAGACCTTGTCCACCCCGACCTCGTTGATCACGATGAGGTCGGCGCGCTTGCGGGCGAGCTTGGCCCGGCCGTTGGCCTCGGCGTCGCCGGTCTCCGCGGCGAAGACCACCAGCACCTGCTCCGGTCGCCGGCGCCGGCCCAGCTCGGCCGCGATGTCCGGGTTGGTGACCAGCTCGATCGTGGGCGCGCTGCCGTCGTCCGACTTCTTGATCTTACCGGGCGCGTACGTCGCCGGGCGGAAATCGGCGGGCGCGGCGGCCATCACCACGGCGTCCGCGTCGGCGGCCGCCTCCAGGGTCGCCTTGCGCAGCTCCTCGGTGCTGCCCACCCGGACCAGGTCCGCCCCGGCCGGATCGGCGAGCGCGACGTTGGCCGAGACCAGGGTGACCCGGGCGCCCCGGGCCACGGCGGCGCGGGCGAACGCGTAGCCCTGCTTGCCGGAGGAGCGGTTGCCGAGGAAGCGGACCGGGTCGAGCGGCTCCCGGGTGCCGCCGGCGGTGACCACCACGTGCCGCCCGGCCAGGTCGGCGGGGGCGGCGCCGCCGCGGGCCAGGGCCCGGCGGGCGACCGCGAAGATCTCGGCCGGGTCGGGCAGCCGGCCCTTGCCGGTGTCCTTGCCGGTGAGCCGGCCGACCGCGGGCTCGATCACCAGGACGCCGCGGGACCGCAGGGTGGCCACGTTGGCGACGGTGGCCGGGTGCTCCCACATCTCGGTGTGCATGGCCGGCGCGAGCACCACCGGGCAGCGCGCGGTCAGCAGGGTGTTGGTGAGCAGGTCGTCGGCGAGGCCGTGGGCGGCCTTGGCGAGCAGGTCGGCGGTGGTGGGCGCCACCACGACCAGGTCGGCGTGCTGCCCGAGGCGGACGTGCGGCACCTCGTGCACGTCGGACCAGACGTCGTCGGCGACCGGCTGGCCGGAGAGCGCGGCCCAGGTCGGCGCCCCGACGAAACGGAGCGCCGACGCGGTCGGCACGACCCGGACCCGGTGACCCGACTCGGTGAGGAGCCGGAGCAGCTCACACGCCTTGTAGGCGGCGATGCCGCCACCGACCCCGAGGACGATCTCGGCGGCCATCGGCGCGGGCGGGGCTTACGGCTGGTCGGTCGGCTCGGCGGTGAGCAGACCCGCGTTGATCTCGCGCATGGCGATGGAGAGCGGCTTCTCCTGGGGGGTGGTCTCCACCAGCGGGCCGACGTACTCCAGCAGGCCCTCACCGAGCTGGCTGTAGTAGGCGTTGACCTGGCGCGCGCGCTTGGCGGCGAAGATGACCAGCGCGTACTTCGAGGTGGTCTTCTCGAGGAGCTCGTCGATCGGCGGGTTGGTGATGCCTTCGGGGTTGGCGATGGATCCCACGAATTAACCTCTGCGTCGTTGTGCACCGCCCGGGGGCGGTGGCCTCTCAGGAGCGGTGGCCTCTCAACCGCTCGGGCGCGGTCGGGCCGGAGCCAGGAAGGAAGAACCGAGCAAGCCTACCAGCTCCTCGGCCGCGCGCTCGGTCCGGTCGTGTACGACGGCGTGTGCGAAGGCGGCCGCGACGGCGGGGTCCGGCCGGTACGCGGGCGGGGTGAGCAGCACCAGCCGCGCGTCCGGCGCCACGGCCCGGACGGCGAGCGCGCCGGGCAGGTCCAGCGGAAGCAGCACGGGTCGCCCCTCGGCGAGCCGGGACCGCACGCCCGCGCGCGGCACCCCGCGCCGGTGGGGCCCGATCCGGCTCCACTCCAGCAGCTCGTCGGCCGCGACCATCCGGTCGAAGTCGCCCGCGCCGACGAAGAGCCGGTCGACGCCGTCCACCTCGCCGGGGCAGGCCGGCCGGGTGGTTGCGGCCACCGGCACCCACACGGACGGAAAGCGCGCCCGGACCAGCTCGACGACACTCTCCCGGCCGGCCCCCGAAGGTCCGGCCAGGACAGTGAGCCGAGCCGCCGGGCGCGCCTCGTCATCCGTGCTCACCGCTTGTTTCTACACGGTGGGCCGTTCAGTTGGCGGCGAACTCTCCAAGCAGCGCCTTGCGCTGCTGCTCGCCCAGGCCACGCAGCCGACGGCTGTCAGCGATCTTGAGCTTCTCCATGATCTGGGTGGCTCGGATCTTGCCGATGCCCGGCATCGCCTGGAGCACGGCCGAAACCTTCAGCTTGCCCACGACGTCGTCGGACTCGGCCCGCTCGAGGACGGTGGCGAGGGTGGTCTTGCCCTGCTTGAGCTGCTCCTTCAGCTCAGCACGGGCCTTGCGGATCTCCGCGGCCTTCTCCAGCGCGGCAGCGCGCTGTTCGGGGGTCAGTGACGGGAGCGGCACCAGTTCTCCTCAGGTCCCTAGTACGGCGGGCGGGGCGCACCACCGCAGCTGTGAAACGTGGTGTCGCTGGCAACCAAAGGGGTCAGTGGTTCCCAGCGCGGGGAAAACTAGCGGTCAACGGCGTTTTCGGCAACGTGGGCGCGCGAAGATCAACGGAAAGTGACCGAGCCGTCAGTCAGTCACGCGTGGCCAGGGCGGCCCGGCACTCGGCCAGCACCCGGTCGGTGGCGGCGCGCAGCGCGGCCTGGTCCGGCCCCGCGCCCAGCACCTCCCGGGAGTACGACGGCAGCACCGAGGGCAGGGCGGAGCCGAAGACGACACGCAGGTCGGCGGCCGTCGCGCCCTGCGCGCCGAGCCCCGGGGCGAGCAGCGGACCGTTCACGGCGGTGAGGTCGTGACCGGTGTCACCGATCGTCGCGCCGACCACGAGCCCGAAGCTGCCCAGCGGCTCGGCACCCCGGTTGAGCTGGGAAATCTCGTCGATCACGGTCTGCGCCACGGTGCGCCCGTCGGCCCCGACGGCGCGCTGCACGGCGGCTCCCTCGGGATTCGAGGTGAGCGCCAGGACGAAGACGCCGCCGCCGTGCGCGGCCGCCAGCTCGAACATCGGCGCGAGCGAACCGACCCCCAGGTAGGGGCTCGCGGTGACCGCGTCGACATACAGCGGGCTGGATGGATCAAGGTACGCCGAGGCGTACGCGCTGACCGTCGAGCCGATGTCGCCGCGCTTGACGTCAAGGACAACGAGCGAGCCCGCATTTCGCAACTGTCGGATAGTTGACTCAAGAATTCCGACCCCGCGCGCCCCGAAACGCTCGAAGAACGCCGACTGGGGCTTGACCACGGCCACCCGGTCGCCGATGGCCTCCACCACCGTCCGGCAGAACCGGTTCAGGCCGTCCACGTCGTCGGTCAGTCCCCAGCGGGCCAGCAGCCCGGGATGCGGGTCGATCCCCACGCAGAGCGGTCCCCGCTCGGCCACGGCCCGGTGCAGGCGGGCGCCGAAGGTCTCCATCGCGTCTCTCCCTCTCCTGGCGCGGCAGCGGGCCGCGTCGTTGTCCGGCGACGTCGTCCCGCCGCCGGTGGTGCCGTCCGGGCCCTCGCCCCGTTCCCGAGGGCCGTTAGGAGGGGCCCCCTCCTCTACCGGAGGCGTTAAGGAGGGGCCCTTCCTTACGCTCAGCCGGCTTTGACGGCCGCGGCCACGCCGGCCGCGATCCGGGCCACGTCCGCGTCGTCGCAGACGTACGGCGGCATGGTGTACACGAGGTCCCGGAACGGGCGCAGCCAGACGCCCTGCGCCACCGCGGCGGCGGTGGCCCGGGGCAGGTCCACCTCGTGGTCGAGCTGCACCACGCCGATCGCGCCGAGCACCCGCACGTCGGCCACCCCGGGGGCGTCGCGCAGCGGCGCCAGGCCGGCCCGCAGCCCCTCTTCGATGCCCGCCACCCGGGCGGCCCAGTCCCCGGCCCGCAGCAGGTCCAGGGAGGCGTTGGCGACCGCGCAGGCGAGCGGGTTGCCCATGAAGGTGGGGCCGTGCGCCAGCACCCCGTCGGCGGAGATGGCCCGGGCCACCTCGGGGGTGCAGAGCGCCGCGGCCAGGGTGAGGTATCCACCGGTGAGCGCCTTGCCGACGCACAGCACGTCCGGGGCGACCCCGGCGTGCTCGGCCGCGAACATGGTGCCGGTCCGGCCGAAGCCGGTGGCGATCTCGTCGAAGACCAGCAGGATCCCGTGCGCGCGGGTCACCTCGCGCAGCACCCGGAGGTAGTGCGGGTGGTGGAAGCGCATCCCGCCGGCACCCTGCACCACCGGCTCGACGATCACCGCGGCCAGCTCGCCGGCGTGCCGCTCCACCGCGTCCACCAGCGCCGCCTCGTACGCCGGGTCGGGTGGGGTGTCGAAACCGGACGGTGGCACCGGCGCGAACACCTGCCGGGGCAGCACGTCGCCCCAGAGGTGGTGCATGCCGCCCTCCGGGTCGCAGACGCTCATGGGGTGGAACGTGTCGCCGTGGTAGCCGCCGCGCCAGGTGCCCAGCCGGCGGCGTTCCGGCCGCCCCAGGGCCCGCTGGTACTGCAGGCACATCTTCACGGCCACCTCGACGCTGACCGAGCCGGAGTCGGCCAGGAAGACGTGCTCCAGGCCGTCCGGGGCCAGCTCCACGAGGGTCCGCGCCAGGCGCACCGCGGGCTCGTGGGTGAGGCCGCCGAACATGACGTGGCTCATCCGGCCGAGCTGGTCGGTGACGGCGGCGTCCAGCACCGGGTGCCGGTAGCCGTGGATCGCCGCCCACCAGGACGACATCCCGTCGACCAGCTCCCGGCCGTCGGCCAGCCGCAGCCGCACGCCCTCGGCACTGTCCACGACGTACGGTGGGTTGGCCGGCGGCAGGGCCGCGTACGGGTGCCAGACGTGCCGGCGGTCGGCGGCGAGGATCTCCTCGGGCGTCACGGTTCTCCTTCGTGGTGTCGGCGCGGTCCGGCAACTCCAGCGCGGCGCGACCGCCGCCGCGCCGCGACCTGGAGTCGTCGTCCGGCGCGGGTCAGCGCCGGGCGGCCGCCCGGGCCACCGACCGGACCAGGGCCGGGCCCCGGTAGATGAAACCGGTGTAGAGCTGGACGAGGCTCGCGCCGGCGTCGAACATCCGGGTCGCGTCGTCCGGGTCGAGGATGCCCCCCACCCCGATCACCGGCAGCCGGCCGCCGGTCTCCCGGTGCACGAAGGCCACCACGTCGCGGGCGCGGGCGGTCAGCGGGCGGCCGGAGAGCCCGCCGGCCTCCGCGCCGCGCGCCCGGTCGGCCGGGGCGAGCCCGTCGCGGGCCAGGGTGGTGTTGGTGGCGATCACCCCGGCCGCGCCGCGGTCGAGGCAGACCTCCAGCAGCTCGGCGACGGCTGCCTCGGTGAGGTCGGGGGCGATCTTCACGAGCACCGGCTTCTCCCCCACGAGCGCCGCGAGCAGCGCGTCCAGGTGGGACCGGTCCTGAAGGGACCGCAGCCCCGGGGTGTTCGGTGAGGACACGTTGACCGCGAAGTAGTCCCCGTGCCCTTTCAGCGCCCGGTGGGAGGCCAGGTAGTCCTCGACGGCCTCGTCCAGCGGGGTCACCTTGGACTTGCCGAGCGAGATGCCGAGCGGGACGCCGAGCGGACGCGGCAGCGCCGCCAGCCGGGCCGCGAGGGCGTCCGCGCCTGCGTTGTTGAAGCCCATCCGGTTGACCACGGCCTCGCTGTCGCGCAGCCGGAACAGCCGGGGTCGGGGGTTGCCCGGCTGGGCGTGCGCGGTGACGGTGCCGACCTCGACGAAGCCGAAGCCCAGCGCCGGCCAGGCCGGCAGCGCCACCCCGTTCTTGTCCATCCCGGCCGCGAGCCCGACCGGATTCGGGAACTCCACCCCGAACACGGTCCGCGGCGCGCGCACCGCGTACCGCGCCCGCAGCGCCGCGAGAACGCCCGGCCGCCCGGCCACCCCGCCGAGCCGCTCCAGCGTCCATTCATGGGCGGCCTCGGCGTCTCCACCCCCGATCCGGAACAACCGGGGCCGCACCACCTTCTCGAAGATCACCCCCGCCTCCCCCGCCCGACCGCGTTGATCATGAAGTTGTTGTCACGACACGCCGACGCGCCGGACAACAACTTCATGATCAACGACCGCGGGGCGGTCACTCGCCGGCCCGGAGGGCGGCGTGGAGTTCCTGGAGGGGACGGACCCGCATGTCGCCCCGGATGCGCGCCTCGATGCCCATCACGGCGGCTGCCGCGCCGGGCACCGTGGTGACGCAGGGGATGTCCGCCGTGACGGCGGCGCTGCGGATCTCGTAGCCGTCGGAGCGGGCGCTCGCGCCGGAGCCCTGCGGCGTGTTCACCACCAGCGCCACGTCGCCGCCGAGGATCAGCGAGACGGCGTCCTCGCCCTCGCCCGACTCGTAGTGCTTGCGGATCTGCTCGCAGGCGATGCCGTGCCGGCGCAGCAC
This sequence comes from Micromonospora sp. NPDC005305, assembly GCF_040607315.1. NCBI lineage: Bacteria > Bacillati > Actinomycetota > Actinomycetes > Micromonosporales > Micromonosporaceae > Micromonospora > Micromonospora sp. NPDC005305. Next base: position 21,330 of record NZ_JBEXGL010000026.1, on the reverse strand, counting down.
CTCGGCCGTGCCGGTGGTGGCCACGATCTCGAAGCCCAGATCGGCCAGGCGCTTGATCGGGAAGATCATGCCGCGCTTGTCCCGGTTGGCCACCGAGACGAAGATCTTCCCGGCGGTCGGCAGCGACCCGTACGCGGCGGACTGCGACTTGGCGAAGGCGTGCCCGAAGTTGGTGTCGATGCCCATCACCTCGCCGGTGGACTTCATCTCCGGGCCGAGCAGCACGTCGATGCCCTTGCCGGACGGGGTGCGGAACCGCTTGAACGGCAGCACCGCCTCCTTGACGGCGATGGGGGCGTCGGCGGGCATCGTCCCGCCGTCCCCGGTGGGCGGCAGCATCCCCTCGGCGCGCAGTTCGGCGATGGTGGCGCCGAGCGCGATCCGGGCCGCCGCCTTGGCCAGCGGCACCGCCGTGGCCTTGGAGACGAACGGGACCGTCCGGGAGGCACGCGGGTTGGCCTCCAGCACGTACAGCATGTCGTTCTGGAGCGCGTACTGGACGTTGAGCAGGCCCTTCACCCCGACCCCGCGGGCGATCTCCTCGGTGTAGCGGCGCACCTGGGCCAGGTGCGAGCCGGCCAGGGTGATCGGCGGCAGCGCGCAGGAGGAGTCGCCGGAGTGGATGCCGGCCTCCTCGATGTGCTCCATCACGCCGCCCAGGTAGACCGCCCCGTCGGCGTCGACCAGGGCGTCCACGTCGATCTCGATGGCGTCGTCGAGGAAACGGTCCACGAGGACCGGGTGGTCCGGCGAGATGTCGGTGGCCCGGCCGATGTAGTCGCGCAGGGTGGAGTCGTCGTAGACGATCTCCATGCCCCGGCCGCCGAGCACGTACGACGGGCGGACCAGCACCGGGTACCCGATCTCGTCGGCGATTCCCTTGGCCTCGTCGTACGAGGTGGCCATGCCGTGCGCCGGGGCGCGCAGCCCGGCCCGGGACAGCACCGCGCCGAACGCGCCGCGCTCCTCGGCCAGGTGGATCGACTCCGGCGAGGTGCCGACGATCGGCACGCCCGCGTTCTTGAGCCGCTTCGCCAGGCCGAGCGGCGTCTGCCCGCCGAGCTGCACGATCACCCCGACCACGCCGGGGCCACCGGCCGCCTTGCCGGTGGTGTCCTCGGCGTGCCAGACCTCCAGCACGTCCTCGAAGGTGAGCGGCTCGAAGTAGAGCCGGTCGGCGGTGTCGTAGTCGGTCGAGACGGTCTCCGGGTTGCAGTTGACCATGACGGTCTCGTAGCCGACCTCCCGCAGCGCCTGCACGGCGTGCACGCAGGAGTAGTCGAACTCGATGCCCTGCCCGATCCGGTTCGGCCCGGAGCCCAGGATGAGCACCTTGGGCCGGTCCGAGGGCCCGACCTCGGTCTCCTGGTCGTACGTCGAGTAGTGGTACGGCGTGGTCGCCTCGAACTCGGCCGCGCAGGTGTCCACCGTCTTGTAGACCGGCCGGACCCCGAGCCGGTGGCGCAGGGTGCGGACGCCGTCCTCGGCCGCCAGCTCAGGGCGCAGCGCGGCGAGCTGCCGGTCGGAGAGGCCGGCCCGCTTGGCGCGGCGCAGCAGCTGGGCGTCGAGCACCGGGGCGTCCACGATCTCGGCCCGCAGCTCCACGAGCGCGGCGATCTGGTCCAGGAACCAGGGGTCGATCCCGCCGGACGCCTCGGTCACCTCGGCGATGGACGCGCCCAGCCGCAGCGCCCGCTCGACCGTGTAGATCCGGCCGTCGTGCGGCATGCGCAGCGCGGCGAGGGTGTTCTCCCGGGTGGCCCCCTCCGGGTCCGGGGTGGTCCAGAAACCCGATGATCTGGTTTCCATCGAGCGCATCGCCTTGTTCAGCGCCTCGGTGAAGTTGCGCCCGAGGCTCATCGCCTCGCCGACCGACTTCATGGTCGTGGTCAGCTCCGGGTCGGCGCCGGGGAACTTCTCGAACGCGAACCGGGGGATCTTGACCACCACGTAGTCCAGGGTCGGCTCGAACGCCGCCGGGGTCTTCAGGGTGATGTCGTTGGGGATCTCGTCGAGGGTGTAGCCGATGGCCAGCTTCGCGGCGATCTTGGCGATCGGGAAGCCGGTCGCCTTCGACGCGAGGGCCGAGGAGCGGGACACCCGCGGGTTCATCTCGATCACGACGATCCGGCCGTCGGCCGGGTTCACCGCGAACTGGATGTTGCAGCCGCCGGTGTCGACCCCGACCTCGCGGAGCACCGCGATGCCCAGGTCACGCAGGCGCTGGTACTCCCGGTCGGTCAGCGTCATGGCCGGGGCCACGGTGACGCTGTCGCCGGTGTGCACGCCCATCGGGTCGAGGTTCTCGATCGAGCAGACCACCACCACGTTGTCGTGGCGGTCGCGCATGAGTTCGAGCTCGTACTCCTTCCAGCCGAGCACGCTCTCCTCGATGAGCACCTCGTGCACCGGGCTGGCGGCCAGGCCGGCCCCGGCGATGCGGGTCAGGTCCTCGTCGGTGTGCGCCATGCCGGAGCCGAGGCCGCCCATGGTGAACGACGGCCGGATCACCACCGGCAGGCCCAGCTCGCCGACGGTCTCGCGGACCTCGTCCATCGAGTGGCACACCCGGGAGCGGGGCACCAGCGACGACGGGTCGTCCAGGCCGAGGCGTACGCCGGCCTTGGCCACGATGTCCTTGAACAGCTGCCGGTCCTCGCCCCGGTTGATGGCGTCGATGTTGGCGCCGATCAGCTCGACGCCGTACTTCTCCAGGACGCCGGCCTCGTGCAGGGCGACCGCGGTGTTCAGCGCGGTCTGCCCGCCCAGGGTGGGCAGCAGCGCGTCGGGGCGTTCCTTGGCGATGACCAGCTCGACGAACTCCGGGGTGATCGGCTCGACGTAGGTGGCGTCGGCGAACTCCGGGTCGGTCATGATCGTCGCCGGGTTGGAGTTGACCAGGCTGACCCGGATCCCCTCGCTGCGCAGCACCCGGCAGGCCTGCGTGCCGGAGTAGTCGAACTCGCAGGCCTGACCGATCACGATCGGGCCGGAGCCGATCACCAGGACGTGCTTGAGGTCGGTCCGCTTAGGCATCCTTGCGCCCCTCACTCTGCTTCCGGTCGGGGCTGCGGCCCTCGATCAGCTCGGCGAAACGGTCGAAGAGGTAGTCCGCGTCGTGCGGGCCGGCCGCCGCCTCCGGGTGGTACTGGACGGTGAAGGCGGGCACGTCCTTGGCCCGCAGCCCCTCGACCACGTTGTCATTGAGGCAGACATGGGACACCTGGACGCCGCCGAACTCGGTGTCGATCACCTGGTCGGGGACGACGGCGCCGTGCGCCGCGCCCGGCACCTCGACCGCGAAGCCGTGGTTGTGGCTGGTCACCTCGACCTTGCCGGTGGCCCGGTCGAGCACCGGCTGGTTGATGCCGCGGTGGCCGTAGCCGAGCTTGTAGGTGCCGAAGCCGAGCGCCCGGCCGAGGATCTGGCTGCCGAAGCAGATGCCGAACAGCGGGATCCGCCGGCCCAGCACCTCCCGCGCCAGGGCGACCGGCCCGTCGGCGGTGGCCGGGTCGCCCGGCCCGGGCGAGAAGAAGACCGCGTCCGCGCCGGTGGCCAGCAGGTCCTCGATGCGGGAGCCGGCGGGCAGCACGTGGGTGGTCACGCCGCGGGCGGCGAGCCGGCGCGGCACGTTGCGCTTGATGCCCAGGTCCAGCGCCGCCACGGTGAACCGGTGCTCGCCCTGCGCCTGCACCACGTACGGCTCTGCGGTGGTCACCTCGGCGGACAGGTCCGCGCCGACCATCTGCGGCGCGTGGCGGACCCGGTCGAGGAGGGCGACCGGGTCGTCGTCGATGCTGGAGATGCCGACCCGCATGGCGCCGCGCTCGCGCAGGTGCCGGGTGAGCGCCCGGGTGTCCACGCCGCTGATGCCGACCACGCCCTCGGCGGCGAGCCGGTCCTCCAGCCCGCCGGTGGCCCGCCAGTTCGAGCCGATCCGGGCCGGGTCGCGCACCACGTAGCCGGCCACCCAGATCCGGGCGGACTCGTCGTCCTCGCCGTTGACGCCGGTGTTGCCGATGTGCGGCGCGGTCTGCACCACCACCTGGCGGTGGTAGGAGGGGTCGGTGAGGGTCTCCTGGTAGCCGGTCATGCCGGTGTTGAAGACGGCCTCACCGAAGGTCTCCCCGACGCTGCCGTACGCCTCGCCGTGGAACGTGCGCCCGTCCTCCAGGACGAGAATCGCCGATCGCCTCTTCACTTGACAGCCTTTCCGTCCAGGACCGTCGGCTCGCCGCGCAGGAAGGTCGCCACGATGCGACCTGGCAGCGTCATGCGGGCGTACGGGGTGTTGCGACTGCGGCTGGCCAGCTCCGCGGGCTCGACGACGCGGCGGGCGGCCGGGTCGACCAGGATCAGGTTGGCCGGTACGCCGGGGGCGGGGTCGAGGCCGTGGGAGTCCAGCCCGGCGATCCGGGCCGGGACGCGGGACATCCGCTCGGCGATGAGGTCCCACTGCGGCCCGAGCACGTCCAGCGCGATGGAGAGCGCCGTCTCCAGGCCGAGCATGCCCGGCCGGGCGTACGCCCACTCGCACTCCTTGTCCTCCACGGCGTGCGGCGCGTGGTCGGTGGCGACGATGTCGATCACGCCCTCGGCCAGGGCCGCCCGCAGCGCGGCGACGTCGGCGGCGGTGCGCAGCGGCGGGTTGACCTTGTAGACCGGGTCGTAGGGGCCGGCTGGGCTCCAGTTGTTCGCGAGTGCGGGGCTCGCAAGCTCACTCCTCCCGCTCACGACCTCGTCGGTGAGCAGCAGGTGGTGGGGGGTCACCTCGGCGGTGACCTTCACCCCCCGCGCCTTGGCGTGCCGCAGCACCTCGACGCTGCCCGCCGTGGAGACGTGGCAGATGTGCAGGCGGCTGCCCACGTGCTCGGCCAGCAGCACGTCGCGGGCGATGATCGCCTCCTCGGCGACGGCCGGCCAGCCGGTCAGCCCGAGCCGGGTGGAGACCTCGCCCTCGTGCATCTGCGCGCCCTCGGTGAGCCGGGGCTCCTCGGCGTGCTGGGCGATCACCCCGTCGAACGCCTTGACGTACTCCAGGGCCCGGCGCATCAGCTTCGGGTCGGCGACGCAGTGCCCGTCGTCGGAGAAGATCCGCACCCGGGCCGCGGAGTCGGCCATCGCGCCCAGCTCGGCCAGGCGCTCACCGGCCAGGCCGACGGTGACCGCGCCGATCGGCTGCACGTCGACCAGCCCGGCCTCCCGGCCGAGCCGCCAGACCTGCTCGACCACCCCGGCGGTGTCGGCCACCGGCGAGGTGTTCGCCATGGCGCAGACCGCCGTGTAGCCGCCCAGCGCCGCCGCCCGGGAGCCGGACTCCACGGTCTCGGCGTCCTCCCGGCCCGGCTCGCGCAGGTGGGTGTGCAGGTCGACCAGGCCGGGCAGGGCCACCAGGCCGGTGGCGTCGAGCACCGTGGCGTCCGGCGCGGCCAGGCCGGCGCCGGTCTCCGCCACGACGCCGTCGCGGATCAGCAGGTCGGTCGGCGTGCCACCGACCACACTCACGTTCCTGATCAGGTACGCGGTCACCGGTTGTTCCCTCCGAGCAGCAGGTAGAGGACGGCCATCCGCACGGAGACCCCGTTGGCGACCTGTTCGACGATGGTGGAGCGGGGCGAGTCGGCCACCTCGGGCGTGATCTCCATCCCCCGGTTCATCGGCCCGGGGTGCATGACGATCGCGTGCTCGGGCAGCCGGCGCATCCGCGGCCCGTCCAGCCCGTAGCGGCGGGCGTACTCGCGGGCGGAGGGGAAGTAGGAGTCGTTCATCCGCTCCCGCTGCACCCGCAGCATCATCACCACGTCCACACCGGGAAGAACGGTGTCGAGGTCGTAGGAGACATCGGTGCCGGGGGCCAGCGCGGGAGAGATGTCGACCGGGATGAGGGTCGGCGGGCCGACCAGGGTGACCTTCGCGCCGAGGGTGGAGAGCAGCAGCACGTTGGAGCGGGCCACCCGGGAGTGCAGCACGTCGCCGACGATCGCCACGTGCAGGCCGTCGAGGCGACCCAGCCGGGACCGCATCGTGTACGCGTCGAGCAGCGCCTGGGTGGGGTGCTCGTGGGTGCCGTCGCCGGCGTTGACCACCGAGCCGTCCACCCAGTTGGCCAGCCGGTGCGGGGCCCCGGAGGCGGGATGCCGGACGACCACCGCGTCGGCGCCCATGGCCTGGAGGGTGAGCGCCGTGTCCTTCAGGCTCTCGCCCTTGGCCACGCTGGAGCCCTTGGCGGAAAAGTTGATCACGTCGGCGCTGAGCCGCTTGGCGGCCGCCTCGAACGAGATCCGGGTCCGGGTGGAGTCCTCGTAGAAGAGGTTGACCACGGTCCGGCCGCGCAGCGCGGGCAGCTTCTTGACCTCCCGGCCGGCCACGGTGGCCATCTCGGCCGCGGTGTCCAGGATCCGGGTGGCGGTCGCCGCGTCCAGGTCGGCCCCGGAGAGCAGGTGACGGATCATGAGGCGCCTCCGTGCAGCCGGACCTCGTCCGCACCGTCCGTCTCGGCCAGGGTGACCTTGACGCTCTCGGCGAGCGCGGTGGGGATGTTCTTGCCCACGTAGTCGGCGCGGATCGGCAGCTGGCGGTGCCCCCGGTCGACCAGGACGGCGAGCTGCACCGAGGCCGGGCGGCCGACGTCGCTGAGCGCGTCCAGGGCGGCCCGCACGGTGCGGCCGGAGAAGAGCACGTCGTCGACGAGGATCACCCGCCGGCCGTCGATCCCGCCCGGGGGCAGGTCGGTGGGGCCGACCGCGCGGGTGGCGTGCCGGCGCAGGTCGTCGCGGTAGAGCGTGATGTCGAGCACCCCGACCGGGACGGTCACGTCCTCGAAGGTGCTGATCCGGGCGGCGAGCCGCTTCGCGAGCGGGACCCCGCGGGTGGGGATGCCGAGCAGCACGGTGTCGGCGGCGCCCTGGGTCTTCTCCAGGATCTGGTGGGCGATGCGGTCGACCACCCGCGACACGTCGGCGGCGGCGAGGATCACCTTCACCGAGGGTTGTCGCGGCGGCGACGGGTGGGCAGCCGGTGGGTAGGCCACGGCGGACCTCCTTCCCCGCCTCACGGGACGGGTCGTTAAAGGACGTCTGGTTGGCTCCGGCGGGCCGCGGAGGGCCCGGACCGGGGCTTCGTGCCACGTTACCAGCGGTCACCGGGTCGGCCGCCGCCGGGACTGACCAGCGGGTCAGCGTGGAGAAATGCGGACAACCCGCACACCGGGCCGACCGGGGTCGTCACGAACACTTGACCGCGTGTCGCAATCCCCGTACCGTCACGCTCCGTAGCGATAGCTGGGAGAACCCCGAGCAGCACTGGGAGTGTCCGAATGCCCTCTGAATACGCCAAGTCGCTGGGCGCCCGCCTGCGCTCCATCCGCCAGCAGCAGGGCCTGTCCCTGCAGGGGGTGGAGGAGAAGTCGAACGGGCGGTGGAAGGCCGTGGTGGTCGGCTCGTACGAGCGCGGCGACCGCGCCGTCACCGTGTCCCGCCTGGCGGAGCTGGCCGACTTCTACCGAGTTCCCGTCTCGGAGCTGCTGCCCGACGGCAGCGGGGTGCGCCACGAGCCCACCAGCAAGATCGTTCTGGACCTGGAGCGGCTCTACGACGAGGCCTCCGAGGACCTGGCCTACGTCGCCCGGTACGCCCGGGCCATCCAGCAGCAGCGCGGTGACTACAACGGCCGGGTGCTCTCCATCCGCGCCGACGACCTGCGCGCCCTCGCGATCGTCTACGACGCCTCGCCGTCGGGCCTGATCGAGCGGCTCACCGAGCACGGTGTGCTGGTCGCCGACCCCCGCGCGTTCTTCGCGTCCTGACCCGCCCACGACGAAGGGCCCGCGCCGTTCGGCGTGGGCCCTTCGTCGTGCCGGGGTTCAGCGGGTGGCGTACTCGGCGATGCGGCCGAGGATGCCGTTGAGGAAGCGCGGCGAGTCGTCGGTCGACATCTGCCGGGCCAGCTCGACGGCCTCGCTGATCGCCACCGCGTCGTCGATCTCATCGACGTAGAGCAGCTCGTAGACCGCGATCCGGGCCAGGTTGCGGTCGACCGCCGGCATCCGGTCCAGCGTCCAGCCCTCGGCGTAGCTGGCGATCACCTCGTCGATCCGGTCCAGGTGCGCGGCCACGCCCTCGACCAGGCCGACCGCATAGCCGACGTGCTCGGGGCGGGGCTTCTCGATCCGCTCCAGGTAGCCGGCGAGCACCTCGACGGGCGGCCGGTCCCGCAGGTCGGCCTCGAAGAGCACGTCCAGCGCCCGCTTGCGCGCCTTCCGGCGCGCCGGCATCTGCTGCTTGGGACCCTCGGCCATCAGGCTCGGCCGAGGTAACGGCCGTCGCGGGTGTCGACCTTGATCTTCTCGCCGGTGGTGATGAAGAGCGGCACCTGGACGGTGGCGCCGGTCTCGACGGTGGCCGGCTTGTTGCCGCCGGTCGACCGGTCGCCCTGCAGACCCGGCTCGGTGTAGGTGATCTCGAGCACGACCGAGGTGGGCAGCTCGATGTAGAGCGGCAGCCCCTCGTGGGTGGCGACGGTGGCCTCGGCCTCGGGGAGGAGGTAGTTGGCCGCCTCGCCGACGGTGCCGCCGGGGACGGTGATCTGGTCGAACGTCTCCAGGTCCATGAAGACGTAGTCCTCGCCGTCGGCGTAGAGGTACTGCATGGTGCGCTTGTCGACGGTGGCGGTCTCGACCTTGGTGCCCGCGTTGAAGGTCTTGTCGACCACCTTGCCGGACAGCACGTTCTTCAGCGTGGTACGCACGAACGCACCGCCCTTACCGGGCTTGACGTGCTGGAACTCGACGACGGCCCACAGCTCGCCGTCGAGGTTGAGTACCAGGCCGTTCTTGAGGTCGTTGGTGGAGGCCATTTCCTGCCTTGATCTTCAATTGGCGGACAGACCCACGAAGTCTACTAGCTGTGTCGAACCGACTGCCCGGCGCTGGTCGGGCCGGCCGTGGCCAGGTGCCGCAGGGCCAGCCGGTAGCCGTCCACGCCCAGCCCGCAGATCACCCCGGTGGCCACCGCGGAGACCACCGAGTGGTGCCGGAACTCCTCCCGGGCGTGGATGTTGGAGATGTGTACCTCGACCAGCGGGCCGCGCAGCAGGGCGCAGGCGTCCCGGACCGCGATCGAGTAGTGCGACCAGGCGGCCGGGTTGAGCACCACGGCCGCACCCTCGTCGGCCGCCTCGTGCAGCCAGCCCAGCAACTCGTGCTCGGCGTCGGTCTGCCGGACCACCACGTCCAGCCCCAGCTCGCGACCGGTCTCCTCGCACATGGTCACCAGGTCCGGGTAGCTGGTCACCCCGTAGACGTCGACCTGGCGGGTGCCGAGCCGGCCCAGGTTCGGGCCGTTGAGCACGTAGACCCTCACGAGCTGATCTCCTCGTACGCCCGCGCCAGCAGCTCGTCCGACGGCGCCTCCAGGATCGCCGGGCGGGCCAGGCCGTCCAGCACGACGAAGCGCAGCCGGCTGCCCCGGGCCTTCTTGTCCACCCGCATGGCGGCCAGCAGCTCCGGCCAGGCGTCGGCCCGGTAGCCGGTGGGCAGGCCGAGCGCCGCCACCACGGCCCGGTGCCGCTCCGCGGTGGCCGCGTCCAGCCGCCCGGCCAGCCGCGCCAGGGTGGCCGCGTAGACCAGGCCCACCGCGACGGCATGACCGTGCCGCCAGTGGTAGCCCTCCACCTTCTCGATGGCGTGGGCCAGCGTGTGCCCGTAGTTGAGCACCTCACGCACCCCGGACTCGCGCAGGTCACCGGAGACCACGTCCGCCTTCACCCGCACCGCCCGCTCGATCAGCTCGCGGGCCACCGGCCCGGTCGGGTCCAGCGCGGCGGCCGGGTCCCGCTCCACCAGGTCGAGGATCACCGGGTCGGCGATGAACCCGCACTTGACCACCTCGGCCATCCCGGCGGCCAGGTCGGCCCGCGGCAGGCTGTCCAGCGTCGCCAGGTCGCAGATCACTCCGGCCGGCGGGTGGAAGGCGCCGACCAGGTTCTTGCCGGCCGCCGTGTTGATCCCGGTCTTGCCGCCGACGGCGGCGTCGACCATGCCGAGCAGGGACGTCGCCACCGGCACCCAGCGCACCCCGCGCAGCCAGCTGGCCGCCACGAACCCGGCCAGGTCGGTGACCGCGCCGCCACCCACCCCGACCACCGCGTCGGTGCGGGTGAAGCCCGCCTCGCCGAGCCGGTCCCAGCAGGCCGCGGCCACGTCGACGTGCTTGGCCGCCTCGGCGTCCGGCACCTCGATGAGCAGCGGGGCCACGCCGGCTTCGCGCACCCGCTCGGCCAGCTCCTCGGCCAGCCCTTTGAGCGGGGGCGCGTGCAGGAAGGCCACCCGCTCGGCGCCGGGCAGCAGCCGGGGCGGCGGGTCGAGCAGGTCGCGTCCCACCAGCACGTCGTACGGCCGGTCGCCGCCGACCGGAATCCGGGTCACCTCGTCCATCGCGGGCAGCCTAGTCGAGCGGGCGGCGCCGGGGCGGCGACTGTCCACTCCGTGGCCAATCCGCTTGCGCCGGCGTTTGACCGGGCAGGAGCGGGCAGTAACGGTGGGGACGAAACCCCCGACGGCGGAGGTGCAGGCATGACCCGAGCAACCATCGACGGCGCGGACATCCGGGTGCCGGCGACGATCCTCGGCGTGGGCCTCGGCGGCTTCGTCGACGGCATCCTGCTCCACCAGGTGCTCCAGTGGCACCACCTGCTGAGCAGCACGAACACCGACCGGATCGGAGTGAAGTACTACCCGGTGGACACGGTGCCCGGGCTGAGGATGAACACGCTCTGGGACGGGCTGTTCCACACGGTGACCTGGGTGGCGGTGCTGACCGGCCTGGCCCTGCTCTACGCCCGGGTCACCCGGTCCCGGGGCCGGCTGTGGCGCTCCCCCGCGCTGTGGGGCTGGGCGCTGGTCGGCTGGGGCCTGTTCAACCTGGTCGAGGGGCTCGTCGACCACCAGATCCTCGGCATCCACCACGTGCGCACCGGCCCGCACCAGCTCTGGTGGGACCTCGGCTTCCTCGCCCTCGGCGTGGTCCTCGTCCTGATCGGCTGGGCCGTGCAGCGGAGGGCCTCCGCCGTCGACGTCCGCGCCCCGGAACGGCGGTGAGCCTCGCCCACGCCGGACACGCGGCCGGCGGCTTCCCGGCCGCCGCGCTCGTACCCCCGGTGCTGTTCTGGGCCTACCTGGCCGCGGCCCTGCGGCAGCGGGACCCGGGCCGGCCCGGGTGGGACCACCGGCGGACGGCGAGCTTCGGCCTCGGCGCGGCGCTGCTCGCCGCCGGGCTGCTGCTCCCCGCCGCCGACCTGCCCGGGCACATGGCGCAGCACCTGCTGCTCGGCATGCTGGCGCCGCTGGCCCTGGTGCTCGGCGCGCCCGGCACGCTGGCCCTGCGGACGGTGGACCGGCGGGTCGGTCGCGCGGCGCTGCGGCTGCTGCGCCACCCGGCCCTCCGGATGCTCGCCCACCCGGTGACCGGGCTGCTGCTCACCGCGGGCGGGCTGTGGCTGCTGTACCTCACCCCGCTGTACCGGGCCACCCTCACCCATCCGGCGCTGCACGGGCTGGTACTGCTGCACTTCGTGCTCAGCGGCTACCTGTTCACCTGGTCGGTCGCCGGACCGGATCCCGGGCCGCACCGGCCCCGGGTCCCCGTCCGGCTGGTCGTGCTCGGGGCGGGGGTGGCGGCGCACGCCGTGCTCGCCCAACTCCTCTACGCCGGCGCGCTCGTGGACGTGCCGGCGACCGGGGACGAGCTGCGGGCCGGCGCCACGGTGATGTACTACGGTGGCGACCTGGCCGAGATCCTGCTGGCCCTCGCCCTGCTCGTCACCTGGCGGCCGGAGCGTGCGCCCCGGCCCATGCCGGTCAGGGCTTGAGCAGAGCCCCGATCTCGGTGGCGATCTCCTCCGGGGTCCGCCCGTCGGTCAACACCGTCGCGGTGGCGACCTCGGCGTAGAGCGGGCGGCGCTGCTCCATGAGGTGCCGCAGCGTGGCGCGCGGGTTCAGCGCCAGCAGCGGCCGGCCGGCGCCCAGGCCGACCCGCTTCACGGCGTCGGTCAGCTCCACCGACAGGTGCACCACGGTGTGCCCGACCAGCGCGGCGCGGTTGTCCTCGGCGAGGACCGCGCCGCCGCCGAGGGCGAGCACGCCCGAGTGCGAGGCCAGCCCCGCCGCCACCGCGGCCCGTTCGAGGGTACGGAAGTGCTCCTCCCCCTCGTCCACGAAGATCTCCGGGATCGGCTTGCCGGCGAGCTGCTCGATGTCGGTGTCGGTGTCCCGGAACCCGACGCCGAGCGCCGCGGCGAGCGCCCGCCCCACCGTGGTCTTGCCGGAGCCGGGCGCCCCGACCAGCACGCAGACCGGCCGGGTGCTCATTTGATCACCAGCGCGTCGAGGTAGCCGGACAGGTTGCGGCGCATCTCGGCGACCGAGTCGCCGCCGAACTTCTCCACCGCCGCCTCCGCCAGCACCAGGGCCACCATGGCCTCGGCCACCACGGCCGCGGCCGGCACCGCGCACACGTCCGAGCGCTGGTTGATCGCGGTGGCGGGCTCGCCGGTCAGCACGTCGACGGTCGACAGCGCCCGGTTCAGCGAGGAGATCGGCTTCATGGCCGCCTTCACCCGCACCGGCTCGCCGGTGGTGATGCCGCCCTCCAGCCCGCCCGCCCGGTCGGTCACCCGGCGCACCCCGGTGGCCGTGGGCAGGATCTCGTCGTGCGCCTCCGAGCCGCGCGAGCGCGCCTGCGTCCAGCCGTCGCCGATCTCCACACCCTTGATGGCCTGGATCGACATCAGCGCGGTGGCCAGCCGGGCGTCGAGCTTGCGGTCCCACTGCACGTGGCTGCCCAGGCCCGGCGGCACCCCGTACGCCAGCACCTCGACCACGCCGCCGAGCGTGTCGGCGGCCTTCTTGGCGGCGTCGACCTCGGCGACCATCCGGGCGCTGGCCTCCGGGTCGAGGCAGCGCAGCGGGTCGGCGTCGATCCGGGCGGCGTCGGACGGGGCCGGCCGCAGCCCGGGCTTGACGCCGATCGGGCCCAGCTCCACCACGTGGGAGACGATCTCGACGCCGAGGGCCTGCTTGACCAGGGCCTTGGCGACCGCGCCCACGGCGACCCGCGCGGCGGTCTCCCGGGCGCTGGCCCGTTCCAGGATCGGCCGGGCGTCGGTGTGGCCGTACTTCTGCATGCCGGCCAGGTCGGCGTGGCCGGGTCGGGGGCGGGTGAGCGGGGCGTTGCGGGCCTGCCCGGCCAGCTCCTCCGCGTCGACCGGGTCGGCGGCCATCACGGTGCGCCACTTCGGCCACTCCGAGTTGCCCACCCGGATGGCCACCGGGCTGCCCAGCGTCACGCCGTGCCGGAGCCCACCGATGACCTCGATCTCGTCCTGCTCGAAGGACATCCGGGCGCCCCGGCCGTAGCCGAGCCGGCGCCGGGCCAGCTCGCCGGAGATCTCCGCGGTGGTCACCTCGATGCCGGCGGGCACCCCCTCCAGCAGCGCGACGAGGGCGGGTCCGTGCGATTCACCTGCAGTCAGCCAGCGCAACACAGCGGTCAGTCTGTCACGCCCGGTGTCCGACAGATCGTCCTGCCCGCCGCGTCCCGCCCTGCGGACGCGGCCGTCCGCACGCCGGGCGGGCAGTCGCGGTCAGGCCGCCGCGCGGGCCTCGGCCAGCGCGGCGCGCATCGCCTCCCGGGGCGCGGACACGCCGGTGAAGTGCTCGAACTGGCCGACCGCCTGGGCCAGCAGCAGGTCCAGCCCGGACACCACCCGGCAGCCGGCGGCGACCGCCGCCGCAGCGAGCGGAGTGGGCCACGGGTCGTAGACCACGTCGAAGAAGACCGTCCCGGGCCGCCAGTCGAAGTTGTCGGCGAGCGGGTCCGCCACGCCCCTGGGCACCGTGGAGACCACGAGGTCGGCCCGGGCGTGCGCCGGGGCGCCGTCCCAGGGAGCGCCGACCAGCGGGACGCCGACCGCCTCAGCCGTCGACCCCAGCTCCCGCACCGCCTCCGGGCGGCGCGCCACCACGGTCACCTCCGCCGCACCGATCCGCGCCGCCGCCGCGACGGCCGCCCGGGCGGTGCCGCCCGCGCCGAGCACGGTGACCGTGGCGCCCGCCGCGCACCCGGCGGCGGTGAGCACGTCCACCATGCCGGCGACGTCGGTGTTGTCGGCGTACCAGGTGCCGTCCGGCCAGCGCACCAGCGTGTTGGCGGCGCCGACCGCGGCGGCGACCGCCGAGGCCTCGCCGGCCACCGCGAGCGCGGCCTCCTTGCCCGGCATGGTGACCGACAGGCCGGCCCACTCCGGGCCGAGGCCCGCGACCAGGCCGGCCAGTTCGTCGGCCGCGCACTCGATCCGGGTGTACGACCACCCGGTCAGCCCGGCCGCCGCGTACCCGGCGTTGTGGATCACCGGGGAGAGCGAGTGGGCGATCGGCCGGCCGACGACGGCGGCCTTCATCAGGTGCAGTTCTCCCCGGTGAGCACCTTGTTGTCGCACATCTTCTTCTGCAGCTGACGGAAGTCGGCGTCGTTCGAGCCGTAGCCCATCGTGCCCTTCTGGTCGATCGTCATGAAGAAGATCCAGTCGCCGGGCGGCGGCTCCAGGGCGCCCTTGAGCGCGGCCTCACCCGGGTTGCTGATCGGGGTGATCGGCAGGCCGGCCACGTTGTGCGTGTTGTACGGGTTCTTCAGGTCGTTGATCTCGCTCTGCAGCAGGTCGTCGGAGTCCTTCGGGTCCTTGCCCTGCAGCCGGAAGTAGTAGTTGATGCCGCTGTCGATGCCCAGGCACTTGCAGCCGATCTTGCCGGCGTAGACCCGGTTGTAGATCACCCGCGACACCTTCGGCAGGTCGACCGCGTTGACCGACTCGGCCTCGGCGATCGAGGCGGTGATCAACGCCTCGTACGGCGAGATCTTGCGCTCCTTCTGCGTCCGGTCGACGAAGTCGAGCTGCTGGGCCACCGTCATGAACTGATCCACCATCATCGACAGGATCTGCTCGGCGGTCGCCTTCGGCGGGATCTCGTAGGTGGACGGGTAGAGGAAACCCTCGATGCTCTTCGGGCCCTTCTTGCCGTCCTGCCGGTTGAACCAGAAGGCGGGCACGCCCAGCTTGACCGGATCCTTCGCGGCGGTCTGGAAGTCCTTGACCGGGATCTTGGTCTGCTTGGAGAGGATCTGGTAGATGTTCAGGCTGATCGTGCCCTCGGGGATGGTCACCCCGTTGACCACCCGGCTCTTCGGGTCGAGCATCAGCGTGATCACGTCCGCGGCCTTCATCTGCTTGCGGACCTTGTACCGGCCGACCTGGATGTTCTTGCTGCGCGAGTTCGCGTCGGCGGCCTCGATGAACGCCTTGGTGCTCTTCACCACGCCGGCGTCGTAGAGGGTGATCCCCATGTCGGTGAGGGTGTCGCCGGCCTTCACCTCGACCAGCACCTCGCCCGTGCCCGGGCCGTCGTAGTCCGGGGTGACGAAGTGGTTGCGGATCCGGTCGAAGCCGACGTACGCGCCGCCGCCGATGCCGCCCAGCAGCACGATCGCCATCAGCAGGGCGAAGATGGTCTTGCCCCGGCCGCCACCCGAACCGCCGTTGCGCTTGCGCACGGCGCTGCGCCGGTGCCGGCCCTTCTCCCCCCTATCCGCCTCGTCGAACCCCAGATCAAGATCGTCGATCATTGTGTCCGCCTCCGCTGCGCGTCCAGCCAGCTCTGCAGAATCTCCACCGCGGCGGCCTGGTCGACCACCGCCCGTTGGCGCTTTCCCCGGACGCCCCGTTCGGCCAGCCTACGACTCGCGACCACGGTCGACATCCTCTCGTCCGTCAGCGTCACCGGAATCGACCCCATTACATCGGCCAACCGGGCAGCGTACGCCGAGACGTTCGCCGCCGCGGGGCCATGCTTTCCGGCGAGGTTGACCGGCAGGCCGACGACGACCTCGACCGCCTCGTGCTCGCCCGCCAGCCGGACCAGCTCGGCGATGTCGGTGGGCACCGCGTCCGGCCCGGTCGTCAGGTCGCGGGCCAGGGTGACCAGCGGTGTGGCCAGGACGCCGTGCGGATCGGAGCGAGCCACCCCGACGCGGACCTGGCCGACGTCGACGCCGAGCCGGACACCACGGGACAGTTCAGCCATCTACCGGACACCCTTCCCCCGGTACGGGCCAGGGCGGACCCGGCGGTCCGCCCTGGCTTCCATCGGTGCGCACATCAGACGTCGGCGATCGCCTTCTCCACGGTGGCCAGCAGGTTCGGCGCCTCCGCGGCGGGCAGGCCGCCGCCCTGCGCGAGGTCGTCGCTGCCGCCGCCCCGGCCGGAGAAGGCCGCCTTCACCAGGTCCTTCGCGGTCAGGCCCCGGCCGCGGGCGGCCTGGTTCACGGCCACCACGAGGGACGCCTTCCCGTTGGCCCGGGCGGCCACCGCGACCACGGCCGGGCGGGCCGGGTCGATCCGGCCCCGGATCTCCTGCGCCAGGGTTCGCACGTCGTTGCCGGCCGCGCCCTCGGGCGCCTCGGTGCCCACGTACGCGACGCCGCGGACGTCCTTCGCCTGCGCCGCCAGGGCCGCGGCCCCACCCAGCACGAGCTGGGCGCGGAGCTTCTCCAGCTCCTTCTCCGCGTCGCGCAGCTGGGTGACCGTCTGCTCCACCCGGTCGGCGACCTGGTCGCCCGGCACCCGGAACAGCTCGGCCAGCCGGGAGACCAGCAGGTGCTCGCGGGCCAGGAAGCCGAAGGCGTCCATGCCCACCAGCGCCTCGATCCGGCGCACGCCCGAACCCACCGACGCCTCGGAGAGGATCTTGACGAGGCCGAGCTGGGCCGAGCGGGCCACGTGCGTGCCCCCGCACAGCTCGCGGGCGTAGTCGCCGACCTCGACGACCCGGACCCGCTCGCCGTACTTCTCGCCGAACAGCGCCATGGCGCCGATCCGGCGTGCCTCCTCCTGCGTGGTGATGAAGGCGTGCACCTCCAGGTCGGCCAGGAGCACCTCGTTGACCTGCTGCTCCACGTCGTGCAGCACGCTCGGCGCCACCCCGGTCGGGGTGTTGAAGTCGAACCGGAGCCGGCCCGGCGCGTTCAGCGAACCCGCCTGGGTGGCCGACTCGCCGAGGAAGTTGCGCATGGTCTGGTGCACGAGGTGGGTGGCCGTGTGCGAACGGGAGATGGCCCGCCGCCGCGACACGTCGATCTCGGCGTAGCCGGTCTCACCCGCGCGCACCTCACCGCGGCGCACCTTGGCCCGGTGCACGATCAACCCCGG
Organism: Micromonospora sp. NPDC005305; assembly: GCF_040607315.1. NCBI lineage: Bacteria > Bacillati > Actinomycetota > Actinomycetes > Micromonosporales > Micromonosporaceae > Micromonospora > Micromonospora sp. NPDC005305. The sequence goes on along the minus strand of NZ_JBEXGL010000026.1, from coordinate 4,074 downwards.
CACCGGCTGCTGCACGTCGAAGACCTCGAGCTGGCCGCCGCCGACCGTGATCAGACCCTGGTCGGGCTGCTGGCCGCCGCCCTCCGCGTAGAACGGGGTGGTGTCCAGCACCAGCTCGATCGTGTCACCCTCGACCGCCGCGGCCACCTCGGCGCCGCCGGCCAGCAGCGCGCGCACCCGGGACTCCCGGGTCAGCTCGGTGTAGCCGGTGAACTCCACCGCCCCGCCGCCGTCGAGCACCGACCGGTACGCCGACACGTCGGTGTGCCCGGTCTTGCGCGCCTGGGCGTCGGCCTTGGCCCGGCTGCGCTGGTCGGCCATCAGCCGGCGGAAACCCTCCGCGTCGACCTGCAGGCCCTGCTCCGCCGCGATCTCCAGGGTCAGGTCGATCGGGAAGCCGTACGTGTCGTGCAGCTGGAACGCCTTGTCGCCGGAGATCGACGCCTGCCCGGCCGACTTGGTCTCCGCGATGGCGGTGTCCAGGATCGTGGTGCCCGCCCGCAGGGTGGCCAGGAAGGCGTCCTCCTCGGCGTACGCGTACTGGGAGATCCGGCCGAAGTCCTCGGCCAGCTCCGGGTAGGACGGGGCCATGCAGTCCCGCGCCACCGGCAGCAGCTCGGGCAGCGCCCGGTCCTGGTAGCCGAGGAGGCGGACCGCGCGGATGGCCCGGCGCATGATCCGGCGCAGCACGTAGCCGCGGCCCTCGTTCGACGGGGTCACCCCGTCGCCGATCAGCATCAACGCCGTACGCACGTGGTCGGCGATCACCCGCAGCCGCACGTCGTCCGGGTGCGACTCGCTGGCCACGTGGCCGGAGTGCGCGCCGTAGCGCTTGCCGGTCAGCTCGGCGGCCCGGGCCAGGATCGGCCGGACCTCGTCGATCTCGTAGAGGTTGTCGACACCCTGGAGGATGGAGGCCATCCGCTCCAGGCCCATGCCCGTGTCGATGTTCTTCGCCGGCAGCTCGCCGAGGATCGGGTAGTCCTCCTTGCCGGTGCCCGGCCCCCGCTCGAACTGCATGAAGACGAGGTTCCAGAACTCCATGTAGCGGTCCTCGTCGACCGCCGGACCGCCCTCGCGGCCGTACTCCGGGCCGCGGTCGTAGAACAGCTCGGAGCAGGGGCCGCACGGGCCGGGGATGCCCATCGACCAGAAGTTGTCGGCCTTGCCCCGGCGCACGATCCGCTCGGCAGGCACGCCGACCGACCGCCAGATCTGGTACGCCTCGTCGTCGTCCAGGTAGACCGTCGGCCAGATCCGCTCCGGGTCCAGCCCGAAACCGCCCGCCTCGACCGGCTTGGTGACCAGGTCCCAGGCCAGCGGGATGGCGCCGTCCTTGAAGTAGTCGCCGAAGGAGAAGTTGCCGTTCATCTGGAAGAACGTGCCGTGCCGGCTGGTCTTGCCGACCTCGTCGATGTCCGGCGTCCGGATGCACTTCTGCACGCTGACCGCCCGCTGGTACGGCGGCTTCTGCTGGCCCAGGAAGTAGGGGACGAACTGCACCATGCCGGCGTTGACGAACAGCAGGTTCGGGTCGCTGATGGCGGGCAGCGGAGCGGACGGCACCACGGCGTGGCCGTTGGCCTCGAAGTGGGCGAGATACCGCCGCTTGATCTCCGCCGTCTTCATCGCTGGTGTTCCTCCGGGAAAATCTCTCGGTCGCCGATCCGCGGGTCCTCCCGCAGCTCGGCGAACTGGTCGTCGTACGCCTCGCCGCGGGCGAAGGCCTCGTGGATCTCGTGCTCGCGCTCGGCCATCCCGGCCCGGACGTCGTCCACGAAGCCGCGGACCGACTCGACGAGGCCGCCGGCCGACTCGGACAGCCCGCTGGCGATCCCCGCCGGCGTGTACGCCTGCGCGGTCCGGGTGGCCTTGCGGACCACCAGCACGCCCACGGCCAGGCCGATGCCCAGCCAGAACAACCGCCTCATGCTCTCATCCTCCCGCTGTTCGCCGGCCGGGTCAGCCGTTGCCGCGCCTGGCGGCCCGGCGCTGCTGCTTGATGGTGTCGCGCACCTCGCGCTCGGTCTCGGCGTGCCGGCGCGCGGCGGCGGCCTTGCGCACGCCGTAGCCGAACGCGGCGACCTTGACCAGCGGGTTCGCGGCGGCGGCGGAGACCACGGCGGCCAGGTTCGCCACATTGGCGGTGACGTTCTGCGCGTGGGTGGTCATGGTGTCCACCTTGGCCAGCTGGAGGTTGACCCCGTCGAGGGAGGTCTGCACCTGCTCCAGCGCCGTGTTGACGTTCTTCACCGTGGTGTTCACGTCACCGAGCAGCGGCGCGGTGCGGTCGTTGAGGTCGTTGATCATGCGGGTGGCGGCGTCCACGGTGTGCCGCAGCCGCAGGATGGGCAGCGTCAGGATCAACACGAGCATCGCGAACGCGATCGCCGCGATCAGCGCCGCGACCTCTCCAAAACTCACGCCTGTCCTCCTCGAGCAGTGTCCGGGGCCCGACGCCCCGTGACGCGCGACCGTCCTACCCACTTCGCACCACGCTGACCCGCCGGGGTCAATGGGCGCAGGCGGGCCCGCCAGCCCCAGACCCTACCGTCCGTGATGGAAACTGGCTCACGACGGTGAGGGTGCCGACTCGCCGAGCGGGTCGTCGGTGAGGGTCGGGTACGGGTCCTCGCCGGTGAGTGACGGATCGGTGGTCGGCTGCGGTCCGGTCCGCTCGTCGTCGATCGCGTTGCGCACCTTCACCGACACCAACGAGCCGGTGCACTTCCCCGCTGCGGGCGCGGGCGGCGGAGACGGCGCAGGCTCGCCCTCCACGGGCGGCGGCACGCAGGTGGGCTCGCGCACCCAGAGGTCGAGGGTGAGCTCGTCCCGGCGCCAGCAGGTGTAGGTGCCCTTGACCTTCTGCTCCGGGCAGCGGCTCACCTTCCACCGCTGCCAGCCGTCCCGGGACAGCGCCGCCTCGTAGGCCTGCGCGGTCTCCTTCCAGGCCTTCTGCGACTCGACGGTGCGTTCCCGCAGCCGGCAGTCCTGGAGGCACCACCGGCTGCCGCTGACGTTGTCGACCGTCTTCGTCGCCGCCCAGGACGGCACGCTCAACGCGTCGAGGGTGTCGAAGACCGGGTCGTGGCTCAGCGTGCGCAGCCCGAAGTAGAGCGGCAGCGCGCCGAGCAGCACCACGCTGACCAGGGCGAGGATGCCCAGCCGCAGCCGCTGCCGCTCGCGCATCTGCCGGCGCAGTTCCGAGCGGGCGCCCCGCAGGCCGCCCACCGCGTCGTCGGCGTCCCCCGGCGCGGCCTCGGCCCGGCGCAGCGCCGGTCCGGCGCCGTCCTCCGGTCCCGGTCGCGCCTCCGCTGGGGGCACGACCGCGGCGGCCCGCGCCACCGCGGGCTCCCCCGGGGGTACGACCGCCGCCGCCCGGGCCACCGCCGGCGCGCCCGGTCCCGGCGGCACGGCATTCGGGCCACCGGTTTCGGGCCGGGTGGACGCCGGCGCGGGCGGGTTCGCCCGGCCGGCCGGCCGCTCGTCCGGCGCCACGGGGCGGGCCACCGAGGCGGCGGCCCGGGCCACCGGGGGGCCACCGGCCGCGGCGCGCGGCTCGCCAGCGGGGACTCCGCCGTCCGGGCGGGCCGCGCCCCGGGCGGGAACACGCGCGTCGCCGCCGGCCGGACCCGCCCCGGGACGTCCCGGCGGAACGGGGCGACGGCCGGCGTCGGGCCCGGACCGCTCCGGGGCGCCCCCGGCGGGGAAGCCACCGGTCCGTGCGGGGTCACCGGCGGGGACACCGCCGGTGCGGCCGGGATCGCCGCCCCGGCCTCGTCCGCCGACCGGCACACCGCCGGTGCGGGTCGGGTCCCCGCCGGCCGGGAAACCGCCGGTGCGGATCGGGTCCCCACCGGCCGGGAAACCGCCGGTGCGGGCGGGATCGTCGGTGGGCGGGCGTCCGCCAGGTCGGGGACCAGCGGCCGGCAGGCCGCCGGTGCGGTCGCTGTCCGGCCGGGCGGCGCCACGGGCGCCGTCGGTGGGAGCGGCCGGGCCGCCGGGCCGGGCCGGGCCCCGAGCGGGGCCGGCCTGGTCGGGCTGCAGGGGCGGCACCGCCGCGCCGACGCGGCC